>JAZRXT010000048.1:0-9974 GCA_045600365.1 Kiritimatiellia bacterium | reverse complement strand
CGATGTGCGCTTTCGGCGAACCGTCTGGAGAATGGGGTGAATGCGGCCAGGGTCAGTGGCACGCAGGCCATGAATGCGATCGCAAGAACCGGCGAACGGTTGAAGAGGGCGCATCCGGCGGCGAACATCATGACGACGGTTTGGAGAAGCCGCGGGAAGAATCCACGCACGAAACCGCCGACCGCGAAGGCGTCGCGCGTGAGTTTGGCGACGATCTTGCCATTCTCGGCCGACGCGAGTTGGAACGGCTCAAGGTTCATCGTAGCTTCAAGAACGCGGAACTGGAGATCGGTTTCAATCTTGTGCGACTGTCCCGAAATGAAGCGTTGCAGGAGGGGGCCGAGGATGGCCTTCACGAGGAGAAGCGCGGCGAGAAGGATAAAAGGGACGAGCGGTGGGCGCCCATAGGCGAGCGCGTCAATGAAGCGTCCGGTAGCGAACGGCGCGGCCACGCCGATGAGTGTGAGTGCGACGAGAAGCGGGGAATATAAGAAAAGAATGCCCGGTGAAGACGCGAGCAGTGAGAACAGAAAGCGAAGCTGACGGAGGGAAAGCGAAAACATGGTACCATAATATACGAATGGCGCACGTGAATCTGACAGAACCGTTTTGCGGCATTCGTTCCGGAGCAAGTTGGATTTTAGTTCGGAACAATTTAACTTAAGAACGCATCCGAACGAACGCATGCGTGGCGTTTCGCTACGAACGCATGCGGGGCGTTTCGCCTAGAGGATCCGAATTCTGGAATGCGTTAGGAGATTCCGTTGACAATAGGGTGATTAAATGCTATACTGTCCACAAATTAGAAAAAAAGGAGAGATTGAGATGGTAAAGCACGTGATTCTCTGGAAACTCAAGGACGAGCTGGCAGACAAAACTGCGGTCAAGGCGGCGATCAAATCGGGTCTCGAGGGCCTCAGAGGCGTCGTCCCCGGACTTGTCGACATCGTTGTGCGCACCGAGGGCCTAGCAAGTTCGAATGCCGACGTGATGCTCGATTCGACGTTCGAATCGGAGTCCGCGCTCAAGGGCTACGCCGTCCATCCAGCGCATGTGGAGGTTGCGAACACGAAGGTGCGCCCGTTCACGGCGACCCGGATGTGTCTGGATTTTGAAATCTGATGACAGATTTTGAAGTCTGATGACGAAGGACGAGGCATTCGTGCGTCTGGCAAGAAGCAGGTTCCGCGGCCGGTTCAAGCTGACCGCGGACGATCGCGAGTACGTCATCGAGAAGGGGATGGATCTTATCCGCCGCCATGCGGAGGATTTTGTCTCGCAGAAGCTTGCGCCCGCATTGCCAGTGAACGACGGCAGGCAGACTCCCATGCGCGGGCATCCAATATTCAAGGCAATGCACGGATCGGCGATGTGCTGCCGTGGATGCATGGAGAAGTGGTGGAAGGTAAAACGCGGCATGGCGCTCAGCGAGGAGCAGCAGAAGAGGACGGTCGACTTCCTGATGGCATGGGTGGAGAGGCAGCTTGCATCGCCGAGTCTGGTTAATGGCATTGTCGATCCGGGGGGAACCGAAGACAATGTCTGACGCACACGGCCAGCGAGTCTGCGGGATTTGCCCGCATGGATGCCGTCTGGAAGAGGGACGGACGGGCATCTGCCGTGCGCGGCGAAACATGGGTGGGCGAATTGTGCCGCTCGCCTACGGCAAGCCGTGTGCGGTTGCGGTAGATCCGATGGAGAAGAAGCCGCTCTTTCATTTCCGCCCGGGAACGCGGGTTCTTTCCCTTGGGATGGCCGGTTGCAACCTGCGCTGCCGCAATTGCCAGAATGCGGCAATATCGCAGGTCTCGCCTGAGGAGGTGCGCGGCGTTCGCCTGATGCCGGACGATCTGGTCTCGATGATGCGGCGCGAGGGGGTCGAGTCCGTTGCCTACACCTATACCGAGCCGCTGGTTGCGTTCGAGTACGTCTGTGACTGCGCACGGGCGGTTAAGGCGGCGGGGTTTGCCAACGTGCTGGTGAGCGCAGGGTGCGTTAATCCCGAACCGCTTGCGGAGCTGGTACCGTTCCTTGACGCCGCCAACATCGATCTGAAGACGATGTCCGAGACTGGCTATCGCGAGAACTGCGGAGTGGAGCGCGATCCCATCCTCGCGACCCTGCGGACGCTGGCGCGGGCGGACGTCGTCCTTGAAGTCACGGATCTTGTCATTCCTGGGTTCAATGATTCCGACCTGGATCTGCGAGCATGGTGCAAGTTCGTGGCGGAGGAGTTGGGACGGGAGGTACCGGTCCATTTCTCGCGCTTCTTCCCTTGCCATCGGATGGAGGACCGTCCGCCGACGCCGCCCGCGACGCTGCGACGGGCGGTGGAGATTGCGCGGGGAACCGGGCTTGAATACGTCTATTGTGGGAACTTTGATGAAAACGAAGACACGGTTTGTCCTGGTTGCGGCGCTCGGCTTGTACGGCGCAGTGGGTTTGACGTTTTTGAAAATGTCGTGCGCGACGGGGACTGTCCCCACTGCGGCAGTAAGATCTACGGGAGGTTCTGAGATGCGTGTTCCGAGAATAGCAGGTAGTTGGTATCCGAATTCGGCCGAGGAGATTCTGCGGCTGGTGGAGGGGGGCCGGGTGGATGGCCCAGCCCTTGACCATCCGGCTGCGCTGATTGTTCCGCATGCCGGCTACGCCTATTCGGGCGGAGTGGCGGCGCGTGCATTTGCCCGTCTGCCGACGAACGCCTACGACCGCGTGATCGTCCTGGCGCCGAGTCATCATGTCGCGATGCGGCGTACGTTCAGCGTGGAGCCGGCCGTGGACGTGTCGACGCCGTTCGGGACGGTGAAGTTCTCCGTCGAGCTCCACGACCGTCTCGCCGCCCTGCCCGGCGCGAGGTATGTGGCCGAGGCGCATCCCGTGGAGCATGCGGTCGATATCGAGCTCCCGCTCATCCGTCACTATCTACCGAACTGCGAGGTCGCTGCGGCGGTCGTCGGGCAGTGGGATGGCGTTTCCGACCAGGATTTGCGGCGGTTGAAGGACTTCGCCGTGGGATTCCGCCGGCTGTTGGATGCGCGGACGCTGGTCGTGATCAGTTCGGACTTCACCCATTACGGACGTGACTTCGGCTATGTGCCATTTGTTGATGATGTGAAGAAGCGCTTGGCGGCACTGGACAGTGAAATGTTCGAGGCGCTTTCTGCCAATGACAACCGTATGTGGTCTGAGGCACTACAACGGACGGGGGCGACGATTTGCGGGGAGTCGTGCCTGCACCTGCTGCTTGCGGTGCTGCCGAAGGCCGCCCGGTTCGAGCGTCTTGAATACGCCACCTCCGGCGACAGGACCGGCGACTGGTCGCACGTTGTTGGCTATGCGTCCGGTGCGGTGTTTGCGGATTGGGCGGAGCCACTGAAGGATATGCCGGCAGGCGGGCAGACGGTTGGCGAACTCTCCGCCGCGGCGGGGAAGGCGTTGCTGGCGGTTGCCGAGCAGAGTCTGAAGTCCGCCCTGCTGGGTGGCGTGAGGGCTCCCGAGTTGCCGCCGGAAATTGGTCGTGAGCTCCAGCGGCACAGTGGTGCTTTCGTGACCCTGACGGAGAATGGTCAGCTGCGCGGCTGTATTGGGCAGATAGTGTCGAACCGGCCGGTCCTTGACACGGTGCGTGAGATGGCCGTGAGCGCCGGTCTGCACGACCCGCGTTTTCCGCCGGTCACGGCGAACGAATTGGGAAGCCTGAGTTTCGAGGTTTCGGTTCTGACGGAGCCGACGCCCGTGAAAGGGCCCGAAGACATCGTCATTGGGCGGGATGGCGTGATCCTGAGCAAGCGTGGACGCAGTGCGGTATTTCTTCCGCAGGTTGCCCCCGAGCAGGGCTGGGACGTCCCGATGATGCTCAAGTACCTTTCGCTCAAGGCGGGCCTTGGTGCGGACGACTGGAAGACCGGTGCTGCCTTCGAGACCTTCCAAGCCCAGGTCTTCAACTAGCCGAACACATGAGAAGCGAGATTACATGCCGGATAATACACGAAGATTGTTCTGGCGGCGTCCGTCCTCCTCCTCGACAGCATGCCTTTCCGAATTGACTCATTAGATTGTACAACTTTCGTCAGAATGGGTATGAAAATGCTTTTTTCATTGCTTGTCCCGTCATTTTATGGTATCATATTAGCGTTTTTTCCGCATGGGGCGGAATCTAAAGGAGTAAAAAAAGAGATGGATATCAACTTCGGCGGCGTGATCGAGAAGATCGTAACGCGCAAGGAATTCCCGCTCAAGAAGGCCCAGAAGGTCCTCAAGGGCAAGACGGTGGCGGTGCTCGGCTATGGCATTCAGGGCCCCGCCCAGGCGCTCAACATGCGCGACAACGGCATCAACGTTATCGTCGGCCAGCGCAAGGGTAAGGGCAAGAACTCCAGCTGGGGCCGCGCTCTCGCCGATGGCTGGGGCCCTGGCAAGACGCTCTTCTCGATAGAGGAGGCGGCCGAGAAGGGCGACATCATCATGCTTCTCGTCTCCGACGGCAGCGTCAAGGAAGTCTGGAAGAAGATCGAGAAGTTCGTTACGCCCGGCAAGGCGCTCTATCTCTCCCACGGCTTCGCGTACGTCTACAACAAGCTCACCGGCGTCAAGCCTGGTCCCGACGTGGATGTGATCATGGTCGCCCCGAAGGGTTCGGGCACGAACGTGCGCCGCAACTTCCTCAATGGCGCGGGCATCAACTCGTCCTTCGCCGTGGCCCAGAACGCCACCGGTCTGGCGGGCGAGCTCACGCTCGCGATCGGCATCGCGGTCGGTTCCGGCTATCTCTTCCCCACCACCTTCGAGCGTGAGGTCACCTCCGACCTCGTCGGCGAGCGCGGCATCCTCATGGGCGCGCTGTGCGGCGTGATGGAGGCCCAGTACTACACTCTGCGCAAGAATGGCCACAGCCCGAGCGAGGCCTTCAACGAGACCTGCGAGGAACTCACCCAGTCGCTCATCCGCCTCGTGGACGAGAACGGCATGGACTGGATGTACTCCAACTGCTCGCAGACGGCCCAGCATGGTGCGTTGAAGTGGCGCGACGCCTTCCGCAAGGCCACCGAGCCCGTCTTCAAGAAGCTCTACGCTTCCACGAAGAAGATGCAGGAGGCCAAGGAGGTCATTCGCGACACCGGTCGTCCCGACTACAAGGAGTTCATGGCCGCCAAGCTTCAGGCGATGCATGACAGCGAGATGTGGCGCGCCGGCGATGCGGTCCGCGCTCTGCGTCCGCACGAGAAGGCGAAGGCGAATGCCGCCACCGCCGCCGGCGTCAAGGGGCGCAAGGTCACGAAGTGAAATGCCGTTCGGCATAGACGTTGCATAGGCGACGTTGAATGACTGATGGCCGGATTCGTGACTTGGGTCGCGGGTCCGGCCATTTGAACTTGAAGGGAGAATGCCAATGGATAAGCTGTTGTTGTCGGTCGCCGCGGTGTCGGCATCCGTCACCATCCTCGCCGGGGCGGCCGAGGACGAACTCGCGCTGGAGAAGTCGCTGCCGGCGATCTTCGCCGCCAGCGCCAATCACTGCAAGGCGTTGGTGAAGGCGATGGAGGCATTCCCCGCCGACCACATGCCCAAGCGCTTCCAGAACGGCAAGCTGGTGACGATTCCGCCGAAGGACTGGTGCAGCGGCTTCTTCCCCGGAACGCTCTGGTACCTCTACGAGTACACGAAGGACCCGTACTTCAAGGAACAGGCGACCGCCTTCACCGAGCGGCTCATCGAACCGCTTCGCCACGATGCCAGCAACCACGACGTTGGCTTCCGTACCTACTGCTCGGCCGGCAACGCGCTGCGCCTCACCGGCGACAGGCGCTATGCCGAATTCCTGCACGACACCGCCGCCGCCTTGCGCACGCGCTACGACGACGGGCTCGGCCTCATCTGCAGCTGGAACTCGAACCCGAAGAAGAAGGGCCTGTTCGATCCACAGTATGTGGTCATCATCGACAACATGATGAACCTCGAACTGCTCGAGTGGGACGCGAAGAACGGCGGTGACGCGAAGAGCGATCTGATCTCTCGCAGCCAGGCCGACTCCACCGACGCCCATCATTTCCGTCCCGATGGCAGCGCCTACCACGTGATCGGCTACAATCGAGACAACGGCAAGATCCACGGCATCTACGCCGGCCAGGGCGCCACTGTCGAGGGCACCTGGGCGCGCGGCCAGGCCTGGGCCATCTACGGTTCCACCATGATGTATCGCGAGACGCGCGTCGGACGCTACCTCGAGCGCGCAATGAGCGCGGCCGACTACTGGCTCGAAGAACCGAAGGTGCCTGCCGACGGAATCGTGTACTGGGACTTCAACGCTGCCGGCATCCCGAACGAGGAGCGTGACGCCTCCGCCGCCGCCGTGACTGCGAGCGCCCTGCTCGAGCTCTCGCGCTATGCGCCGCCGTCGCGTGCTGCCAAGTTCCGTGCCGGTGCGGTGAAGATGCTTGCCTCGCTCGCCTCGCCCGCGTATTTCGCCGCCCCCGGCGAGAATGGCGACTTCCTCATCAAGCACTGCGTCGGGCACAAGCCCGGCGGCGGCGAGATTGACGTGCCGCTCAATTATGCCGACTACTACTTCCTCGAGGCGCTGCTTCGCTTCAAGGCGCTCCGCGCCGAGGCGGCGAAGGAGACCGCGCCCTGCTGCCGCGCGTTCTATGCGCCGTATCGCATGGACGACTTCTGCTGGGAGAACGACTGCCTGGCGATGCGTGCCTATGGCCCCATCATCATGGAACCGGCTCCCAAGGGCCAGAAGCTCGTCTCGAGCGGATTCGACGTCTTCAACAAGTGCGTGCCCTATCCGGTGCTTGAGAAGTGGTTGCACATGGGCAGCGAACTCTCCTACCACAAGGACCACGGCGAGGGTATGGACAACTACAAGGTCGCCGCCGGCCGCGGCTGCGGCGGTGTGGGCATGTTCGGTGACGGTGGCTGGTCGTACGAGAAGAACTGGAAGAAGAGCCGCGTCATTTCCGAAAAGCCGGAGGAGGCCGTCTTCGAGCTCGAGTACGAGACCTACACGATCAATGGCGCCATTTCCCGCGGTTGCCATTTCGTGAAGTTCGAGGTACGCCCGAATCCAGGTGCGCCGGAGGCGCTGCGCATGATCGGCCCCGGCCTCGACATCTCCAGGGCCCGTCAGCACAACGGCGTGCTCGCGATCAGCACCGAGCCGGGTTTCGTCGCCAACTGGGAGCCCGAGGGCGTCGACGGCGAGAAGGGGTCCATTGGAACTGCGATCATCCTTCCCGACGCGGCGTTCGTCGCCATCGACGAGATGGACTGCATACATCTTCTCCAGGCAGACAAGAGCTTCACCTACTATGCTGGTGCCTGCTGGAGCGGGGCCGGGCGATTCCGCGACGCGGCGTCCTGGCATGCCCACGTGAGAAAGTTTGCCGAAGGATTGAAAACCGCCAAGTAAGATAGGTCAACAGCCATGATCGCGAAGAAGTTAGTTGTCCCAGTAGTGACTTTGGCGCTTGGTGCACTGCTTGGATGGTGCATACGCCCGGCGCCGGCCGTGCCCAAGGCGGAAGCCCCGGTCGCGCGCCACCCCAAGAGCGCCCACAAGGTGAAGTCCAATGACGAGGCGGCGCTTGAGCGCCTACGCTCCCGCATTCAGGATCTCGAGAAGAAGCTCGCCGCTGCGGAGGATGCGAGGAAGTCGGCAGAGGACGCGGTTTCCATCGCCACCACCAATCGTCCGCCGGCATGGGGGCAGCGCCGCTGGCCGCGTCCGCCATCGCCCGAGGAACTGGAGAAGATGCGCACGGAGAATCCGGAGGAGTATTCCAACGTGACGAACATGATGGCCCGCTTTGAGCGCATGCACGAAAGGCGCAAGGCGCGCGCGGCCGACAGGATGGAGCTGCTCTCCACCGCCGACACCTCCCGCATGACCAAGAAGCAGCTCCAGACGCACAACCGCCTGCAGGAGCTGATGGCCCGCCGCGAGGAGCTGATGGAGACGATGCGCCCCGAGAACTTCATCAACTCAACCGAGGAGCAGCGAGCCGCCAGTTTCGCGGGGATGCGTTCGATCGGGCATGAACTGCACGATCTTCAGCGCGAGGAGCGCGACACTCTGCTGACGCAGACCGCAAACGACCTGGGCTACACCGGCAAGGACGCGGTCGAGGTGGTCGATGCCATCAAGTCGATCTACGAGGCCACTTCCGGTGACCACGGTTTTGGCCCGCACGGCCGCGGAGGTCCGCATGGCGGACGCGGTGGCCATGGCCCCCGCCAATAGCGCCTTCCTATTTCTTAACCCCACAACCTCCAAACTTCCCCAAACACCATGATACGCAAGGGTTTCAAGATGAAGCTCCATCCCGGTCAGGAGATGGAGTACGAACGCCGTCACAATCTGCTGTGGCCGGAGATGAAGGACATGATACACGAGTATGGTGGACGCAACTATTCCATCTTCCTCGACCCCGAGTCACTGGTCCTCTATGGCTACATCGAGATCGAGGACGAGACAAGGTGGAACGCTTCCGCCGATACCGCGATCTGCCGCAAGTGGTGGGACTACATGGCCGACATCATGGACGTCAATCCCGACAATTCGCCGGTCTGCTTCAACTTGCATCCGGTGTTCCACCTCGACTGACGGCTTTACTGGGAGAAGGATATGCTCAGGGAACGATTTGATCTTGCCGGACGGACCGCTCTGGTCACGGGCAGCGCCCGTGGCATCGGCCGAGCAATCGCGATTGCGTTTGCCGAATTCGGTGCTCGCGTGATTGTGCATGGTTCCAAGCCGTCCAGCCCCCTCGACGAGTCCCTGGCTTCGGTGCGCGCGTTCGAGCCTGGGTGCTTTGCGGTGGCGGCAGACCTTTCCAGACCAGCCGAGGTAGAGGGTATTGCCGGCGTTCTGGCCGGGCATGGCGTTGACGCGCCCGACATCCTGGTGTGCAACGCCTCCACGCAGTCCAACCGCAAGTGGTACGAGCTCGATCTGGACGAGGCGCGCATGCAGATGGAGGTTAACTTCTTTGCCACTCTGCGCCTGTTCCAGATGTTCTATCCCGCGATGAAGGCGCGTGGATGGGGGCGCCTGATCACGGTTGGCAGCGTGCAGGAGCCGCGTCCTCATCCGGAGATGCCGGTCTACGCCGCGTCGAAAAGCGCCCAGGAGAACCTTGTGCGCAATGTGGCGCGGCAGGTCGCCGCCGAGGGCATCACCGTCAACAATCTGCGTCCGGGAGTGTTCGCCACCGATCGCAATGCCGCCGCTTTGGGCAATCCCGTATATGCCAGCAAGGTAACGGGGGCAATCCCCATGCATGACTACGCGGTCCCCGAGGACGCCGCCGGGGCGGCGCTGCTGCTCGCCTCCGATGCCGGGCGGTACATCACCGGCGCCACGATCGACGTGGATGGCGGTCTGCGTCTGCCGGGCTGAGTCGTCCATTCCGAATGCTGCTGGAAGAACCATCCACCATCGCCGCGATAGCCACCGCCCCGGGCCGTGGCGCGGTGGCCATAGTGCGCGTGAGCGGTCCGAACGCCTTTGGCGTCGCCTCTGCCGTGTGTGCGCGCAGGATCGATGCATCGCTTGCGGGGCGTTTCTTCTTCTCAGGATTTCACGCACCGGGTTCGGTCCGTCAGATAGATTCGGGTCTGGTGCTGGTCTCGGCTGGCCCGAGAAGCTACACTGGCGAAGACACCGTCGAGCTTCAGGGTCATGGCGGCGCGGTGGCGTCCAGACGCGTACTCGAAGCATGCCTTGCCGCTGGTGCTCGCCTGGCCGGCCGTGGCGAGTTCACCCGTCGTGCGTTTCTCAGCGGACGGCTCGACCTTTCGGAGGCCGAGGCGGTGATCGATCTCGTCGACGCCCGGGACGAGCGGGCGGCCGATGACGCGCTGGCTCGTCTTTCCGGGCGTCTTTCGGGGCCGTTTTCGGCAATGTACGACGAGGCGCTGGAACTTTCCTCACGCGCCGAACATGCGCTGGACTTCAGCGAGGACGA
>JAZRXT010000047.1:0-11719 GCA_045600365.1 Kiritimatiellia bacterium | reverse complement strand
ATGTCTTTTGCCGCGATTTTAAGGAATACCAAAGTGGAGACCATCAACAGTATGACTAATGCGTGGCGTTTCTCAAGTGTCGCGGGGCACACATCGGTTCAGGAAACATTGTTGTACAAAAACATGTTTTTGACCTATCGGGGAGTTAGCAACAAAGTTGATTTTGCTCTTGCACTTTTGAACGCCGGGTTGCCGGAATCTGAACGGTTGTCTGCATTGTTCGCTTTCACACTTACACACTAGCACACGGGAGGAAGAGGTGTTTCGCCCGTTGAGGCGCAACGACTTTCAGGGGAATGTTCCCGTTTTCAAATTGGTCAACCCTGGGGGCACAGAGTCTCTTGCCGCATATGAGGATGTATGACATAATATCGAACCTCAAAACGAACCACCGAAAAATGCACGTACACGCAAAATCGAATACTTTAAATCAAGAGGCGGTCCATCGGTCGTTTCGTTTTTCTTAATTCAAACTTTCTTTTTTCATAATATTTTCTTTGCGGCAATTTTCGCTCCTTGTGGTATAATCTTATCGACGGTTTCTAAGAGTTTTACATGCACGAGAGGAGAATGCGATGAAAAAGGTGTTGATGGGAACAATGCTTGTCATGGCTTTGGCTTCCCGCGCCGAGGTCCGCACGGCGGAAATCGGTTTTGCCGGCTATACGGGCAGCGAAACGCTGACCGACTTCCCGGCTTTGATCAAGCTCCCTGATGCCGTGGAGGGTTTCTCCTACGCCGAGGCCGGCGAACAGGGCGGGCAGATGTGGTTCACCGATGCGAACGGAACGGTGCTCGCGCATGACATCGACTGCTGGAACGCCGAAGGGAAATCCTATGTGTGGGTGAAGGTGCCGACGCTCACCGCCGCGACGAAGATCACCCTCCATTGGGGCGCGGCCGCGCCGTCCGAAAAGCCCGCCGCCACCGCCACCTGGGCCGGCTACACGGGCGTGTGGCACATGAACGCAGGCAGCAGCGCCACGGGTACGCTCGAGCCCGACGCTTCCGGCAACGGGCTAGACGCGACGCCGGCCAAGCATCCGCTCACCGGCGACCGGAACGAACAGCTCGGCCCCATGCCGTTCGGCAAGATCGGCACCTGTATTCTCAACCAGCAGAAACAGGTGACGCGCAATGCCTTGGAGGTGCCGGCCTATTGGGACAAGATGACCGACGTCCAGGTGATGACCATCGGCGGCTGGTTCCGCATGGGGCGCTACACCTCCGGCCATTGGCAGCGGTTTTTCTCGGCCAAGAACAACAACGGCGAAGGCGTGGGCTGGGAGGCGTACACGGGTAACGGGGTGGAGAATCAGATCAGCGCCTGCGGCTCTGCCGGGCACCAGACGCTCGTCGCCGTTCCCGAGATGCGCACCAAATGGATGCACATCCAGTATGTTTTCAACGGTACGACGATCCAGGTCTACGCGAATGGCGTGCTGCGCGGCACGATTGCGACCACGGCGATCAAGCCGCGTACGGACGGCGTGGGGTTCGTGATCGGCGCCACGCCCAACTACAACGATTCCGCCTGGTGTGGCTACTACGATGAAGTGCGCCTCTACAACGGCATCCTCTCGGCCGATCGCGTCAAGGCCGAGTACGACACCTCGCACAACCCTGTGGGCTTCATCAAGGGCGCGGGTGCTGACCATCATGTGGATCTCTACACGTCGGGTTATACGGGCACGGAGACGTTGGTGAACCTGCCGGTGCGAGTGGCTTTCCCCGAGGGCGTGCCGGGCTTCAGCTTCGACGATGCGGCGGAGGATGGCAGCGACATCTGGTTTGCCGATGCCGAAGGCAATCCCCTCGCCGCCGAGTTGGGGGCCTGGAAGGACCACGTACATTCGGACTTCTGGGTGAAGGTACCCACGGTCACCCGTTCGACCAAGATCACCGTCCACTGGGGCGGCACGCCGCCGACGAACCGGCCGGCGGCCACGAACGTCTGGCAGGATTACGTGGGCGTGTGGCACATGGGCACCGCCACCGGCAAGCCCGTCAAGAACGAACCAGACGCCACCGGCCACGGACTCGACGCCGTGCCGAATTCCGCCAATACCGCCAAACTCAACGAGCTGACTTCCCGTTGGAGCGGCAACTTATATCTAGTCGGGCAATGCACGCAGATCCAGAACGAAGTCGGAAAATTGAACGGGCTCCAGGTGCCTCCGTATTATGATTACATCACCGACCCTGCGCGGTTCACGATTTCCGGCTGGTTCTACGCTGACAAGGCCAACGGCTACTCGCGCTTGTTCTCTGCGCAGAAAGCCAATCAAGAGGGCGTGGGCTGGGAGGTGTGGCACAACAACGGCACCAAGAGCCTGGGCATGACCGGCTCGAAGAACAACCTCACCGTGAATACCGATGACTTCACCATGCGATGGGTTCATGTGCTGGTGACCTACGACGGCGGTACGGCGAAAATGTATTGGAACGGGCGGTTGATCAACAGCGGCGGCGTCACGCCCGTAGCGGCCCGCACCGACGGTTACGGGTTTACGATTGGCGGCAACGCCAATTTCACCGATATGTCGTTGTATGGTTGCGCCGACGAGGTGCGCATGTACAACGGCGTGCAGAGTGCCGACCGGGTGCGCGCGGAAGTGCCCACGCAGATGGCTCCCACCCAGTTTTTGCGTCCGGAGCCGACGGCCAACTCCATCTTGGCGGAAGTGCCGGCCTATTGTTGCGATTTTTTGCCAGATGCGTTTATGCGTACTGCCGGAGCGAACCTCTTTGGACTTGGCGACGATCTGCTGGGGTTGACGTCGTCCGCCGGAGCCGGGATGGTGGCGAGCCCCAGGGGCGGCGCGTTGGCGGTAGGCGCCCCCTATGGAACCCTCGCGTATGGGAATGGCGACTGGACCTACCATGTGCGCGCCCAGACGGTCAATCTGGAAAACGGTGTGGTTTGGAGTCTGGGTGCTTGCAACGACACCAAGATCGGGTTGCTCCTCCTCTCCAACGGCACGAACGGGGTTTCGCTCGTCACCGCCACCAATCTGCAGCCCATCGAGGGGTCGCGGCTCGAGGTACCGATGACCGACGCCACAAGCGGTTTCCATGACTATGCGGTGGTGTTGCACGCCTCCTCGAAGGTCGCCGATCTCTATGTCGACGGCGTGTTCAAGGGATCGTTGCCGCACCCCGGCTATGTCACCTCGAACAACAACTGGCAATGGCTGGCCGCCTGCGGAGGGGATTCGGAAAGCCTGAAACGGGGCTCCGGCATCCGCATCGAAGACGTGCGCTTCTATCGGCGCGCGGTGGCGGCGACGGAACTGCTCGAACTCCATCAGTGGCTGGCGGGCGATCCTGCTGTGCACGCATCCTATACGGCAACGGTGACGCGGGACATGCCGTTCTCGGAGTTGGAATGGACGCCGCAGCCGCCGGCGAACGGTTTCGCCGCCGACGATCTGCTGACGGTGAATTTCGCCACGCCCGCGAAATCGCTCTATCTGCGGGATTTGCCGCCGGTGGCGCGGCTCACCATCAATGGCTGCCCGGGCGCAGCGGCCGGCGCGGCGGGCCGTATCCTGGAAATGGATTCATATTCCGTTTGGCCGAATGAGCTTCGTTTGACGAACGGGGTCGTCTACGACGCCAATGGATTCGGCAACAGCGCGTTGCAGAACACACCCTTTGCGACAATGGCGGACGGAACCGCATTCGCCAATTCGCGCCTGCAGGTCGGGTCCGACCGTTCGGTCCTGGCGAACAGCCTCGCCTTGACGCCAGGTGCGACGATCTATGCGGGGGACGAATTCGAGATGGGCTTCATCGGCTCGGGCTACGTGCCCTATTGGATCGATCTCAATGGCGGGCGGCTCGTGAAGCGCGGCTCCGCCATTTGCTGGGTGGCCAATGCGACGGTTTGGGGTCCGGGCACGATCGAAGTCGCCGAGGGCAAGATGGCGCTGTTCAAAACGGGCTTCAAGTCCACGGGCGTCGAGATGGAGATCAAGCCCGGCGCCACGCTGGAGGTTCAGATTGCGAGCACGATCGATCGTCTGACGGGGTCGGGCACGGTCGCGGTGACGGGAGGAAACGTGCTCACGGTCACGGAGTCGCTCGCGGGTACGTTGAGCGTCGCCGAGACGGCGGGTTCCACGAGCGCGGTGACGATGGCGGCCGGGGCGACGCTGGATCTTTCGGAAAACACGGTGCCGTTCGTGCAGCCGGCTTCGATGAAGTATGCGGGGCTCGTGCAGGTGGTGCCGCCCGGGCGCAAGGTGTATTTCGGGCGTAAGCAGCTCATCGCCTGGACGCAGCCGCCGGCGGATGAAGGCGTAGAGTTCGTCTCTAGCGGCACGGCGCGGCCGCTGAAGTTCCTGATTGAACCGAACGGACTTTGGATCGACATGACGGGCACGATGATTTTCGTGCGCTGAATTTCAAACTGACAACAAAGGAAAACAAATGAAAACTCAAATTGCAAGAAGAGGTTTCCTCAAGGGCGTCATCGCCGCCGGTGCGGCGCCGATGATTGTGCCGCCGACGGTGTTCGGCCAGGCGGCACCTAGCAACAAACTCCAGATCGGCGTGATCGGCCTCGGGCGCATCGCGCGCGGCATGGACATCAACGGAATCGCGCGGAACCAGGACCTGGCGATGCTCACGACGCTCTGCGACTGCGACACGGTGCGGCTTGCGGCGGCGAAGGGCGTGGCCGAGCGCCAGTTCGGCAAGAAGCTCGACCATGTGAAGCTGGAGCAGGACTACCGCAAGGTGCTGGACGATCCGAGCATCGACGGCGTGATGATCTGCACCCAGGACCACTGGCATGCGCGCATGGTGGTGGAGGCCTGCTACAAGGGCAAGCACGTGTATGTGCAGAAGCCGATGGCGCTTTCGGTGGAGGAGAGCGAGGCGATCGTCGAGGCCGTGCGCCGCACGGGCCGCATCTTCCACATCGGCACCCAGCAGCGCACCGACCGCGGCTGCGGCGACTTCGTGAAGGGCGTCGAGTACGTGCAGAGCGGCCGCCTCGGCAAGCTCACGCAGATCGAAGTGGGCATCATCGACAACAGCCCCGCGAAGGAATGGAATGTGCCCTCGATCGAACCGCTGCCCGACAAGAAGGACTTCGACTTCGACCTGTGGCTCGGACCGGCCCGCGACGACGTCAAGTATTCGCAGCTGCGCACGCATTGGCGTCCGTGCGACGCGAATGGCCGCCCCTACGCCAATGTGCCGGGCCAGAACGTGGGCTGGCTGCAGATCCAGGACTACTGCACGGGCAACGTCTCGGGCTGGGGCTCGCACCACATGGACATCGCCCAGTGGGGCATGGACAATCTCGGACCGGTCTCGGTGAAGTGCGAGAAGGTGACCTTCCTCAAGGGCCGTCTCTTCAACGTGCATGACGACTGCCTCATCACCTACAAGTATTCGAACGGCGTCGAGCTCAAGCTCGGCACGCCCCGCCTCACCGGCTACCGCTGCGGCGTGAAGTTCATCGGCGAAAACGGCGACTGGATTTCCACCTGCCGCGGCGCGACCGCGATTCCGGAAGGCAAGCGCGTCGACACCGCCTACAAGCCGAAGGCCGATTTCTGGCGCGCCACCGAAGCGAACAAGAAGGAACTCATCACCGGCACGCCCGAAAAGAAGGTGAAGCACAACCTGCTCAACCACCACCGTCCGTGGTTCCTCGGCATCCGCGAAGGCCACGACACGCACATCTCGGTGGAGGAGGCCAACGTTTCGACGATCTCCTGCATCCTCGGCTTCCACGCGATGAACAACTGCGGCTACGAGATCAAGTGGAATCCCACCACGCGTCAGTTCGTCAATCCGGCCGATGCCGCGAAATTCACGTGCTGCCACGAGCGCGCGCCCTACTCGGTGCCGGCGATGCTCGCTGAAATCCGCAAGAAATATCCTACGAAGAAGGCCTGATCGAAAATGAAAAAATTGATGATTCTTTCCGTGTTCGCCGCGGCGGCGTCTGCGCTGGCGCTGCCCGAGGGTTCGTTCGCCGACCAGGCCACGCGCTGGATCGCGGGGCACAAATGCGCGGGGATCGCGGATTTCGCCGCCCTTGTGAAGACGACGGTTGAACCCTGCGCGCCCGCAACCGCGCTGGATGCCACGGTGACGCCGGCCTTGAAGGCGAAGAAGGTGCGCGTGTGGGGCACGATGCTGCTCGAGACCTTCAAGTCGTGGGGGCTCGATGTCGCCGAATTCGACGCCGATGCGGTGGCGAAGGGCGACATCCCCGACGTGGTCTTCATGACGCAGGGCCCGGGCTACTACCAGAACGACGTGGAGGTGATGTACCGAGCGGCGGCGGAGGGCGTGCATTTCGTGGCGCTTTGCAGCACCGACCGCTGGAGCGCGGCAATCGCGAAGCGTCTGGGCTTCAAGTACGACGACGTGCTCACGATCGGACCCGCTTCGACGTGCGGCGCGACCTTTGTGCGCTGCCCCAAGCTCTTCGCGGGTTTCCCGGAAGGGACGCGGCTCGATGCGTTCTTCGCGCCGATTACCGACAAGAAGTGGATGCACGGCATGTATCTGACGGGCGACCGCTGCCTGATGGGCGTGGTGGACGTCAACCAGGGCCGCGTGGCGACGGCGGTGGCGCAGTATGCGATCGGCCGCGGCGCGTTCACGCTCTTCGGCCCGCGTCTTTACGAAACCCCCAACGAGCCCGTGTGCACGCGCCTCCTGCTGAATCTGATCAACCTGCGCGAGAAGCCGGCGACTCCGCTCAACCTCCCGTGCGTCTACCATCCGACGCCGCGGGAAGGCAAGCCGTACTTCGAGCTCAACGTGCCCGGCGAGCAGTTCGAATATCTCACCCAGGCGCGTCCCGTCGACCACATCTGGCACCTCGGGTTCTTCTTCTCGTGGAAGTTCATCAACGGTGAAAACTTCTGGGAACCCCGGAAGGGACGCACCCGCGTGGTCGCGCATCGGGAAACGGGCGACGGCCAGGGCAATGCGGTGCTCACGAGCGAACTCGTCTACGAGCTCGACGGCCGCGTGCTGCTGCGCGAAGACCGCACGGTGAAGGTGACGAAAGCCGCAAACGGCAACTACGCCTTTGACTGGACCGCCAACTTCACCGCCTGCGAGAAGCTCGACTTCACCGCCTCGAAACCCAAGTGGGACAAGGAGAAGGGCACCTCCAACGGCAATGGCTACTGCGGTCTTTCCGCGCGCCTCGCCCGCAACGACGCCTTCACCTTCGCCTACAAGAATACGCTCGGCTCGCTCGACGCCCGCTGCTACGGCGACGTGGCGGACACGATCGACGTGACGGCGAAGTCGAAGAAGACCGGCGCCACCACGCGCCTTCGCTTCAAGGCCGACAAGCCCACCGCCAACTACCTGCTGCATCTGCCGCAGACCTTTGCGCCGAACGGCTTCCACTTCGTGGCCTTCCCCGAGTGCTTCAACACCACGCTCACGATGGCCAAGGGCGAGCAGCGCAGCTACCACTACACCGTTTCCGTTGAAAAGTAAAGGAGCCAATTAATGAACGTCGGAGTTTTCCTCTGTCTCGAGCCCTATACCTCGCTTGAGAACAATCTGCGCCTCGCGCACGAATACGGTTTCACCCATGCGGACATCACCGATACCCATTCGGGCGGCAGCATGTTCGCGAGCGCGAGCCTTTCCGCCTCGGTGAGCTTGGACGACAATCCGTTCGAAATCCGCCGCACCTTCGAGCGCAACGGCATCAAGATCATGACGCTCAGCGCCCATGCGCTGCTGCTGGAGCCGAGCTCGCCGGCCAACTACGCGACAGCCGAAATCATGAAGGCGATCAAGTTCGCGGCCGGCGCGGGCATCGAGTATGTGATCACCACCGAAACCTTCGCGAAGAGCGAGTGGGCGAAGTCGCTCACCTACAAGGAGAAGGTGTTCATCGCGGCCGAGAAACTGTACAATCCGTGCAAGATGGCGGCGGACTACGGCATCAAGCTCTGCCTCGAACAGCATGGTCCGCTCACCGACACCATCGACGGCATCGCCGACATCATGGATCGTCTTGGCAATCCGGATTCGCTCGGCGTGAACCTCGACACCGGCAACAGCTGGCTCGGCGGCACCAACCCGGTGGATCTCGCGAAGAAGTACCACGACAAGATCTACCACATCCACTGGAAGGATCTGGGGCCGGAATGGCTCCCGAAGCGCGGCACGATTTTCGGCTGCGGCTTCTCCACGATCGAACTCGGCACGGGCTGCATCGACGTCGCGGGCGTTATCGACGTGCTGAAGGACAACAAGAACATCAAGTATTCGACGCTTGAAATCGGCGGCAGCGCCGAGATGCTCCGCAAGAGCGCGAAGTTCGTCGAAGACCGTTGGAATGCGTAAAGAAGGAATTGTCATGAAAAAATTGTTGCTGGTTTCCATGCTCGGCGCGATCTTGTCCGTTGCGGCGGCGCCGGACGTGCCGCGTTCGTTTGCGAACGTGGTCGAAAACTATCTGCGTTCGCACCAGGTCGCGGGCCTCGAGACCTATGCCGACTTCTGCCGTCTCGTCGCCTCGCCGGCGAAGACGCAGCCGATCGACGCCACGCCGAGCGCTGAACAGAAGGCGCGCAAGGTGCGCGTGTGGGGGGCGCTGGAGCACCTCGCGCTTTTCAAGCAGATGGGCCTCGACGCCGACGAACTCGATCCTGACGCGATGGCGCGCGGCGAATTGCCCGACGTCATCTTCTCCACTATGGCGCCCGGCCTCTGCAAGGGCGATCGCGAGATGTTCTTGTCGGCCGCGGCCGCAGGCGTCCATGTGGTCACGCTCCTCAACACCGACAAGTGGTGCGAGGCCTTGGCGAACATGGGGTACTTCACCTATCAAGGCGTGCTGACCGCGCCCGGTCCGAACCGCAATGGCGTCCTCTTCGGCAATTGTCCGCGGCTCTTCCGCGGCTTCCCCGAAGGTCGGCTTGACGGGGCGTTTTCGTTTGTGGGCACGGCCCGCCACGGCATGTATCTCTCGGGCGCCACCTGCCTGATGGGCGTTGCCGACGCCGACAACTGCCAGATCGCGACGTCGGTCGCGCAGTACCAGATCGGGAAGGGCGCGATCACGTTCTTCGGTCCGTGCCTCACCAACTTGAAGGACCCGGGTTGCCGCAAGATGCTGCTCAACCTCGTCGACCTGATGCCGCGGCCCACGTCGGAGTCGTTCGACGTGCTCCTCTACACCCGTTGGAAATGGCACCGCAATCCAAAGACGGGCGAGGTGACGCCGAAGGGATCGTTCCACCACATGTCGACCGAAGTCGGCGCGGGCCACATGGCCGCCTACTTCGCGGCGAAGGGCCGCAAGGTCAAGGTGACCGACGACCCGGACGTGTTCCTCACCGACGCGTTCAAGCGTTGCCCGATCACGGTCTTCGCCTGTGCGAACGAGGAGCAGTTCGAGAACGACCTCCAGCGCAACGCCTTCTACGCCTGGGCGAAGAAGGGCGGTGGTTCGCTGGTGCTCCATTCCGCGAGCAACAACGACATCGGCCGCGACGACTGGCGTGACTTCTTGGGTGGCACGTTCCTGTTCCACTATCCGAAGCACTTCCCGATTCCGTTCGCCGGCTGTGCCGACCGCACGCACCCCGCAATCGCGTGTCTGCCGGCCGACTATGTGTGGGCCGACGAGGAAATCTACGTGAACCAGCTCGTGCCCGGCGCCGTCAAGCCGGTGCTGACCTTCTGCGCCGACAAGATGCCGCAGGCCATGCAGGATTGGCTCAAGAAGCGCGGCGTTTCGTCGGACAACGGCGTGCACGTGATGGAATGGACGAAGTCCTATGGTCAGGGCAAGGTCTATTATTCGGCGCTCGGACACAACCCCGGCGATTTCGCGAAGCCCGAGTTCCTCGAACATCTGTACCAGGCCGCGTTGTGGTCGGCCGCGAAGTAAAAAGGATTTGCCATGAACACCAATCGTAGAGGATTCCTCCAGGGCGTGCTCGCCGCCGGCCTCGCGCCCACGATCATTCCCGCCAAGGTGCTGGGCGCGGACGCGCCGAGCAAGAAGGTGCAGATCGCCATCATCGGCTGCGGCCGCGTGGCCTACACGATGGACTTGCAGGGTCTGGTGAACAACCACGACCTCGCGCGGCTCCACACGCTCTGCGACATCGATTCGCAGCGGTTGCCGGTCTTCTGCAACTCCGCCCGTCAGCGTTACGCGCACTACAAGATCGATCCGGGCGACATCAAGCTCGAGCAGGACTACCGCAAGGTGCTTGACGACCCGGGCATTGACGGCGTGATGGTGTGCACGCAGGACCACTGGCATGCGCGCCAGGTGGTGGAGGCCTGCTTGAAGGGCAAGGACGTCTATGTGCAGAAGCCGATGGCGTTCTCGCCCGAGGAAAGCCAGGCGATCGTCGAGGCGGTGCGCAAGATGAAGCGCGTGTTCCACATCGGCACGCAGCAGCGCAGCGACCGCGACATCACCCCCAGCTTCCGCAGGGGCGTCGAGTACGTGCAGAGCGGCCGGCTCGGCAAGATCGTGCGCATCGAGGTGGGCATCACCGACAACGTGCCGAAGTTCGAGGACCCGTTCCCCGTGCGCGAACGCACGCCCGACCCCAAGGATTTCGACTTCGACCTGTGGCTGGGTCCGGCCCGCGCCGATGTGCCGTACTCGCAGCTGCGCACGCACTGGCGCATCCCCGAGCCGAACGGTTCGCTGCCGTTCGCCGGCCGCCACGGACGCTACATGAACAACGGCTGGCTCCAGATCCAGGACTACTGCACCGGCAACATCTCCGGCTGGGGTTCGCACCACATCGACATCGCGCAGTGGGGCATGGGCAATCCCGGTCCCATCTCGGTGAAGGGCCTGCATGCGGAGTTCCTGCATGGCCGCCTCTTCAACGTACACGACAACGCCATCATCGAGTACAAGTACGCGAATGGCGTGGAGATGATCGTGGGCACGCCGCGCTATTCGGGTTTCCCGTGCGGCACGCGGTTCATCGGCGAGAACGGTGACTGGATCTTCGTGTCGCGTAGTGCCATGCGCATCGCCGAGAACAAGCGCATCGACACCTGCCGCAAGGCGAAGTCGGACATCTGGTACAGTCTGGAATCCAACAAGAAGGCGCTCATCACCGGCGAGCCGGAAAAGCAGGTGAAGCGCGACCAGCTGGGGCACCACCGCCAGTGGTTCCTCGCGATGCACGAACGCCGCGACACGAACATCACCGTCGAAGAGGCGAGCTGCTCCACGATTTCGTGCCTGCTCGGCTTCCACGCGATGAACAACGTCGGCTACGAGATCAAGTGGGATCCCGAAAAGCGCGTGTTCGTGAAGCCCGAGGACATGAAGAAGTTCTATTCGTGCCACGAGCGCAAGCCGTTCTCGACGCCGGATGCCCTTGCGGAAATCCGTCGGAAGTGCGCGAAGGCGTGATTCCTCGTAATTGCCAGGGGGCCAGAAGATGAAGCAATACGTGATGGCGTTGGACGCCGGGACGACGTCCAACCGCGCGATTCTGTTCGACCGCGGTGGACGCATCGTGTCCGTCGCCCAGCAGGAGTTCCGCCAGATCTACCCGAAACCGGGTTGGGTCGAGCACGACGCCTGCGAAATCCTCGACACCCAGCTCGCCGTCGCCCGCGAGGCGATCGCGCGGGCGGGGGCCACGGCGGACGACGTGGCGGCGATCGGCATTACCAACCAGCGCGAGACCACCGTCGTGTGGAACCGCGAAACGGGGCGGCCGAT
>JAZRXT010000046.1:0-2547 GCA_045600365.1 Kiritimatiellia bacterium | reverse complement strand
CGACACCGCGATCGGTACAGATGACCTGCCCTTCCGCACGATCGACGGGGCTCTGCACTACGCGGTTTCCGGCGATACCCTGAAGCTCTTCCCCGGCACGCATACCGACGGCGCGCACGCTGGCGGCACGTCCTTCCCGCTCGATGCGGCGGGTATCACCTTCATGGGTGCCACGGGCAATCCGGAAGATGTCTTCATCGACGGCACGAACGGCGTCGTGAACATCTTCAAGCGCGACACCAGCTACGATTCCCCGGTGGTCAGCGGCGTGACAATCGGCAACTCCACCGGTGCGATCGTGGATTTGATGGATGCTTCGATCGTCTTCACGAACTGCGTCTTCCGCCAGTCGCTCACGGACAACACCCAGGCCGGAATCGGCTACATCTACCGCGCCTCGCGCATCGACATGGCGGACTGTGTCGCGACGAACCTCGCCTCGCGTTTCAGCGCATTCTCGTTCGATGCGAACGACGCCGACCTCAATGCGTCGCTCAGCCGCAAGCACGACCGCTGGCTGACCGCTACCCGCTGCCTCTTCTCCGACTGCCGTTTCGAGCGCGCTTGCATCGCATCCGTACGACCCAACGGCACACAGAACGACGTCCGCCTCTCCGACTGCACATTCAGCAACCTCCGCATGTACATCAATGCTGCTGGTCTCATCAACGGCAACGGCGCCATCTACTACTATTCCGGCGTCTTCCATCTCCCGACCGGCCTCGCGCAGGGCGGCGAAATCTGCTGCTGGTTCAAGGCCGACCGCTGCCGCTTCCTCTCCTGCAAGGGCAACACCCTCATCTCGACGAGCCATGCGAACGCCCCCGAGTTCACGAACTGCCTCTTCGCGGACATGACCAACACGGTCTCTATCATCTGGGGACACTACATGAACGGCAGCCCGAAGGTGGCGAACTGCACGTTTGTCCGCACCTCTGGCGGTTTTGCGGGAGGCCCGACAGACATATCGCCAGCGACCACCATCGTCCAGAACTCCATCGTCGACGGGGGCGAAATGAAGACAGCCAAGCTTGGATCTGTGGCCTTCATCCATTCGCTGCTGCACGATGTCGAATACGGCTCGTACGCCTTCACGACGAACGTCATCGATGAAACATCCTACACGGTCACGACGAATGTTGCATTCGGCGCGAACGTGATTTTCGCCGACCCGCTCTTCCGCAACACTGCGCCGGATGCATGCGACCCTCTCTTCGACGCAACGCTCCAGATGTCCTCGCCCGCCATCGACGCCGGCGAAAACACCTACGCGGCGGGAGATCTCGACCTCGCCGGCTACACCCGAATCTTCCACTCGAAGGTCGATATGGGCTGCTACGAGTGCCAGCGCGCCAGCGGCGGCACGCTGATTATGGTCTGGTAGCGGGCCGATGAATCGGCCCGCCTCGCTACACCGGCGGCCAGGCTCATGGGATGCCGGGGGTGAGCGCGGCTGCGCTAGTGGGCGGCACCTGGGCTGGACGCGGGCCGATGAATCGGCCCGCCTCGCTACACCGGCGGCCAGGCTCATGGGATGCCAGAGGTGAGCGCTGCTGCGCTAGTGGGCGGCACTTCGGTTGGAATCTGGCGGCAGTTGTAGCGAGGAGCGCCGATTGATCGGCGCGATTTGGAATATGCAATACGCTCGCAAATTTGGCCACGATTACCATCGCGGCTTCTCTTTTGTTACAATCAATACAGCGCCCCGCCGGGAGTTTCTCTCCCGTATCGAGAATGCTCGGGTTGAGCTTTCTTCATACGGCCAAATCGTGGAAAACGCTTTCGCGCAGATGGCTGCCGATTCGCCCGAGATAGACCTGCGGGTTACTGCCATCATGCCAGATCATGTACATGCGGTCATTGCTTTCCGGCGTGAATCTTCCCATCCACTTGGCTGGCACATCCAGCGCTTCAAGGCCCGTGTCACAAGGGCGTCTCGCCTGCTTTCAAACGATTCATCCTTCTCTGTTTTCGAAGAGAATTACCACGATCTCATCTCCTTTGCGCCCAAGGATCTTGACGCATTCATTCGCTACGTGAAAGAAAACCCACAGCGGTGGCAATGGAAGCGCATGCATCCGGAGTATTTTCGCAAGCACTACAATCTATCGCACTGGCGGTTGCCATCTGATATCGCCTGGACAGCCATTGGCGACCAATCCCTCCTTGATTTTCCGTGGCTGGTTCCAGTAGTGGTTCACAGGCGCGATAGCGACGAGGAAAAGATGGCTGTCGTCGCCCGCTATCTGGAGCAGGCGGCCGATGGAGCTGTCTTGATCGGTGGCTTTATTTCGCCAGGAGAGCGCGAAGTGGCGAAGGAAGTGGCCCGATTGCCGAAGGCGAGGATTGTCTGCCTTTTGCCGTATGGACTCAAGGACTACAATCCGAGGGGTGAGGTTGTGAGGCGCCTGGCGGCCGGCGAAACCCTTGTGATATCCGGGTTCCCAGAAAGCGTGCCAAGCAATCCGATATCATACGGCAACTGCCATTTGAATAACAGGTGGGCGGAAGTTATCTCGGCGGCGGGCGGGCTGGGTGCGGGCCGAT
>JAZRXT010000045.1:0-11938 GCA_045600365.1 Kiritimatiellia bacterium | reverse complement strand
ATCCCACCGCCATTGACTTCAAGCAGGTGGAGGCAGACTTCATGGTGATCTCGCGCATCACCACGTTAGAAGTTTCACCAGGGCAGACCATCTCGCCTAAGGGAAAAGTTCGGCAGAGCGGTTACAACGTGAAAGTGCAGTTCGACTTCAAGTGGCTCAGCATCGAGAGCCAGAAGGTCATCATGACGAAGACGATCACGCCGAATTCGGTTTATGCCATGGCCCCGTCGGGCGTTGTTCCCGCCGTGACGAAGGCGGCGCAGGACGCCGTCGCCGAATTCTGCACGGCGATTTCAACCAAGTATGCGCCACCTGCTCGCGTGCTGATGACCCGTGGCAACGGCGAAGCCGCCCGAATTTCTATTGGCAAAAACTATGGTGTCGCCGAAGGAATGCAGATTGGGTTCTTTGAGATCGTGGACAATTCCTCGGTCGGCGGGGACAAGCGCGATCGTAGCGACATTGGGCGCGGGACGGTGAAGTCTGTGGACGAGAAGAGTGCCTGGGTACGTGTCCACGAATTTGAGAAGGTCAACGTGCGCAAGGGCGTCTATGTGCGCGCCCTCGAAGAGAAGCAGGGGGGCATTGGCAGTCTGACCGAAGGACTGGGCGTCAATGGCACGCTGGGCCTCTGATGACGAGGAGGGAGCAAGATGAAGAACATGATGTTCTTGTTGCTTGCCATCGCCGCTGCGTCCATTGCCTGGGCGCAGACGGCGGTTCCATCCGTGGCGGAGAATGATGACGACGAATACGAGGAAATCGTGATTCGCCGCAAGAAGAAAAAAGCAGCGCCTGTGGTGCAGGCGGTAGCCCCTGTTACGGCTCCTGCCGTGACGCCCAAGGCCGACGAACCGCCGCCGCCGGAACCACCGGCGGCTGAGGCCGCGGAGCCGCGTCGTCTGGTCCGTTACTTCTGCAAGGCGTGGAAGGATGAGGACTGGGAGCGTCTCTGGTGGGCGATGGAGCCCTCGTACCGGAAATCCGTTCCTCTGAAGAAGTTTAAAAAGATCTTTGAGGACGATGCTGAAGGCACGGGTGGCCTGAAGGATGAAAACATCCTTGAAGAGGGCAAGACGAATACCGGAGAGGGCGTGCGGGTGGAGTTGATCTTCAAGTTTCCCCGTGCCAAGCATCGTCTGGTCATGGCGGAGGTTCGTCGTGTGCCAGGGGGTGGGTTCCGAGTCGCCAAATCGCCGATCATTCCTTTGGATTTCGACGATCTCTGATTGTATCAATAAACTAAAACCAAAAACTAAAACCAAAAAGGAAAAACAATGAGTACCACAATGTTGAAGCTGATGATGCTGGGAACGCTGGCGTTTACGTTCGCCGCCGCTCCTGTCTATGCCAAGCAGGATGCGGATGATGACGAGGAGGCTGAAGAGGCGCCCGTCAAGAAGTCCAAGAAGAAAGCCAAGAAGTCCAAGAAGGAAGCCGCACCGACGCGCATGGTTGTGGCGATCAACAAGTTCGAGAACAAATCTGGCGTCGACGCCCAGCAGATGGAGACGATTCGTGCGCGTGTCCAG
The DNA here is from genome assembly GCA_045600365.1 of Kiritimatiellia bacterium. Classification (GTDB taxonomy): domain Bacteria; phylum Verrucomicrobiota; class Kiritimatiellia; order RFP12; family UBA1067; genus RUG572. The sequence continues at coordinate 10,406 of JAZRXT010000045.1, read as the reverse complement.
GAGTGCGTCGTTGGTGCCCGCAAGTTTGAGGTTGTCGAACGCGAACAGCTCAAGGCCGCAATGAGCGAACAGGCTCTTGCCGCGGCGGGGCAGACGGACAGTGAGGACGCCGATGCACCCGAAGCCGGAAAGCTGAAGGCCGCCTCCTACATCATTTACGGAAACATCCTCTATTGTGGCGCCGACAAGGCCGGAGGTGCTTCTGAAGGAGTCGCGTCCGCCGTTTCAAAATCCAAAGTCGAAATCCAGATTAAGATCACCAATGGTGAATCTGGTAAGATCCTGACCCAGAAGTCGGCTATTGGCTATGGAATTGACAAGGCCCTTGCGACGTCCGAATTCAAGTCTCAGTCGGGGCAGGGTATGCGCGACGCGATTGATGAGGCATGCCACATGGCGGCCGACGCCCTTCGCGATGTTGCCTATCCGGCCAAGGTCATCAAGGTCGGCAAGAAGGACATCACCATCAACATGACGGATGCAGAGGTCAAAGAAGACGATATCTTCGACCTGATTGAAGCGGACGAACCCATGACCGATCCGGACACGGGTGCGTTCCTTGGCTTTGACGGTGATGACGTTGGTCGTGTGCAAATCACGCGCGTGGGCCCCATGGTCTCCAAGGCCGTTCCGATGGACGATCTTTCCCTCGCCGACGTCGACACGGATGAGCATACCTACATCGTCCGCCGCGTGAGCAAGGCCACGTTGAAGAAAGAGGCCAAGAAGGCCAGCCAGAAGAAGAAGGCCGCCTTCGAGAACCGTTTCTAATTGATGGGACCCTGTAGCATGGAATCATCCATTGTGAACGCATGTTCCGATGGATGATTTCTTTTTCCAAGAGACGATTGCAAAACCTCGCGTATCGCTGGTAGGGTCGGCGCTCCGCGCCGACCGCAACGGTCGCTGGCCGATTACGGAAATTACGGAAATGATTTTTATTGTTGCATCATAGGGGAAAGTTTGGTAGAATATTGGCGTTCTTTCGCTAGGAATAAGAAAATGAACGTCAATTTCAACAGCTGGTACTGGTGGCGCAACGGCAACGTCTCGGGCGATGCCGCGGCTGGCTGTTGATTCTAGACTTACAGTCACGAATGCGGGACCTCGCCTGGGACAGGCGGGGTCCTTGTTTTTTTACAACCAACCCAAAATCACAACCAACTCAAAAGGAGCAACCATGGACAACGAACCCTACAAGACCTACTTGACCGAAGATGAACTGCCGCGTAACTGGTACAACATCCGCGCCGACATGCGCAGGAAGCCGGCACCGCTGCTGAACCCGTCCACGCACCAGCCTGTCACCGCCGAGGAACTCGAGCGGGTGTTCTGCCGTGAATGCGTCAGGCAGGAGCTTGACGACACGACGCCGCTGATACCCATACCGGAGCCGGTGCGCGACTTCTACCGGATGTACCGGCCCAGTCCGCTCATCCGCGCGAAGTTCCTGGAGCGGGCGCTCAACACCCCGGCGAAGATATACTACAAGTTCGAGGGCAACAACACCTCCGGTTCGCACAAGCTCAACAGCGCCATCGCCCAGGCGTACTACGCCAAGGAACAGGGGTTGAGCGATGTCACCACCGAGACCGGTGCCGGACAGTGGGGAACGGCGCTTTCGATGGCGAGTGCGTTCTTCGGCCTCAAATGCCACGTCTACATGGTAAAGTGCTCATACGAGCAAAAGCCGTTCCGCCGCGAGGTCATGCGCACATACGGTGCGGATGTTACGCCTTCGCCGTCGATGACGACCGAAATCGGCAAGAGAATCAACGCCGAACATCCCGGCACCACGGGGTCGCTGGGGTGCGCGATCTCGGAGGCGGTGGAGGCGGCGTCGAAGCTGCCCAATGCCCGCTATCTGCTTGGATCGGTGCTCAACCAGGTGTGCCTTCACCAGTCCATCATCGGCCTCGAGACGCAGACGGCCCTGAAGAAGCTCGGCGTCGAGCCGGACGTGATCATCGGGTGCGCGGGCGGCGGATCCAACCTTGCCGGGCTCATCGCGCCGTTTGTGGGCGAGAAGCTGCGGGGGGAGAAGGACTACCGGATCGTGGCCGTCGAGCCGTCGAGCTGTCCATCGCTGACCCGCGGCAGATATGCCTATGACTATTGCGACACGGGACGGGTCTGTCCCCTCCAGAAGATGTACACGCTTGGCAGTTCCTTCATTCCCAGTGCATCGCATGCGGGAGGACTGCGCTACCATGGCATGTCGAGCACGCTTTCCGAACTCTATCATCAAAAGCTCATCGAGGCCACCAGCGTCACCCAGACGCGGGTGTTCGAGGCGGCCACGCTCTTTGCGCGCACCGAGGGTACGCTACCGGCACCAGAGTCGTCGCACGCAATCTGCGCGGCCATCGACGAGGCGCTTAAGTGCAAGGAATCGGGCGAGGGTAAGACAATTGTCTTCGGCTTGACCGGCACTGGCTACTTCGATATGTTTGCCTATGGTCGGTTCAACGATGGCAAGATGGACGACTACGTCCCCACCGATGCCGAGATAGCGCAGGGTTTGGCGTTGCTTCCCGACGTGTGCATGGAATAGGGAGTCGTGATAAGGCAACAGAGAGTTGCCTGAGACTTTCTTTTCGCAACTTCGCTACCGTTTTCGCATTTGCGCGAAAACGGTAGCGGCTTTCCACTGGTTATTTGTCCCAGGATGCCTTGGGCGGGGATTTGTCGCGCCATTCGGGCAGGGCGATCATATTCCCGGCCTGGGAGTTGTTCACAAGATATGCCTCAGCGACATATTCGCGTTTTTTCTTCATTTCCGACAGTAGAGAGCGTATCTCTAGAACGGCATCGTAACACATCTCCAGAACCTGGCGATTTGTTTCAGCATCAGAATTCTGTAGCTTGAGCAGTTCAATGCCGCTCAGTAGTACTGTTGCAGGTTGACCGAGAGCATGACAAAAACCGGCGAGCGATTCCATCACAACCTTGGATCGTTCGGCTTGGAGTTCCGCCAGAGCCAATCGGCGCTCAACCTCTGATTTTTCTTCGTTCATTTTGTATTCCTGAAAACCGAGTGTTTGCAGGAATCGTGCCACGCAGGCGGTTTTAGAGCTCAATTCATCACTGGACCCACAAAACCTAAACCCTTGTCACGTTCTTGACAAAATGGCACATTTTTTGCTACAATCCTAGAAGATGAAAATTCAGCTGACAAAAAGCAAGACGATAGATGTGCGGATGCCGTGGGAGGGGACGGCATCGACAGCTGTTGTCGCGAAGAAAGCCGCCGGGCTGCAGGATGTTACGGGCGTGGTGCTTTTTGGGGATGATCCGCGGGGATGCCCTGCAGTGCGGCTACAGCGCCGCAAGGGCGTGGTTCACCTCGCGGCAGCTGGTTTCGTCAAACCGCCGCCAGGCGATTTGCCCACCAACTGGGAGGAGTCGAAGATGGAGGTGTCGTGGGAACTCCCTGCGCTCTTTCAGGCTCCTCAGGCTGCGCTGTCACTAGCTCCTTCGACGATGCTTTTGCGGCAGACTACCATGGATGCGTTGAGAACCGAGGTCGTGGAGCCGGATCAGAAGCCACCCGCGCGCAAGCGTCTGGGGGTCAACCGCGGTGCCGAGAAACCGGCGGCGGCGAAGAAGGATGAAATACAGCAGCCGTATGTGCCGACGTCGCGCGATGGGGTGCGTTCCGTGATTGCGCCTTTAGCTGATGGCTCGTTTGTCCTGCAGGCGGCGATGGCGGAGTTTCAGGTGCAGTGGCTTTCGCGTCTGCTGCCGGAGGGGAGGCGCCCGACTGCGTCGTCGGTTCAGATTGAGCCGGCGGCGCTGCTTTCCGCGCTGTATTCGCAGCCGGAGTTTGTGGCTGCCGACGGCACGGCGGTCGCGGTCTTCGTCACGGCCAGGGCCTTCTACATCGTTGGTTGGCGCGAAGGCGAGCCGGTGCTGTTCCGCGAGTGTTCGGGGATGGGCGGATATGCCGTGATGCGCGAGCTGGTGAAGAGCGGGCTCGGCGTGGGGGATGATCTGGTGGAGACCGTGCTGAACGACAATCTCATCGATCCCCGGCCTGCGCTCGAGCCGTTGGTTCGTCCTGTTCTCCAGCAGCTGCAGCTTTCGGTCGACTATCTCGCGCAGCGCCACGACGTCCACGTCGACCACGTGTTTCTCATGGGGCTTCCGGCTGGCGCTGTCTACTGGAGCGGCTTCGCCCAGGAGGCGATGGGCATTCCGTTCATTTCGCCGAACGTCTTCGAGGGCCTGCCCAGGAGTGGGCGTGCGGGTTCGGTGCCCGATGACATGACGGATGCTGCCAGCCAGGTGTTCGCGGTGGCGCTCGGCGCGGCGAGAGCGGCGATGGAGGTGGCATGAAAATCACGGCCGTGCATCTCAATCTTCTGCGCGAATCCGAGAAGCTCTCGTCTTCGCCGGTGCGTGTGCGCGTGATGCTGCCCATCATGGCGCTGCTGCTCTGCGTGAGCGTAGCCGTCTGGTGGGCGGTCCTCTTCATGCAGCTGCTGATGGTCAGGGGGCAGATATCGTCGGCCGTCTCCGACGTGAACGGAAAGAAGTCGGCCCACGCGGCGATTCTGTCGGAAATGTCGCGCGCACGCGATCTTCAGGCCGAGCTTGACCAGCTCAATGCTTATTCGGCCGGGAGGCATACGTATGGCGAGCTGCTGGCCAGGCTGGCGGACGTGATGCCGGCGCGGGTGCAGCTGACCTCGCTTTCAATCCCTGAGCCGCCTCCGCAGAATCTGCTCAATCCCGCCAATCCGCGGCTGCCCCCGCTGCTGGGGCCCACGGGAACCGTGGAGACGGTGTCGTTCCGCATCATGGGGCGCACCGAGAAGGCGGGCCCGGTCTCTGAGCTGTTGGCGGCGCTGGAGGGAGATAATTTCAAGGAATGGCTTGTCGTGTCCAAGGAGGGCCCGCCGGCTGCGCAGAGTCCGTTCATCCGTCCGCTGCGGCAGGAGGGCGGCAATACGTCCGATGGTCGCCGTCTGCTGGCCTTCGACGTCGAATTCCGCTGTCCCGAGAGGAGGTTCTCGAAATGAGTTCGTTCCTCGAAAACACCGCGCCCACGACGAAGCGTGCCCTGGGCTTTTCGCTGGCCGTGGCCAGCGTCGCCCTCGTGCTCTATCTCTTCGCCGTGCAACCCTGCCGCGATTCGATCGCTAAGGCCAAGAGCGATCTCGATTCCCTTGAGACGCAGAAGCGCATCATCGAGATCGATCTGCGAGACTCGCCGCGGGTGAAGAACATGATCTCGGTGGCAGAGAAGTCGCGCAAGCCGTATCTCGATGCATTGCTCACGCCGCTACTGGAATCGTGGGAGATGAGGGCGAAATCGCTGCTCGATCCCCTGGCGGCGGATGTGGGCCTGAAGGTGCTGGACTACTCGGAGCGTCCGGTAAGGGCGTTGCCGCTGCCCAAGCCGCTGCCGCTTCAGCTCTACGCACGTCGCCCGATCGCGGTCTCCTGCCGCGGAAGCTATGCGGAAATCGTCTCGTTCATATTGCGCGTCGAGAAGATGCTGCCGTACGTGTCGCTGCAGGCGATGAACATCCGCCAGCAGAAGGGGACCCATGACGCGCAGGCGGCGGAACTTGTGTTTGAATGGCCGGTTAAGGGTGCGCTGTCGCGCAAGCCGGTGTCGGGAGGTGCGGGTAAATGAAGAAAATGGTTGCCATTTTCGCCGCCCTGTCGGCATCGACCGTGCTTGCCGCTGGTGGCCGCTGTGTCCGCAATCCTTTCTGGCCCGAGGGCTACAGCGGCGTCATGACGCCGATTTCCGCCGAGCCTCGTCCCGTTCCGGCGCAGAAGCCTGTCGAGGCCGTGCCCAGGGTGGAGAAGCCCGTCCCCGGTCAGACCATGGCCGGGGTAAAACCCGCGACCAAGGTCAAGCTCCCACCTAAACCGCAGGAAGCCACCGATGACGACTGGTTGGCCGCGAGGGGTACCATTCGCATGGGCGGTACCATTATGGCGCGCGACGTGAAGGGAGGCGAGAGGGTCTGCGCCATGCTCAATGGCCACGCCTATGTAGACCGTGATTTGATTTCCGCAAACTACAGAGAATGGCGTTTCACCTGGCGGGTGCTCGGGCTCTCCGATGGGGGCACGCTTCGCCTGGAGCGAGTGCGGGTTCGCAGAACCTCACCGTCGGCAAAGGTCGGCATTCCCGTGAAGGAGAGGGAGAAGTAATATGAAGAACAGCCACTCACGAAAGATCGTTCTGGCCGCCGTCGTGGCGGCGTCTATCTGTGTCAACGCCGAACCGGCGGCGGATGTTGCCGCCGCGTCCAATATCCTGGCCGACATTGCAGCTCCAGCACCGGCCCCTGCCGCCGCGAAAGCCGAGGTCAAGCCGGAGGCTAAGCCCGAGGTCAAGCCGGAGGCGAAGCCCGAAGTGAAGGAGTTGCCTGCCAAGTCAACTGACGAGATCAATCTTGACGAGGTAGACGATGCGGCGCTAGCCGACAGGGCGCCGACGGTTCGGAAGACGCTTCCATCCGCCACGGCCGCTGCCGTGTCGAGCGATGGGGCCGAGCTTGCCGACGATGAGAGCGCGCTGGTGGACATCGCCTGTGACGACGCCACTCTCGCCGACATTCTGCGCCAGTTCCGCAAGACCATTGGGGCCAACATCATCTCCGGCGATTCCTCCAATCTCCAGCAGCGGGTATCGGTCAACCTCCACCGTGTGCCGTGGATGCAGTCGCTGCAGTCGATCCTGAACACGCGGGGTTTCCGGCTCGAACCGCGCGACGGTATCTACTTCGTGGCCGAGGATCGCCAGGTGATTCCCACCTTCACCCGCACCTATAAGATCAACCACGCCTCGGCAGAGGAACTTGCCAAGATGTTCAACGACACCTATTCCGTCAAGACGCCCGACGGCAAGTCATACGTGAAGCCAGTGGCCACTCCGTTCCCCGGCGCCAACGTAGTGGTGGTTACGGCGAGCGAGAAGATCCTGGCCGACTGCGAGGCGATCATCAGGGCCGTAGACAACGCGGTGGCGCAGATCTACATCGAGGCCCGCTTCATTGAACTCTCCAACGAGGCCCTCCACAAGCTGGGCATGGACTGGAGCCAGCTTTCCAGCTGGGGCGCCTCGGTGAAGAACGTCGGTGGCGGTGTCGAGTACAACAACGGCCGCACCGCGAACTATGGCACCTTCCTGTCCAAGAACACCATGACTTCCACGTCGACCACCAGCAAGGACGGAAACACCCAGAACGACAACCGGACCACGGAGCACGTCGGCATGGTGCCCGGGACGATCAATCCCGCCCCCGGGGCGTCCCGCACGGCGGACAATATGTCCTGGCACAACGCGCGCGGCTTCCAGGGCCAGCTCTCGGTTGATGACTTCCGCCTGGCGATGAGCGCATTCGAGTCGATGACCGACGCCAAGGTGTTCTCGAATCCGAAGATCATCGTCGCCAACGGGCGCGAGGCCAAGGTGGACATGACGCGCAAGTATCCGAACGTCAAGATCGATTCCGACTTCACCGGCCAGAACCAGAACTCCCTCAGCGTCTCCACTTCGCTCGAGGTCATCCCCGGCGAGGACAAGCTGATGTTCGCGAAGGAGGCGTTCTTCTCCTGGGGCATCACGCTTTCGGTCAAGCCGCGCATCTCGCCGGATGGCCTCATCTCCGTGGAGATCGTGCCCACGATCTCCGACTGCTCCGACTACGCAACCGTCCAGTCCAGCAAGGAAAGCGACACGCCATACAGCAAATACCCGATCATCGACGTCCAGCGTCTGACGACCGAGTTCACGATGAAGGACGGCGCCACTGCGGTCATCGGCGGTCTTTCGCAGACCAAGGAGGAGGATGTCGACTCCGGCATTCCCTATCTGCGCGACATCCCATGGGTCGGCCAGAAGATCTTCGGCTGGACGAGCCGCCAGAAGGTGCAGAAGGAGATCATCGTCTTCGTGACCATCGGCATCGCCAATCCCTCCGAGCTGAAGAAGGACATTGGCCTGCCTAAGAACGCGGTCCTTGGCCGCGAGTATGTGGAGGGCCGTGCGCTCGAGCCGGGCGACCGCCCCGAAATGGTCGACGGCGTCTCGCAGCTCGACAAGCGTTCGTTCAAGGAGCGCCGCAACGACAAGCTGGCGGCGAAGGGGACTTCCGCTGCGGCTTCCTCCGGTGGGTCTGGCGGCACCGTTGTCATAACTCCGGTCAAGGCGGTCAAGTCGGCTGACGAAAACAAGTGAGAACCGCTTCGAGCATGATGTACTCCATACGCGCCACCGTCTTCACGGCGGCGCTGTTGGCTATCTGTGCGGGCGTGGCGGCCACGGACGTCTCGTTCCTGATGTGCTATCGTCCCGACCATCCGGAGGATCCGTCCACCCGCCGGATACTTGACTTCACCGCTGCGCATCCTGAAATCCGTCCCTTCCAGTGGGGAGGTCTCACCTTGCCTGGCGCGGGTGGGCGGGCCACGTTCATGCTTGCGCTGGCCGGCGGTACCGCACCCGATGTCTACAAGGCCTGGTTTCACATTCTGCGTCACGACATCGATGAGGGCTTCTGCTATCCGCTGAACGAGTGGCTGGGTGATGACGCCGATGGTGATGGCGCACTTTCCGACGCCGAGTCGAAGTGGCCGGGATGGAAGGACGTGCCGCCGCTCTGGCGCGAGGTGGCCACAAAGAATGGCATGGTCTACGCGGTGCCAACCCCGGGATTCGCCTACTACGGGCTGCTCTACCGCAAGGATTTCGTGCGCGAGGCCGGGCTTGATCCCGAATCGCCGCCCCGCGACTGGGAGGCGTTTGCGCACTGGTGCGCCAAGCTCACCCGCCACGACCAGACGATCCCCGGTGCTGCCGTCCAGCGTGGTCGCCGCGCTTTGGGGATCGAGAACCGTCCCTGGGGATTTCTGCCCTGGGTGGGGGCGGCGGGTGGCGATGTGATCCATCGGGTTGGCGAAGGACCGGCGGCGAAGTGGGAGGCGTGCTTTGACGCGCCGGAGTGTTTGCGGGCGGCGAAGTTTCTGCAACGGCTCATCGGCGAGGGGTCGGTACGGGCACTGCCGCAGCTGTCAATGTCGAATGAAGTGGCGGACATGTTTGTGCAGGGCGAGATCGCCTGTGTCTTCGGCGGTGAGGATCTGGTGGCGTATCTCACGGAACGGCTGAACTTTCCGGCGGAGGAGATAGGGTTGATGCCGTTCCCGGCGGCAGATGCCTCGTGTCGGCCGGTACTGCAGGCGCACAAGCACTTCTATGCGCTCACCGAGGGAGTCGGACGGCGCTCAAAGGCCGAGCGCGACGCGGTGTGGGCTTGCGTGAACGAGCTGGCGTCGCCGGAGGTGTATGACGAAACCGTGCGGCGCAACGTCGCCGAGGGAAGGGCGCGGTGGTGTCTGCCGAAGGATTTGGAGCGCCTAGGCTTCAGGGAGCATCTGGCGGAGGTTCCGCCCGGCATCCGTGCGATGTATGCCGATCTCGAGGCGGGCCGCATACGCGCGGTTACCGAGCCATATGCCGGATTCTGGCAGGCGGCGAGCGATCTGGTGGGGCGGCGCTTTCTCGGCCTGCTACTGGGCGACGGTGGCGCGCAGATGGACTGCGAGGCGGCGCTCAAGTCGATCACTGCGGACGCCAACTGCGGTCTGATGTTCGATGCCGACCGCACTGCCGTGGAGCGGCGCCGCCCGCTCGCGCGGGTGATCCTGGGGGTGGTTCTGATCTGTGTGGTGCTGTGCCTGTTCCTCGTGGGCAGGGCAAAGCGTGGCAAGACCGCCGAGCGGCCAGCGGACCAGGTGGCTGGCGCGGTGCCACTGGGGAGGCGTCTGGCGCCGTGGCTCTTCCTCCTGCCGGCGCTGGTCTCGATAGCGCTCTGGAGCTATTGGCCGCTGATCCGCGGCGCGGTGATGGCGTTCCAGGACTATCGCATCGTCGGCGGCGCGAGCTGGGCCGGGCTCGACAATTTCATCCGCGTTTCCTGCGACCCCGGTTTCTGGGCGGGTTGGCTGCGCACGCTCGAATACGTGGCGATCACGCTGGCGCTGGGATTTGTCGCCCCCGTGGTGCTGGCGCTGGCGCTTTCGGAAATTCCGCGCGGCAGGATATTCTTCCGCACGCTGTACTTCCTTCCCCACCTCACCAGTGCGCTGGTCGTTACCCTGCTGTGGAAGACGATGTTCGATCCCACCGAGAATGGAATGCTGAACCAGCTGCTGGCGTTGTTCGGCATCGCGCGGCGTTCCTGGCTGCTGGATCCGGCCTGGGCGATGACCTGCTGCATTCTGCCCGGGGTGTGGGCCGGCGCGGGGATGGCGTCTCTCATCTACATCGCGGCGCTGCATTCGCTGCCGGCCGACTACTACGAGGCGGCGGCAATCGACGGCGCCGGAATACTGGGCCGTCTGCGGCACGTGACCCTGCCGCAGCTGATGCCGCTGAT
>JAZRXT010000044.1:0-20000 GCA_045600365.1 Kiritimatiellia bacterium | reverse complement strand
ATGCAGATCAAGCAGATCAATGGCGGCGGCAGTGGCCGGATCCTGGACTATGAACGCACCATCGGCGAATCCAGGCACATCCTCGACCCGATGGGAACGCTCTAGACGCTCGAAGGAGCCGGGCGCACGCGCCGGCTCGTCGCCCTCCGCCGCACGGGGAGCGAAGGCGAGCCAGGTCTCCGCCGGCGTGTTGTGCCAGGCGGCGAGCGCCTCCGCCTTCTCCATTCCATAGCGGGAGATCCAGCGCGCGACGAGTCCGTCGGGAAAACTCCAGCGCACCGCCGGCGCGGCGGCAGAAATGGCCTCCTCGATCTCCCCACGGCGACGAAGCAGATTGCGCAGAACACCATTGACCACGCGGTCCAGACGCTTCCCACCACCACTGGCCTTGGCCGCGTCCACGGTCTCGTTCACCGCGGCAAAGTCGGGGACGTCGTCCATGAATAGCACCTGCGCCGCCCCCACCAGCAGCAGCGCCTCGAGTTCCCCGCGGGGCCAGGTGCGAAGCAGCCGGGAAAGCGCGAACGCGAGCGTGCGGCGGCGGGGGGTCGGTGTGTAGACAAGATCCTGCACGAAGGCGCGGTCGGCCCCGCCCGGCGGCAGCATGCTGGAGGGGAAGTCGCCGGTGGCCAGCCACCGGGCGACGATGAAAGCCGCTGTCCGCCTGCTATTCACGACACCCTCAATTGCCGTGGCGGCGCATCTGGCGCGTAATCGGCATCTCGACGGAATCGGGCTCGATCACCCCGGAGGAGCCAGTCTTCGCGGCGGGAGTGCCGTAGCGGCGCTTGATCCACCATGCCTGCGCCACGCTGAAGGCGGTGCTGAGCGCCCAGTAGAGCGAAAGTGCGCTCGGGAAATTGTAGAACATGAAGAGCATCATCAGCGGCATCATGACCATCATCATCCGCTGCTGCTTGTTGTCGCCCGACGTGGGCGTGAAGGCGCTCTGCAACATCGTGAGCGCGGCCATCGCCAGCGGCAGGATGTTCAGACCGCCAAATGGGAACCAGGACGAGAACAGCGCCTCGGGTTCGGAAAGATCCGATATCCAGAGGAACGGGGCATACCGCAGCTCGACCGCGGAACGCAGCACGGTGAAGAGCGCGATGAACACCGGAATCTGCACCAGCATGGGCAGGCAGCTCGAAAGCGGATTGACCTTCTCGTTCCGGTAGAGCGCCATCGTCTCCTGCTGCAGGCGCTGCGGATTGTCCTTGAACTTCGCCTGGATCTCCTTCATCTTCGGCTGGATCTCCTGCATCCGCCGCATCCCCATGGTGGACTTGTGGGTAAGCGGCCAGAAGACAAGGCGAACGAGGATCGTGAGCAGGATGATCGCCACGCCGTAGTTCGGAATGAGCGAATTGAAGAGATTGAGCACCCACACCAGCGGATAGCAGAGCCAGCGCCACATGCCGAACTCCATCACGTCGCGCATGTCCATGCTCCACAGCAGCGACAGCTTCTTGGGGCCGATGTAGAACACGGAGCTGCGCGTCGCCGGCAGGGAGTCGAAGGCCGCCGCCGCCGCCACGCGGCTGGGAGCGTATTCGCGGCGCTTCATGTCGCGCCTGACCGTGGCGCGGAAGCCGGCATTGGCAGCAGTGGAGGACACCAGCGCCGCCACGAAGAAGCGGTTCTTGACGGCAATCCAGCGCTGACGCCCAGGCACGTCGATCGTGCTCACCTCCGGAATTCCGCTGGCGTTCTTGGATCCGCCGCCACACCCTCCCATAGAGGCGACAAGATAGCTCTTGAGCGGATCAAGCTCGCCATGGTGCTGCACCTTCGGCTTGGCCGGATCGTCGAGCCAGGAGTCAATCGAGAGCATGTCGTTCTTCGACGAGCCCATGGCGATGGCGCCGGTGGAGAGACGGTTGACCGCGGCCGCGTCGGGCTTCGCGAAGGTTTCCTCCAGCTCGATGCGATAGCCGGGCTTGAGCGTGATCCTGCGCTTCAGCAGCGAGTTGGCGAACGTAACCGAACCGGCATCCTGCGATTCAATCACGAAGTCGGCGTCGATCCCCATGCCATCGACGCCCTCAAGGGCCAACGCTGGCGACCCGGCGAAATCGAGCTTCAGCTCGGGATTCCCCTCGCCAATCGCACCAGGCCGCTCCCCATACTTCTTCATCGTCGCGCACTTGATCGCGCCGCCATGGGTTGTGAGCACCAGCTCCACCTCGTCGGTGGCGAGAGTCACAGTCTTTTCCGGCGCACGCACCGCGACACTCTTCGCCTCAGGGGCCTTCGCCGACGGAACATCCTTCTTCACCGACTCCACCGTCGCCGCCGGCTTGGCTGCGGGCCGAGCCGCCTCGGCGGCAGACGTGGGATGGGCGGCGGCATACTTGGCGGCAGCCTCGGCCGCCTTCTTCTGCTCCGCCACCGAATGCCACAGCCAGCCGGCCAGGCAGAGGCCAAGAAAAATGGCAATCAACTTTTCCTGTTTGTTCATTTGTAATCCCCAGCTTTCTAAGAATTCTAACCTATTCCCCGCCCACTTCACCTTCCGGCATCCCCGAACGGACGCCAGCTCCCGGGCGGCGGAACCGGATCATAGCCGTGCGGACCGAACGGGCGGCACCGCAGCAGCCGCAAGAACGCCAGCGCACACCCCTTCAACGCCCCATGCACCTGCAGCGCCTCGATGGCGTAGGCAGAACAGCTCGGCTCGAATCGGCAGCAACCACGGAAAAGGGGTGAAAGCACAATCTGATAGGCGCGAACCAGGAATATCAGCACATGCTTCATTTGCAACCGCCATCACTCCCCAGTCCACCCTTGCGGGCCATCCGAAGAAGCTCCTCCATCACCTCGACCGTGCGACACCCCGCCAGCGCCCGTCGCCCCACGAGAACCCAGTCGGCATCCTTCGCCAACTGCGGCGCCGCCAACCTGAACGCCTCGCGCATGATGCGCTTGGCACGGTTGCGATCTACCGCATCATGGAAACTCTTCTTGGAAACGACGACGCCGGCCTGACGGTCGGCGTCGGAATGGCGAAGAACCCATGCAGAGAACAAACGCCCCCTGAAGGAGCGCCCCCGGTCGAAGACGTCCTTGTATTTACGTCCTGGGAGGCGCGTCGACACAGGTCCCGGGCCTATTAGACCTGAACCAGGCGCTTACGCCCCTTGGCACGACGGCTCGCAAGCACCTTACGACCGCCCTTGGTCGCCTTGCGGGCACGAAAACCGATCTTGCGCGCACGCTTGATCTTCGAGGGCTGCCACATCATCTTCATCTTTTTGTTCCTTCCTTGTTGAAAAGTGAGTTCATATTATACCAAAAACGAGAGCTGTATGCAATCCATAAGTTTATAACTTTGCCACCTCACCCCTAATTCCTCATTCCCAATTCCTCATTTCCAATCCCTCATTCCACAAAACGCTTGCATAAAACGGATAAAAAGTGTAGAATATTCACTTCCATTACCCGGCCCTGCCGGGCAGACTGGAAAATTCCCGCGATTCTAACAGAATTTTAACATGCTTCTGGTAGAATACGGGCGTTGTTTCAAGATCCAAGAAGGGATAAACATGCTGAAAGTAGAACATCTGATGAAGAGCTTCGGCTCCTTCCAGGCGGTAAAGGACGTGTCCTTCACCGTTGGCAAGGGCGAAGTGCTTGGCTTCCTCGGCCCCAATGGCGCCGGGAAATCCACCACCATGCGCATGATCACCGGTTTTCTGCCGCCAACATCAGGCACGGCGTCGATCTGCGGCCACGACATCGTCACGGACCCAGTGGGAGCTAAGAGCTGCCTGGGATATCTGCCGGAATCCGCCCCCAGCTACAGGGCGATGACCGTGTACGACTTTCTCTCGTTCGCGGCCCGCATCCGGGGCTTCTCCGGCGCCGAGGCGAAGGCCAAGGTCGAGGCGGTGATCGAAAAGGCCCGTCTTTCGGGGGTGGCAAAGCAGACGATCGAGACGCTCTCCAAGGGCTACCGCCAGCGCACCTGCTTCGCTCAGGCGATCCTGCACGATCCTCAGGTGCTCATCATGGACGAGCCCACCGACGGCCTCGACCCCAACCAGAAGTTCGTCGTGCGCGAAATGATCAAGGAGATGGCGGCCGACAAGGCAATCATCATCTCCACCCACATCCTCGAGGAGGTGGACGCCGTGTGCACGCGCGCGCTTATCATCGCCGGCGGCGAGATCAAGGCCGACGGCACGCCCGCGAAGCTGTGCGCCATGGATCCGAGCGGCAAGCTCGACGTCGTGTTCCGCAATCTCACCATGAAGGAGGGCCGCTGATATGTGCCCCTGCTGTAAAGACAAGAAGGTCTGCGGCTGCCGCAATGTGCGCACCGTCTTCGCCCGTGAATTCAAGAGCTACTTCGATTCGCCCGTCGCCTACGTGTTCCTCGTGGCGTTCCTGGTGCTGATCGGATTCCTCACCTTCGGAGTGGCCATGTTCTACGAACGCCGCCAGGCCGACCTGACGCCGTTCTTCTTCTGGCACCCCTGGGTGTATCTGCTGCTGGTGCCGGCCGCCACCATGGGCCTCTGGGCCGACGAGCGGCGCAACGGCACCATCGAGCTGCTGCTCACCATGCCGATAACGCTCGGCCAGGCGCTCGTGGGCAAATTCCTCGCCGCCTGGGCGTTCATCGCCATCGCCCTCGGGCTCACCTTCCCGGTGGCGATCACCGCCGGCTACCTCGGCTCGCCCGACTGGGGTGCGGTCTTCTGCGGCTACCTCGGCTCGCTGCTGCTCGCCGGCGCCGCCACCGCCATCGGCACCTTCGCGTCGGCACTCTCCCGATCCTCCGTGATCGGCTTCGTCGCCGCACTCGCGCTCACGTTCATCGGCCTCATCATCGGCTTCGACCCCGTGATCAACGCCGTGGCCAACTGGGGCGTGTCCAGCACAATCTACAACGCCGTCGCCGACTGCTCGCTGCTGCGCCACTTCGACGCCCTGCGCCGCGGTGTGGTGGACTTCAAGGATATCGGATACTACGTCGGCGTGATCGTCTTCATGCTCGCCGCCGCGCGCGTCGTCACCGACTCCCGCAAGGCCAACTGACGGG
Source organism: Kiritimatiellia bacterium (assembly GCA_045600365.1). Classification (GTDB taxonomy): domain Bacteria; phylum Verrucomicrobiota; class Kiritimatiellia; order RFP12; family UBA1067; genus RUG572. The sequence continues at coordinate 14,953 of JAZRXT010000044.1, read as the reverse complement.
AAAGGAACCACAGAAATGAACAAGAATCTCAACGGTATCATCGGTCTTGTCCTCGTCGCCGCCATCGTGATTGCGGCCGAGGCGATCATCTCCGCCCTGCCGCTGCGGCACGACTTCACTGCCAACCAGCTCTACACCGTCACCAAGGGTTCACGCGCCGTGCTCGCAAAGCTCGACAAGGACGTGACGCTGAAATACTACTTCAGCTCGTCCTCCGCCGACATGCCCATGTCCCACAAGACCTACGCCTCGCAGGTGCAGGACCTTCTGAAGGAATACGAGCTCGCCGGCAACGGCCACCTCGTGCTGGAGGCATACGACCCCAAGCCCGACTCCGACGCCGAGGAATGGGCGCAGCGCTATGGCATCGAACCCCAGAACGCCAACCCGTTCGGCCAGCCGATCTACTTCGGCCTCGTCGCGGTGTGCGGCGACCATGAGGAGACCCTCGCCCGCCTGAGCCCGCGCACCGAGTCGACCCTCGAGTACGACATCACGCGCCTAATCACCCGCGTCGCCTGGCCCGAGCGCCCGGTCGTGGGAGTGATGAGCTCGATCAGCGGCCTTCTCGGCGGCCAGATGAACCCCATGATGATGCAGATGCGCCAGAAGCCCCCGCAGGGCTGGGCGGCGTTCAACGAGCTGAAGAAGGACTACGACGTGCGAGAGATCGCGACCGATGTCGACATGATCGACGACGACGTCAAGACCCTCGTGGTGCTCCACGCCAAGAACCTGTCCGACAAGGCCCTCTACGCCATCGACCAGTTCGTGCTGCGCGGCGGCCGCCTCATCGCCTGCACCGATCCATTCAGCATCATGGACATGCTCTCCTCCCGGCAGCAGCAGAACCCGATGATGCAGATGGGCGGCCAGGACGGCCCCTCCACCCTCGGCAAGCTCTTCGACGCCTGGGGCGTGAAGTTCGACGAGCAGCGCATCGTCGGCGACTTCGCCGCCTCCACCAAGCTCAACGGCGGCAACGGACGCGCGGTAGAGAATCCTGCCTTCCTCTCGCTCACCAAGAAGAACGTGGATGGCAAGGACCTGCTGGTGAACGGCCTCACCCAGATCATGCTGCCCTTCGCCGGCGCGTTTTCGTTCAGCGCCCCCACCAACTCGAAGGATCTCGTCTTCACCCCCGTGATCACGACCTCGAAGGAGAGCGGTCTCGTCGACCGCATGACCGCCCAGTTCTCGATGGACGGCATCGTCAAGGACCTCCACAGCGATGACACCGTGCGTACCCTCGCCGCCCGCCTCGAAGGCACCTTCAAGACCGCCTTCCCCAAGGGCCCCGACGGCACCAACGACGTGTCCAAGGCACTCAAGGAAGGTAAGGGCACGGTGATGCTCTTCGGCGATTCCGACTTCCTCGCCGACGAGTTCTGCGTGCAGGTCATGAACACCCCGTTCGGGCAGATGGTCCAGCCGATGAACGACAACCTCGCGCTCTTCTCGAACGTGATCGAGCAGTTCGCCGGCCGCGAGGAGCTCATCGGCGTGCGTAGCCGCGGTGCCTCGAACCGTCCGTTCACCGTCGTCGACAACCTCGAGAAGGATGCGCTCAAGAAGTACCAGAAACAGCAGAGCGACCTCGAAGCCGCGCTGGAAGAGACCCAGCAGCGCCTCGTGGCCCTCCAGAAGCAGAAGAGCGGCAACGAGCGTCTCATCCTCTCCAAGGAACAGCAGGAGGAGATCCAGCGTTTCCGCAAGATGCAGGCCGACACCAAGCGCAAGCTCAAGAATGTGCGCAAGGACCTCACCGCCGGCATCGACTCGCTCGGCCTGAAGCTCAAGACCATCAACATCGTGCTCATCCCGCTGCTGGTGATCGTGTTCGGCGTCCTGCGCGCCCTCGCCCGCCGCAAACGGTAATGCGCAATACGAAAGGCATCCCATAAAATGACAACGAAGAATCTAGTCGTACTCGCAGGCGCCGCCGCCGTACTCGCCGGTGCCGCCTACTTCCTCCAGAATGGCAAGCGGATGCGCGCCCCCGATCTCGCTGGCAAGCGCATCCTCCCCGCCTTCAACGCCGCCGACGTCGCCTCAATCGACGTCGTCGGCAAGCTGAAGCTCGTCGCCGGAGACGGCGGATGGACCATCGATTCCCTCCACGGCTACCCCGCCGACCTCACCAAGATCCGCGAAAACCTTCTCAAGCTGGCCGACCTCAAGGTTGGCCAGGTGGCGAACGGGCGCACCATCGCTGCCCCTTCCGTCATCGCGCTCAAGGACGCCGCCGGCAAGGCCGTCGCCACCCTCGAAATGGGCGAAACCCACACGGGCAAGCCCCGCGGGCAGATGGCTCAGTTCGGCGGCGGCGGATATCCCGACGGACGCTACGTGAAGTTCCAGGACAAGACCGTGCTCGTCAATGAGACCCTCGACGCGTTCGACGGCGACCCCAAGAAGTGGTGCGACACGCGCATCTGCGCCGTCACCGCCTCCGACGTCGCCACCGTCGTCTACGAACAGGGCAAGGAGAAGGTCGAGCTCACCCGCGGCACCAACAACGTGTGGCAGCTCAAGGGCCTCGGTCCCAAGGAGGAGCTCGACACCTCCAAGACCTACTCGCTCGACAGCGCCCTCTCCTATCTCGACCTGACCGGCATCGCCGATCCCGCGAAGGAGTCCGAATACGGCTTCGCCACCGGCGCAGTCTACACGGTCACCCTCAAGAGCGGCTCCAACTACGTCGCCCGCGTCGGCAACAAGGTACCCGGCGGCAGCGACTCGTACTTCAAGCTCGACGGGAAGAAGTGGATATACACCATCTCCTCCTACTCGGCCGACAACATGCGCAAGACGCGCAAGGACCTCGTGAAGGCGAAGGAAGAGCCCAAGAAGGACGAGAAGAAGGAAGAACCCAAGGCCAAGTGAGGCCGTGGACTATCGCATGAACGCCGATAGTCCCTTCGCAAAACGGCGTGCTCCAACCGGGAGCACGCCGTTTTCATTCACCAGATTCGACTACCTCAGCGGTTTGAGGTACATCAGGCAGTGCGAGATCGTCCAGGCCCAGTTGGCGGGCATGCGCTTGAGCTCGTGACCGGCCCCCCAGCTGTCGGTGTAGAGGATCTCGTTCTTCTTGTCATTGTAGCCGATGATGAGCCGCATGTGCCCACCCCGCGCCTGCGGAATGTCCGGCTCGGGATAGGTGCCGAGCGTCACTCCCCAAAAGAGCGGAATGCCCTTGTTCACCTGGTCACGCACGTCCTTCATGAAGCGAGTGAACTTCGACTTCTGCGGACCGTTCACCTTCATCTCCAGCAGCACCTCCGGATCCATCGCCGCATCTGCGGCCATCGGGTTGTAGGTGGTCATGTTGCCGCTGTGGGTGATGTAGACGCTGTCGGCGATCTCCTTCTTCTTCATTTTTTTCGCGACCTTGTTGTAGTTCGCCACCTCCTTGACGATGCTTTCGATGCGCTCGGCGGTCGGCTTCTCGAAGTCGCCGTAGGTGACGGTGGTGCCGAGCTTGAACTTGCGCCCGATCGCCTGCACCGAATCCTTCATTCCCCGCGTGGAAGTGCCGCCATCCGCCGACGTTCCGGCCGCCTGGCCAATCTCATGCTCGTCCACCTCGACGCCGTAGTAGCGCAGCACGCGCTCGGCCGAGGCCGCTGCGCAATATCCCTTCTGACCCTGATCCACCATCGGCACGTTGTCGATGAAGACGTCCCCGCGCGGATCATGCACCACGTTGTCGACGATCTTCTTCGCCCCGGCGGCGGCGTTCTTCGATCCGACCGCAGCCGCCCCCTTTTCGGCGGCGAGGCGCGCCGGCCCGTCGACGGAAAGACGGATGAACGACGGCTTGAAGGTCTCGGTCTTCTTTCCCTCCATCTCATAGCACCAGGTGAGCGTCGCCTGGGTCGGCAACTCGGTCTTCGGCCAGGTCTGGCTTTTCTGCACCACCTCCCGCTTCTTCGTCGGCATCTTCTTCATCTCCGGCGGCTTCGCGCCCGCCGCGGTGAGGAAATCGCGCGCCCCCTTCACAATGCCCGTGAACTGCGCCAGATCGAGCTTGCGCTCCCGGCGCACCTTGCGCATCACCCGCCGGCCACCGCTCGAGCTCACCTCCTCGTACGCCTCCACGCCCGCCTCGGCGAAGAGCATAAGCTCCACCCGCTCGATTCCGCCGGCGTTCCCAAACGCGATCCTGGTCTCGTACACCTCGGCGCCGGCAAAGACGACCGCGCCCTCCAGACGGGTGTCCGCGCCCGTGCGCGACGAGGAGGTGAACCGGAACCCCTGCTTCTCGTGGCGTTTCACGAACAGCACGGGATCCGACTTCCAGAACGACTCCTCCGCGAAATCGGCACCAATGTCGTATGGTTCGATCTCGTCGGCCATGGCGCACAGCGCCGCCAGACAAAACGCGACAATCAGTTTTCCATTCATGATGCTTCCTCCTGAAAATTCAGTCATACCAGTTCTTCTGCTTCGCCGGCTCGGTTACATTGGGAACGAATCCCGAGAGCGGCACCGATGGCATTCCCAGCGAACGACGGATCTCGTCCAGTTCCAGCCAATACGAGAAGATGCGCTTGTCGTAGGTGTAGAGATAGCGCTGCTGATGCCAGGCATCCCAGGTGTGCCGCTCGGTGTAGCACGAGCAGTACGGGATGGCGAGGTCGATCCACATCGCCAGCGTGCGCCGCTCGGCGTCCGTGAGCAGCGGCGCGATTTCATGATAGCGCTTCGAGCTCAGCGCGCCGAAGGACTTCGGCGGCTTGAACGCCGCCCCGCCCATGCCGTGCGCGAAGTTCACGTTGTCGTCGCATTTGCCGTTGTCGGTGAATTCGAGATACGCCTTCGAATAGGTGCGCATTGACTTGTCGTCGGACGGTGGCAGCGCGGCCGGCACATCCCTCAGGTCGAGGCCACCGGACAGCTTGAAGCCAGGCCGGTCACGCAGCAGTCGGTCGAAGATCGGCTGCACGTCCTTCACGAACCCGAAGCCGTCGCCGCGCTCCTCCGCGGGAATACCCTCCTTAAGTATCCGCTCCACCGGCGCCTTCATCGGACGGTTCACGCCCATCCAGTTCTCAAGCGATGCCAGCGGCCCCTCCTTCTCGAGTCGCGCCAGCAGCGGATGGGTGCCCCGACCGGGAATCGCCTCGCCAAGACGCTGCGGCGCGCGCTTGGAGGCCAGCGTGGCGGTGGTCGGCGCCGCCTCGCCCGGATGCTCGTGACAGCCGATGCAGCTGTTGGCCTCGCCAGGCATCAGCGTTGACCAGCTGCGCATCGTCTGCACGCAGTGGCCCTGCGCGTCGATGAGCTGGAAGTACACGGGCGTGCGCGCCGGGCATCTGAACATGCAGCTGCCATCCGCCTCAACTTCCGCCTCGCCCAGCACGTGCTTGACGTCGTAGCACCCATTGCCCACCGCGATCGGCGTACCAATCTTGCCCTGCGTCGAATGCGTTCCGTACTGCCAGTTCCAGCCGTTGTGGACCGGACGGTACTCGAGCGCGATTACCCGCAGTTTCTTAACCTCTCCCTTCGCCAGACCCTTCGACGCCGCGCCATGGTAGACATTGTGTACATAGTAGGTGCCGAATCCCTCGCGGTAGTCGAGCTTCTTGCCCTTCCGCGCCGAGAGATACTTCCTCGCCCTCACGGCCACCGGCTGCATGCAGTGGTTGCCCCAGTCGAAGGCGAGCAGTTCGCGGCGGCCGGTGCGGTCGGTCGCGTATATGCCAAAGCGCGACGAATAGGGGCCGCGATAGTAGCGGCAACCTTCGGGCATGTAGGACACGAGCAAATGATCCTCGTCGAGGGCACAGGGATACGCCCACTGCGGACCAAACTGCGAACACATGTCGTAGACGTTGTAGTGATACTCCTTCGGATGCTTCGCCGGCACCATTCCGGGCCGCACGTCCAGCGACGAACCGGCGATGTAATGGAGGCCCGGAACGTTCGTGACGCACGGTGCCGGCTGACTGTCCCACCGCGTGTGCGAGATTACCAGGTCCTTGCCCGGGAAGTGCATCACCACGTCGTTGGTGTTGACGCCGTAGAGGGAACGGGCTGGATCGTACGTCTGATTATCGAAATCATCCCCCTCGGCCGGATTCATCATCACCAGCTTCCCCTTCTGGGCCACGTGGTGTCCGCAGAGCAGCGCCACCAGCTTCTCGGTTCCGGGAACGCTGCGGCAGTGAATGTAGGAGAACGGCCACTCGCTGTTGTTGCCGAAGAGACCGGTCTGGCGCGTGCCGTCCGGATTCATCGCGCAAAGCTGCTGCACGCCGGCCGCGCTGCGGTCCTGATACTCCCAGCGCGTGTACGCCACGCGGCCATCCTCCAGCAGCTGCGGGTAGAAGGTCTGAATCTGGTCGAATCCCACCCGGCGGATGTTCGAGCCGTCGGGATCGCACCGGTAGAGGTTGGTGGTGGGCAGCGGCCAGCAGTCGACTGAATGGCACACCCGCGTGGACTGAAACACAATCGATCCATCGGGCAGCACGCACGGCTCGGTGTCGCTGCACACGAGGCGGAACTCGTTCGTCTGGCCAGGCACGAAGGCACCGGAACGCCAGGCGAGCCCGGCGGCCTCGCGGCGGCAGAGATAAGGCTCGAACGTCAGCTGCGTCAGCCGTCCGCCGTCGAACTCGTACTTCCAGAGGTGGTAGTTGTCGTTCGTCATCGAGGAACGTTTGGCGAAGACCACGTACTTCGCGTCGATCGAGAGCGAAGGATCGCGGATGATGCCGTCAGGCTCGTCCACCAGCACCCGCTGCGTCACCGATCCATCCTCTTCGATCTTCGCCCGGATCAACTGCGAACCGGTGCGATAGTCGGGAATCCCGCGCCACTCCAGGAACGAGGCGTCGGTCATGTCGTCGGTGGCGTGCATGATCGAATTGCCGATCACGAGATGCTTCACGTAGACGAACTCGTCGCAGATCGAACGGAACGAACGCAGAAATTCACGGCGCTTCACCTCGCGGTCATGGCGCCATTCGCCGAGGGCTCCGCCCCGCGCCGCCTTCGGCAGTTCCCGCGCGTCGGCGCCCTTACGCTCCAGCAGAGCCCCCATGTCCTCGCCAAGCGGGTCGGGCTTTGCGGTGTCGCGCTCGACGCTCGCGCAATGGGAGACATTGGAAACGGCGCAGCTCTGCAACAGCCAGTCGAACACCAGACGCGAATCGGGATAGGCGATGGAACCGTCGGCGTTGGGCTTCGGCAGATCGTCCGGCTCGTCGCCGAAATATTCAAGTTCCGCGATTTCGACCTTCGGCCGCCCGTTATCGGGCAGCGTGTACGGCGGCGAATCCAGGAGCCGCTGCATCTCAGGCGTCGCCAGATGCATGTACCACATGTAGTACCCGTAATCCGTCTCCCACGCGCCCTCGACCACCATCTTCACCCGGCGGCATCTCGTTCTCGGCCAGGTGGCGAAACTCTGCTTGAACGTGTGGGCCGGACGGAACTCGACGTGTTCGGCCAGCGGACGCTGCCCGGCTTCATCCAGCGCGTAGAAGCTCGCCTTCCTTACGCCGCAGCTGATCCAACTGCGACCAGCCCAGAAGCGTACACCGCCAATCTCGCGCTCGGTACCGAAATCCGCCACTATCTCGATCGGCTTCTTGTTCCACGACCACACACAGGTGGGGTTCAGTTTGCCGTCGGCGAGATATTGCGTGGACGCAGCAGGGGTCGAACTCATCGTATTGGAAACGGGCGGAGCCCGTCGCACCGACGGCGGCACGAGGTCGGTCCAGTCGTATTCCTCGAGTGCGCCCCACACGCCAATCGCGTAGGAGTCGTTCGCAGGGTCCGCATTCTGCACCATGGCCGTCCAGCTCGGCGGCTCGGCGGCGAACTCCACAGCGTCGAAGAGCTGCGGCTCGGCCGCGTATGCGTGCGCGGCGGCAATGCACTCCCATCCCCGCGCCATCAGCGTCTGACGCCGCCCGGTCTTTTCCAGCTGCGCCGCCGCCGCGGATATGATGCGCTCGGCATCGCGCCCCACCACGCTGCGCCCCATCACCGACAGCATAGCCGCCTCGTTCTCGCGGTAGTGGCCAAATGGCCCCTTCAGATACCACCAGCCGAACCGCGGGTGGTCAAAGGGCTCGAATTCGGCGACCGGCAACGTCTTTAGTTCCTCCAGCGGACGTATCCCCGCGCGACGCCGCACGATCTCGCCCAGCTCCTCGGGCGTATGGACACAATCCGAACGCGCCTGCCGCAGTTCCTCCGCCCGCTCCGCGATCAGAGTGTACAGCGACTTGAATCCAACCAGCCGGCGGACCTGTCCGCCCGCCATGTAGGTTTCGTTCGTTCCGAAAGGCAGCGGGCACGAGTTGGCAGGATCACTGGCCGTGTGGTCGCCCGACGAGAGCCTCCAGTACTCCTCAACCGGTTTCGGAGCCTCTCCGCCCTGAATGCAAAACTTCATCCAGTCACACTGGGCGGCCCGGGTTGGCAATGGCAGGCCGTGGGGACCGGCGCAGTGGAAATGCCAGAGTGGCGCGGAATCGAACATCCGGGCATTCAGATTCGAGACCACGGCGAATGTGGAAACTGCACCGGCATGGGGGAAGTAGTCCGCATGGCGGCTACCGGTGGCAATCGCCACCCTTCCCACTCCCATCGCGAGAATTGCGGCGTGGTTGACGCCGTCGTTCAGCTGATTGAAGTAGAACTGCTCGGCGTCGTGGCATCCCCTCGCGCCGAACACCTCGCGGAACGAGGATATGTAGCAGTTGGGGAACGCAACCTTGATGCGATCGTCCAGAGCCAGCATGTATGCGCTCATCGTGCCACCGCCAGAGGTGCCACATACGCCGAGCTTCGAGCAGTCGAGATCGGGACGCGACATGACGTAGTCCACTGCCCGCATCGCGTCCCAGATGCGGAAGCGCGCGAAGTTCCAGCCCACCAACCAGCCACGGGCGCCAAGCCGCGAGTGCTCGGTGGAGCAGTTGTCGGTGTAGTCGTATTTCGCCGTCACCGCCTGGCGGCGCTCGCCCTGGGACACAGGATCCCAGGCGAAGGCGGCAAAACCGGCCCGCGCCATCATGGCGAGGTGGGCGGCATAGCGCGGCAAGAGGATGCCGGCATCGCTATGGCCAAGCGGCATCATCACGACTGGATATGGCGGCGCGAATTCCTCGCTGGATGGCAGGCAAAGATGCCCTACCACATACACCCCCGGCATCGACTCGAACAGCACGTTCTGCAGAGTGAAGCCATCGCACCCGATGAGCGGACCCTCCTTTGCATTGAGCGGGATGCGCTCGGGCAGTCCACCCAGGCCGGCAATCCACCTAGTGCGCCACTCGCGCCGGTACGCATCCAGCTCGTCCACAGTCGAAACGGCATTCAGCCCAGCATCAATACGTTCGTCCTCGTCACGCACCTGCTCGAGAATGGACTTGCCGGCATACACATTGGACGAGGCCAATATGGCGATCAATGCCGAAAACAGAACAGCATGTTCCTTGCCTGCGCTCATTAGTCTCATCCACATAGAATCCAAAAGGTTACACCCGTGGCGGGGCGTGTCGTCAGACGCGCATCAAATCGGCGGAAATTGCAAAATCCGGCGACAGCTTCGGCGCATCCGCGCCCATTGCCTCACCTTCCGCGGCCAGCGGAAGGAACTTGTCGAGAAACGAGCCCCAATTGTCCGCCTGTTCCAGCACCCGTGCGACCCATGCGTCGAAACCGACGAAGTCGAGCGCGGCGATGTCGATGGCGGCAAGAAGACGATAGCTGTTCTTTTCGGGATGGAGGGCAAGCAACATGCCGTCCGTCATGAAAAGCGCCTGGTTGGCACGCATCAACAGCCGGTTCACGATTGCCGAACCTGCGTCCGACACCTCGCCGAACTCGAGAGTGGCGGCCACACGGTCCGTTTCCCCGATCCGCTGCAGAACCATGGTACGGCCATCGACATCGAATCCCACCGCGCCGTTTTCATCTGGCGCGAGGTCTTCCATTCCATAATGCGCGCCGAACTCGGCGATCAAGCTTGCGTACTCCATTGTTTTCCTTCCGTGTTTGTCCAAATCATCTGCACTTGTCCATCGCAGGGATGGACTCGAAAACACTGAACATTATACCACATTTGCCCCCAAAACCGCAAGAAAATCCTTTTCCCATTGGATGCGTGAAAAGTGTAATATATTCTGAACCACATCGGGAGTCTCTACCTACACCGCCTCGACTGGCAGCATTCCGTTGATGCACCACTTGATCCTTCGGAACGCCTGCAGGTTGTTGCCGAAGAGGACATAATCGCAGTAGCCGTCCTGTCCGTTCGGCGGCATCCCTTCGACCCTGAACTCGATGGACGCGTCGCCCGGCACCAGCTCGCCCTTCTTCTCGAAGAGGAACTTCACCGCCGTGCGCACGGTGTCACGCGCCGCAAGCGCAACCTTCGCCGCGTCCTTCGTCTGGATAGAGGCGTTCAAATGGTCAACGATCTTGGAATAGAAGCTCATGATCTCCTTTCCACCTGCGCCGCCACACAGGCCAGCGCGTCGATGTTGGCGGGCTGCATGCCGTGGTAGTTGATTTCCGCCGCGTCTTCGCCCACGATCCACTGGCACAGCCGGTTCATCGCCGTGGCGTCGAACCGCGTCATCGTCTTTTCACCGGGCTGATAGGGCCAGGCCGCCGGCGCGAGCATCAAAAGCCGCCCCTCGCCGCAGGCGTCGAAGTGCCGGCCGCTCGGTTTCTGCAGTTTCGCGAAGCCCTTGTTGTGCAGCGTGACGAGCGGGAACCCGGCGGCCAGCGCCTCGTGGGCGATCTGGCGCTCGCCGTCGCTGACGCAAGGCGAAATCAGCACAGCCCCGTGCTTCGCGGCCGCGAAAAGCGCCGCCTTCGTTCGCCGCGATCGGCTCGCGCTTCTGGTCAAGCGAGAAACCGTCGTTCTCCATGTTGTAGAACCAGACGTAGTCCGTGCCGCCGTTGTCCGTCCGCTGAAAGACGAGAATCGCCGTCGCCGCGTTCTCCGGCTTCCATTTGCCGCTTTTGAAAATCGGATTCGCCACCGTCGTTTCCAGCATCGCGGCGTTCCGCTCCTCCCGCGTCTGGTTGTCATCGATCAACTTCATGAAGAGCAAGGTGGAAGTGTAATATGTTCTGAACAGATGAACATTGGATTTCACCTGGGGGACTCATGCCCATTGTACCATTCCTCTAGCTTGCGGTTGAACTCCAATCGCGTCGATTTCGACCATTCGCGGGCGCGGTCGGTAAGAATCTCGACATGCATCGTGACCTTGCGCTTCGGGACGAACGGAGCGACGAAGAACCAGAGCAACACGCTTCTGACGAGCGTGGGCAAAAACTTCGGCGATGCCGTGCGCCCCTTCCGGCTCCAGATGCTGCCCCACAGTCCCCGCGTGCGCACACCGACAATCTCCACGCCTTCCGGCAGTTCGCGGCAGATGTTGTAGGCGAGCTGGCGCGTGCCAATCGTCTCCACGTCCTCTTCGGTCTGGATGTGGCCCGACGGGTAGAAGATGACATTGCCACCCTTCTGGAGCGCTCCCTTCACCACGTCGCCCAGGCCACGTGCCACCGTCGCCCCGGCGGCACTGCGGTGCTTCCGCAGGTCGGGCACCTCCACCGCACCCAGGGTGCGCAGAACCACGGGGGCCACAATCCCCGTGCGGAAGAAGAGCTCATCCGCCAGCGGCTTCAGCGGCGTCTGGGAGAATTCGACCGTCACCAGCATGGGATCAACCATCGCGGGATGATTGGGAAGAACGAGATACACCTTGCCGCCTACGAGCTTCTCCAGCCCATCGACCGCAACCCCATACCGGCGATGGAAGATCCATCTGCCAACGAACAGCAACACCTTGCGGTAGGTCAGCGCGAACGCAACCGGCGTGAACAGAAACACGATTCCCAGCAGCAGGAGAAACGCCTGCGGACCAAACATCCAACTCACGAGCGCGTAGCAGATGCTCGCGAACAGCATGAACAGAAACGACACCTGGTTGAAGTACGCCAGCATCGTGTTGAGCTTCGTGCCCTTGACCACCTTCTGGATTTCCGCATCCAGTGGCAGCTTGAACAGCCCAAGGTCAAACGCCAGCACCGCAAGCACCGAGGCGAAGATCCACATGTTCATGGGCACGAAGAACAGCACCAGCAGCAGCACGGCGGCAATCCACCCCGTAAGCAGGTTCGCCCCGAGCAGGAAGCGCTTCTTGTCGATCAGACCAGCCACCACCTGTCCGGTCACGATACCAACCGCCGCCGCGCAGAGCATACCACCGGTATGCTTGGCATCGAGCCCCATCACCTGCTGGCCATAGACGAGCAGTCCCATCTGCAGCATTGCCGCCGCCCACCAGAACACCGAGAGGGTTATGATCACCGAATTGATTCCCGGATACCCCCTGGCCATGCGATAGGCGCGCTTCAGGTAGCGGATGGGGTTGACCGAATGTATCTGGCGCGAAAGCACCTCGTCGGCCCTGATCGCGAAGCTGCCGGCAAGACCAAAGGCGGCGAAAGCGCCAAGACAGCAGTACCGCACCCATTCCGGGGCCTCGTCCACGGCAAAGGATGCCCCAATCGTTCCCATAAGCACGCCCAGGAACGCCACCCCCTCCATGCAACCCATGCCGGTGGAGATGCGCTCCGCCCCGCCAATGTCGCGCACCAGCGCGTACTTCGCCGGCGAATAGAGGGAGCTCTGAAGTCCCATGAGCAGCACCGCACCCACCACAAGCGCGGCGGAATGCAGCATGAAACCACAGACGGCAATCGCAATGATCGGCAGCTCCGCCCACTTGGCCAGACACAATATCCGCCGCTTCGGGAACACCACCGTCAACCGGTCCGCCAATGGCGAGAACAGGATGTACGGAAGTACAAGCGCACCGGCGGTAACACCCATGTAGACAGACTGCATCCGCTCGTCCGCAATCCATCCGATCACGACAAAACTCGCCAGCGTCTTGAGGAAGTTGTCGTTGATGACACCGAAGAAATTGGTGAAGAACAGCGGGAAAAACGATCTTTTCATGCCATCTCTCTCTTACCGGTTTCCGTTAGAAGTCGATTCCAGCTGCTTCTTCGTCTTCTGGAACGAGGCGCGCATTGCCGCCTCACTGCCCCAGGCGCGGCGAACCTTGGTCTGGTCGATGATGCGGCAATGCCCGGTGACGATGTTGCGCTCGAGTTTCCATCCGCGGCACTCGTCAAGCACCCGCCACCAGATGCCGGCATCCATCACTCCGCCCTCGACCGTCGGCAGCTGCTGCGGCACCATCACCCGGTCGCCGGGCTCCTCGCCCTCGACGATGCGGCGAAGGTAGTCGAGGTAGAAGTGGACGTGGTGGTTCGCCACCTCCTTGAGTAGATCCGATCTGCCCCAGAGATGGTTGATCGCCACCGTTTCGGTAATATTGGTGGGGGTCACCCTCTCCACGACATTAGTGGGGGCCGTGAGCGAACCATTCGCACCGTAAGCCACCTTGCCATATTCCGCATTGCGCTCACCGCCCGCCAGCGCATAGACGTAGCGGAGCACGACGTCATCGGGATTGCAGATCGCGATGACTGGAAGTGCCGAGCCATTTCCCATCTTTCCGATATCGGGGTCGTCGCTCGGAATCGCTGCGGCCATCAGCACACCCTGGCGAATCCTGAGATTCCTCTCCGCAAGTCGGGCAAGCACTCGCACGGTGATGCGGCCGCCCAGGGAATGGCCAACCAGCGTGAGATTGGTCCGCGTCCCTTCGGGCATGGCAATCACCTCGGCGGCGATGCGTTCGGCCTCGCGGTCGGCGTGTTCGGTCGCCTTCGGCCAGAGCGGGATGTTGCCGTCCCACTGTTTGAACTGGACTTCGGCGGAAGCGTAGACGCCAGAGAGACGTTCAAGCGCCCCCTCCTGCGGCGTCGCCGTCCGCAGCCATCCCGGCACATACCATACCATTGCCATAAGCAATCCCATCATGACACAACCTCACCGGAAACTGGCAAAGCTACCAGAACGCCCCCCCCGCCTTTAGCCAGCGGCACGGGCCTTGAGCGCCCGTGCGACATCAGGAACCGCAGAGAGAAGATTGCGGGTGTAGTCGCTGCCCGGATGTGCGAACACGTCCTCCGCCGGCCCATGGTCGACAAAGACACCACCGTGCATCACCGCCACCCGATCGCAGACGTTCCGCACCACCGCAAGGTCGTGCGCGACCAGAATCACCGCAATGTTCAGCGAGCGCCGCAGCTCGCGGAGAAGATTCAGAATTCGCGCCTGCACGCTCACATCAAGCGCCGAGACCGGCTCGTCGGCCACCAGCGCCTCCGGACCAGCCGCCAGCGCACGCGCAAACGAAGCGCGCTGGCACTGCCCGCCAGAGAGCTCGCGAGGGTATTGGTCCAGCACCGCGGAAGACAGCCCCACGATGTCAAGCAGCTCGGCCGCTCCCCTGCCGCCCACCCCATTGGTGTGGTGCAACACCTCCTCCAGCGTCTGGCGCACCGTCATGCGTGGGTTGAGCGATCCGACGGCATCCTGGAACACCATCTGCACCCTTCTGCGGTAGTTACGCCGCTCTGCAGCGGTGAACGAGCAGATATCGCGACCGCGATACAGTATCTCTCCCGACTCCTTCGGCTGCAGCAGCATAAGGGTCTTTGCAATCGTCGACTTGCCGCTGCCGGATTCGCCAACAATCCCGAGGGTTTCGCCCTCGTGCAGAACGAAATCGACGCCGCGCACCGCCTTGACCGGCTTCTCGCCGGAGCGATGGTAGGTGACGTGCAGTGCACGAACGTCGAAGATCGTCTCGCCCATCGCGCTACTCCTGTCCGGTAAGGGTGTCGATCTGCTTGGTGGTGCCGAAGACGATGAGCTTGTCGTCGGGATGAATCTCGTCATTGGGGCCGGGGATCATCACCGTGCGCGGCTTCTTCGGATTCTCGTCAAGCCGGCGTATGCAGAGGACCGTAACCCCGG
>JAZRXT010000043.1:0-14608 GCA_045600365.1 Kiritimatiellia bacterium | reverse complement strand
AAGCGCGGGCGGTTGTCGAGATAGCATTCGAGGTCCTCCAGCAGTCCGCCGAGGCGCAGCGCGGCCTCAGGATTGCGCCCTACCCGCGCGAAGAGCGTGCGGATCGCCTCCAGCGACGGGCGCGGGTTCGCCGTCGAGCGGGGGCACTGCCGGCGCCGATCCTGCGCGAGGGCGAGGCGGCGCACGCGCTCCGCCTCGTAGTAGGACGGACGGCGCACGCGGCCGAGATGGCGGCGGACCTCCCTACGGATGAACCAGAAGGCGAGGCTCGCGCCGCCCACGACGAGGCAGACCATGACCATGTCGCCGACCCGCGCGCCGGGATGGACCCCGCGTTCGCGCTGCCAGATCCTGAACGTGCGCGGGGTGTGGCCGATCGAATGGCCCGAGCGGCGGGCTTCGCGCCAGAAGCCGCGGCGGTACTCATCCGAGTCGAGGCCGAGTACGTCCTGCACGAACCACTCGAAGAACGGTTTCGCGTCCGCGGCGGCGTGTGCGTCCGCGGCCGCGCACGGCTCCTCCGCTGACGGGGCGAGCGCGTGGCCATGGGCAACGGGGCGGGTTCTTATCCTGTGGTTCATCTGGTAATGCTATGGTTCATCTGGTAATCCTTTGGTTCGACGGATAACAGTATAGCAGGTCCGATGGGAAAGTTCAAGCAGAAAGTTGGATTTTGTTTCGGAGCAATTGAATCGTACACGGACGAAACAGGATGTTGACGCGGATGCTGATGTTAATGTTGACGCGGATGCTGATGTTAATGTTGATGGGGATGTTGATGTTTATGTTGATGTTGCCGGGTCGTGGTGAGGTGAGCGGACGACGGGCACCCCGCTTTTGCCGGAAGGGAAGGGAGGGGAGGATGCGGTGAATTACTCAGATGCGCCCAGCAACTGAAGGGGGTGTGAACAAAAAGTGTGAGGTTACCCTTCGCTCGAACTTCAGAATCACGGTAAGGGCACGGAACTGACATTTTTGTTCATCCAAAATCCAAAATTCCAATTGATGGCGGACGAGTACGCTTGGATTGACCGCCCGCTCCCGCCCATGCCTTCTTTTTCAAAGCGGAAAGCGCGGAAACGCCTGCAGCGGTGCGGAAGCGATTTCGAAAGATCTCCTTCAGACCACCCAACCACAATCATCGCTCCGTGGGATTTTGCTCACATGTCAGCGGTATGCCCAGTCACCTTGCCCCCGGCCGCGACGAAGCGCGTCCATCCAAGGTTTGCCTGTAACGCCCGTATACGTTATATCCATGAACGTTCACGCACGAATAAGGTCTTGTAGCGCGATGTCACTTCAGAATGAATGTCATTCCCGAAAGTTTTACGTCCATGCGAATCTCGCCGTTGGCGGCGGTAAAGGTGCCGATGCAGCTCGGAATGCCTGTACCAGCCAGCTTCCACTTCGAGACGTTCGGCGCCTCGCCCACATAGCGCGCAACGAGCACACCCTTCCTGAAGGGCCTTGCGAGCGCCGTATCCAGAGTGCGCCCAAGCGTGACGACATGACGCACGTCCGTTGCAAACGAGCAGTTGTCGAATGTCGGCACTGCGGCGACGGACCAGGTGTAGTCAGCTTCAACAGCGTCAAGCTTGATGGTGCAAGGCGTCGTGAAGGCCGAATCAACTACCGTGCCCGAGCCCGTCACATAGGTGCCTTCACGAATCGCACCGGCAGAGATCTTGACCGCACCCTCGCCTTCCGTCACCCGCACGCCCGCGCAGGCGAGCGTCGCCGGATCGTCCGCGTATTCGACAGCCGCGCCGTTCGACAAAGTCGCCTGCGTGTCGAACCAAAGCGTGCCCGAGCCGGTCTTGACGATCTCGCCCACACCAGTAAACGGCTGGCGGATGCGCATCGGCTTGGTCGATGTGACACGGGCGCGCAGACCGCCTTCCTTGATGTTCAGCGTCACGCGGTTGCGTCCCGTCAGGCACATGTTGGTACCGGTGTCGAACACCCAGTCGGCGTCGTCAAACGAGACATTGATCATTGAACTGCCCGTACCAGCGTTCAGCTGGCTGCACCAGAATTCGGCGCCGTTGCGGAATTCGATGCGGCTCGAATTGCCGTTGCCGCCGAGGTAAACGGTCAGGCCACTCAAGGTCGGCGTCTGCGAATAAGTCGTCGCCCGCGCGAGCACACTGTGATCGCACAGGAGGTCGACACTGCCGTTGATCTCCACGCCGCACGACGTCGTCTGCGCGATGTCGGAGAAGTTCGCCAGCACCCGCGCATTGTTGCGGAACACGTAGTTCGGCCGGTAGTTCGGCTGGTCGGCGCGGTGGAACTGCAGCTTGAAGCCGCTGTAGAAGAGCGAGTCGTCGACGATCATCTGCGGCCGGCAGTACATCGTGTTGACGTTGTCGCCGACGCAGAGCGTATCGACTCGCATCATCGCCTTGTTGGTGACGATGAGCGCGGCATTGGTCGTGAAGTAGTTTGCCTTGTCAGAATCCGGTTTCGTGTTCGGCTGCAGCAGGAAGTGATAGCTGTTGTTGCCCGTGTAGGCCTCGCAGTTGTCCACGACCAGCTTCGGCGCGACTGTGCCGTCCGGCGTCGGGGAACCGACGGACACCGCGTGCTTGAGGTCAAACTTCGCGTTCGGCCCCGTGCCGCGCAGGACGAGCTCGCCCTCCGCAACGGAGAGACCGGCGAACGACGTGGTGGGCGGCGCGAATCCGGGTGCTAGGCGGATGGTAGTCGAACCGGGCGTTCCATCCTTGTTCACACAACCGTTCGTCGCCGTTAGCGTCATCGTCTCGCGTCCGTCATTCTCGATGACGAGCGCGCCCGGTCCATGCTTGATCCACGCGCCCGACGCGACGTTCATCTTGTGGACGACCAGGTCATTGGCAACCTCAACAACAGTCGCACCGTTCGGCTTGTTGATCGTGAGCGGCACGGCGAGTTCTGTCGTCGGCTCGGCGAAGGCGAGCGTGCCGTCGTTGAGCACGAGCCCGAGGTTGAGGTTGAACGCATCGGAGGCGATCTTCATCCAGCCAGTGCCATCCTTGGTGAGGGAACCACAGTTGAGCGTAGCCTTATAGTCGTAGAGCGCGTTCGCGGCGACGTCCACTACGAACGTGTCGTAAACGGAATAAACGAGGTCTTCTTCCTGCGTTTCGTCAACCGTCACCGTCTTCGGGTAGACGGCCGCCGATGTCACAGCCATCTTGAAGAGTGTGACACCGCGATCACCGTCATATTCACAGGTGAACGCATAGGCCTGCCCATCTACATGGCCCTCCTTCACGACGATCCGTCCCCATGCGTCGCCCTGAGCCGTAAGGTCGCCCTTGCCCTCGAGGAGCGTGTAGGTCGTGCCGATCGCGAACGAACCGGCAAGCGCGACATCGGCATTGACGAGCGAGACAGGGCCGTCCACCCGAACCGTGGCGTCGGGCTGGGCGACGAAAATGCCCTTTGTCTCTCCGTCGCCGAGCGTCAGCGCCGTAAGCTTCCCCTCCATCGACGTCGGGAACGTCGGCGCGTTCAGACCGTTCACGACCGTAAGCGCTGTCTTCACAACTGCACCATCGGCGAAGGCGAGCGAACCACCGCGAAGTTCGAGCGAACCGAACTCCGAGGCTGTGCCCGAAAGCGTCAGCGCGCCGCTGCCCGTCTTGACGATCTTGCCCGTCGCCCCTTCGGCGTTCACAAAACTCTGGCCGACGGTAACGTCGTAGTCCGTGTCGAGCACCAGACCCTGCGCACCCAGTTCGGCCGTGGTGAAGCCCGCAAGCCATGCCGTGTCGGCTTTTTTCGCACGAATGGTGCCGCCGTTGGCCAGGAGGAACGCCTCGCCGTACTGGTTCTGGTTACGCGGCACGAGCTGGTTGTAGGTGAGAACGCCACCCGTCAGCTCCACGCGTCCCGTCGTCGTCAAGTGATTGTCGTCCAGGCAGAGCGTCGAGCCGATGTCCACCGTGCCGCCCTGAACCGAAAGCAGGAAGTCCGCCCAGTAGTTGTAGAGATAACCTGTCGTCTTGAACATCGAACCCGCATCACGGACAATCAGCCGGAACGTCCGATTCGAGCAGCTGAATTTCTCGTTGTTATTGATCTGGACGTTGGCAAACTGAACCTGGCCGCCGTCCGAAACGTCCAGCGTCGTCTCAAGTCGTCCGGTGGGCGCGGCACTGATGTACCCCTCGCCAGTTGGATGGTTGAGGTTCGTGCCCGTCATCGTGCCGCCGCAGACGTGAATCGCATTAGTCCTCTGACACGAGCGCCATTCCATCGTAGGCGCCAGCTTGACCGTTGCGTCTTTTTCGATCCACATTTCTCCACGAGCATTGCTCTGGGTGTTATAGACCGTCGTGCGCCCGCCGTTGAGCGAGAAGTCATACGTCCCCTGCTTGAGGACGGCATAGAGGTTGTTCGAGAGCACACACAGAAAGTCGGTGAACTGAAGGCCCCGATTCGTCAGCTGAGCACCGCCGCCGTTTCGTTCCAGGTTCATGATGTTGTTGAACTTGCCAGAAGACCACTGGTCGTACTTGGTTGTTCCGCTCGCATCGAACGGCTCCTGCTGGAAGACGGCGCCGCGCCCATCAAGGGTGACGGTCTGGCCGTCGGGGGAATTGAGGTTCCAGTTCGCCCAGCTGGAAATCGTCTCCTTGGGGAACGTGATTGTCTGCCAAAGTCCGCTTCGGGCGACCACGAGGTTGTCGTTAGTGGTTGGGATTCTTCCCTGATCCCAGTGGCCCACATCGTCATACGAACCGTCGGCCACCCCACCCTTGGCCTGCCAGGTGTTGTTGACGGCACCAAACGTTTGGGCAATCCAAACACTTGCCGCAGTAACGACGAGAAGCATATTAAGTTTCATAGAAGCCAACCTTTCCAAAGCCACTACTATCCCATAGACATGGTGAACCGTTCACCGTGTCGATGTCGCGTATTATACCAAATCCGACCGCCTCGCGTCAATACTAAAATTCGCGATAATTGCACAGAACAACTACCCCCCCCCCTAATTTTACATCGTTTTGCTGACATGACATTCAGAAAAAGTGTCACCCTGGACCCGCCCATGGTGTATAATGTGTGCTTTCCAACCACTACACAAGGACACGCATGAGACAGAAGAAGTCCAAGGCGACAAGGAGAAGTATATCAGTTCTGAAGTATATGGGATGGTAGTATTCTCTCCCTCAGCGCATTCGCACTTTTAGAAAGAAGGAGTTGGATCGCGGAATGGTGACCGTTGCGGAAATGCGGGATGGTTCGGGCGATACGATTGCCGGGAGCGGTTCGAAGATTCCATCAAGTACGGGCGAACCCAGCACCTCCAGTGCGCACGAAAGCAACTCGGGGTTGACCTGCGCCGGATCATAACCGGTGACGCCAACACCCAGCATCCAATCACCGGAGCCAACGACGATCGAATTAATAACAATGTCAGAGGAGCTAAGCTCCAGCAGTCCGCTCACTCCCAGAGCTGGCGAGAGCAGGGCCGCGCTGGATGCATTCTGCGCTGTTCGCGGCACTCCATTGTCGCGTGCCCATTCCAGGATCGTCGCGTATGCGGCAGGCGACGTGACGCATTGCGCCACATCATCGGAGAAACCGGCCGCCACCATCGCGGCCCTGGTCTTGGTGGCGATAGTCTGCTCGGTGTCGGACGGAATGATTCCGGGATCCGGCCACGAGGAATCGGGGAGATGGTACTCGTAGCACCCCATATCCACGCCCGCGCCCCACACGCGGGCGTTGCCGTCGAGATCGCCGGCGGAAAGAGCGTGCGCGGCCGAACCCGCATCGACCGCCGGAGAGGTTGGCCGCAGGTGATAATCCCCGCCGGATGCATCGCGGAAGCGAGCGTCCACGTCGGAAATGGAGTTGACCATCGTCCAGTAGGCATTGCCGTAGACGTCGTTTCCATAGTCGAACCCGTTGGCGCACACGTTGTTTGCCACCACGGTGTTAACCGCACTACCGCACCCATGCAGATATGCGCCGCCGCCGTACATCTCCGACCAGTTGGAGGCGAGCGTGCAGTTCACGAGCTCGCATTCGTAGGCGCCGCCGCCCATGCCGCCACCGTTGTACTTCGTCATGTTCCATACCTGCACAATGTCGGCATACGCGCTGTTGGCGGTGAGGAGGCAGTTGCTTAGCACCGCGTATGCGGCGCCGCCGCCGTAGTAGGAGGCGCAGTTGGAGATTACACACCCGCTACATATCCCGCCAAATGCGCCGCCGCCGTAGGTGCAGCCACCGTTACGGAGGGTGAAGCCGGAAAGATAGCTGTCAGGGCATCCTTCATCGTGGAAGAAACAGCAGTCGCCACCGCCATCGATCACGGTAACGTCCGGGCCATCCGTCGCCACGATGGAGACACGCACCGAGGGAGCTTCCACGCAGTCGTGATAGACGCCAGGACAGACCCGGAATTCGTCACCCTCAACCACCCCGTTGAGGTTCGTGAGCGCGTACTGGATCGTGGCGAACGGGGCGTTCTCGGCACCGCGTCCGAGATCGTCCACGCCACAGCCCGCGTCGACCCATAGCAC
This sequence comes from Kiritimatiellia bacterium, assembly GCA_045600365.1. GTDB lineage: Bacteria > Verrucomicrobiota > Kiritimatiellia > RFP12 > UBA1067 > RUG572. The sequence goes on along the minus strand of JAZRXT010000043.1, from coordinate 8,084 downwards.
CGACCTTTCCTTGCGCTTCGTGTGCAGGACGACATCGTTGCCCCAACTGTTGCCCAGCTCCTGCTTCCCCGTGACGAAATGCGACCCCTCGAAACCTCCCACGCCATCGTCCCAGTTGGGTACACGGAGAGTGACACCGCTCACGACGCCGGTCGTCGAGAGATCGCCCGACACCGCGCAGACGTCGTATGAGCCGGCAGGCAGAATCGCCGCCCACACACCGCTGGCGGAACTCGCGGCGGTTGCCGCGGTTCTGCCGGTCCTGCGGTTTCGCACCGTTATCGTGGCATCGGCCACGCCGTTGCCGAGACCATCGACCGTGCGCCCGGAAAGGACCGCACTGTTGACGTCGTTGGTGGGGAAGATGTTGTAGACCACCTCGCACACCTTGTCGAAATCGTAGGTGGTGCCGATGTCGGGCAGATTATACCAGAGATCGCTAGTGCCATTCCAGCCCATGTTCAAATGCACATAGTCCACCCCGTCGGCGAAACCGTAACCGTCCGCAACGACGGCATGCCCACCGGAGCCGCTAATTCCGATCATCACCGGGCAACCAGCGTCGAAGTTCGAGAACAGTACCTTGCGCAGCACGGCAAGACGCTGCGACTCGCCCTTCTCGCCGTCGATGTAGCCGCGACTATAGGCAGCATAGTCGTAAAGATAGACCGACTGACCGTATCCCCAGACCTCCATCAAAGCCTTCTGGGCGCTGTCGCCGTAGGCCGAACTGCCGCCGGAGGAGTAATCCATTTGCACCGAAACACCCGCGTCGTATGTCAACTTGCCGATCGCCTGACGCTGGGCGGCGGTTGAAATGCGGTCGCCGGACGCATCGGTGGGCATCGTACTCCAGTCGTAGGTACCGCCCTTCATCGTGAGATTCGTCACAATGCCGTTCATCGAGCAGACAATGGTGCTGGCAGCGACTGGGTGGACGGCGTCAGGATAGCGATGGTAGCGCATGATCTGGGAAATGGCGGTGGCGACGCACCCGCAGTGGTAGTTCTTAGGGGTGTAGAGATTGAAGCACTTGGAGCCGTTCAGGTCGGTCTTCTGGCCCCACCTGGTGGCAACCAGCGCATCGACGCGCACATCCTCAGGCCTGCTACTGGATGACGCCAGCGGCACGCCTGCACCGAAGGATGTCGCGCCCGCGAGCGCCCCGGCGGCGACGAGACGGTTCCAGCGCAGTGGAGCGGCGGCGGACGCCCTGCGCACTCTGGCGTCGCGCTCCAGGAGAACACGAAGTGTGGAATCGGCCGGGAGGGCGTCAAAATCGACGTTCTCCGACGTGAAGGCGATGATCGGTTCGGAGGAACTTTCGGAAGACACGAACACCGTGCCGCCTCCGTCAAGACGCGCAGAATAGAACGACGCGCCGTCGACAAGGCGGTGTTCGCGCGTCTCCGCGCGCGGCGACATGCAGAGGATTCGGCCGCGCGCGGCGAAAGCTCTCGCCGCACATGCGGCGTCAAATGCCCCTATCCGCACGGCCGACGCCGCGCACGCCGCGGACAACGCCGCCAGGAAGATATGGCATCTGAATAAAGCCATGGCAGCACTACGCCTTCAAATAGCTTTGTTCAAGCGTTGCCCCAACCGATATCTCCAGCAAGTCAGAGCTGGTGAGCAACAACGGCAGCAACGTGCGGTTGATCGAGCCAACGTCACCTTCTGAGTACGAACACTCGAGCTCCAGTTTATCAGGTTTCCAGTTGAATGCCGCACCGGGGAGCGCAGCATTAAGCGCCGCGATATCGCCAGGAGCGGAACCGAGGCGGTAGACGATGCGGTGGACTGATTTTGTAAGTTCGTCCATAGTGGCACAACGTACCATCTTCCCCTTCTCGACGAACGCCACGTGGGTGCAGATGAGCTGGAGATCGTGGAGATCGTGCGACGAAACGACCACGGTGCACCGTCCACGCTGCGAGGCGATGAAGTTACGCTCGTGGGCGCGCTCCGCGGGATCGAGGCCATTCAGAGGCTCGTCGAGCAGCACCAGCTCCGGATTGCCGATGAAGCACTGCGCCAGCATCACCCGTTTGCGCATGCCATGGGAGAGAGCGCGCACTGGATCGTCCGCTCGGTCGCCAAGATGCACCTTGTCGAGCGTGTCATTCACCGACTTGCGGGCGACGGCGGCGCCAAGGCCCTGCATCCTCGCGTAGCGGTACAGCAGCGTGCGCGAACTCTGCTCTGGGGGAAGTTCTGAATCCTGCGGCAGGATCGTGAATCGGCCGGAGTGGACCGCCGCGTTGAATGGTCCGGCACCCAACAGGTCTATTGTACCGGCAGAGGGACGGAGCAGCCCCGCCACGGTCGACATCCACGTGGTCTTGCCGGCTCCGTTGGGGCCGACCATCCCCATCACAGCCCCTCGTGGCACGGAAAGGGAGAAATCGTCCAAAGCCCGGCGCGAACCGTACTTTTTCACCAATCCGCGGGTGGTGAGCGCGACGCCGATCATGCGTCCCTCCTTGCGAACACGGAATGTCCGCACAGCAAGTAGAACACCCCCAGCAGCAGCAGATGCGCCACCGCCGATATGAATATCAGCGGATCCGACCGCCACAATAGCGTCCTCGCGCTGCCGGGCACGAGAACATCCAGATACTCGAGCTGGGGGAGATCGAAGAGCTCTGCGTTCATGTGCAGAACAACGGGCAGGATCGAAAAGGCAAACGAGACCATCAGCGCCATCGACACCGCCTTGCCGCCAGTGCGAGAGAAGTGCGAAACACCAAGCGCCATCCCTAGCCAGGCGAGCGAATACACCCATGCCTTGACGCCCCAGAGCATCATCGACGCAAGCAACGACGCCCATTCGGCCCCGGCAAGCCGGAATACCGCCACCCCCCATGCCGCAACCGCACCGGCCGCAAGCGCCGCTACGATCAGGAATGCCTGGCCAAAGAACTTGCCGAACGACCATTCCAGACGCGTACATCGAACAATCGCGTAGCGCACCGCACCAGAACCGATATCCTCCGCCACCCGCCCGGCCGACACCAGCGCAACCAGCAGCGGAGAGACCAGGAACACAAACCAGGCGTAGATCAGCTCGGCTGGGTGGCTACCCTCGATGTCGGCATAGACACGCTTGTCAGCCACGATGTCGCGCACAATCCGCTGGAACTTCTTCGACTGCCATATCCGTGCCGAGACAACACCGGTCTTCTCGGATGCCGGGAGGGCAAGCACCTCCACCAGCGCCGACTCCATCTTCCCCAGGATCGAAATTGTTCCGTACATGCATCCGCCGCCTGCCAGCAGGTACAGGCACAGCGTCACCAGCGCCCTGCGACTGCGGATGGCGAACGTCAGTTCGGCCAGCGCAGCCTGCCACGTCCTGTACAGCGCCCTCATGTTCAGCGAGCTCCCTGGAATCCAGTGAACTTGTCCTTGACGGCGATCAGCGGTTCGGCCACCCCGGGATCAATGAAGTCGGTGAGCATCATCTGCGACACCGTGTCGCGCCGTTCCGGCGGGGCGATCTCGCCAACCTTCGAATAGGTTTCGGCCATCACCGTCGAGGCATCGCCGAAGAGGCGCAGTGCCACTTCGGGCGAGACCTTGTCCTTGTCCGCAACCGTGTCCACCAGCGCCTGCATCGTCTCGTAGAGCTTGTCGTTCATCTCGTCCATCGCGGCGTCGAACTTCGCGCCGGCCTCGCCATCGACGCCAAGCTTCTCCTTCCAGGTGGCACGGGCGATGTCAACGCGCGTGGCCCAAAGCTCGCGCGCCTCGTCGATGCGGGCACGGAGATCCTCGGGGTCGATCTGCTCCAGACTCTTCCTGGGATTTGGGGCGGCAGACGTTGCCGCCTGCCTGGCTGCGGGGGCATTAGTCACGGACATCGCGACTTTCAAGGCATTGGTCGAGGAGCCATGTCGTGCCACCACGCCTACATTGGCAGTGCGCTTACGCGCATTTCTCGGATTCTTCGCCTCGCGGGGGATGTTGATGAGGTCGGTGAAACCGTTGAGACCTGCCTGCGCCACAGTACGCTTTGCCTGCACCTGCGGCTGAGACATTTCCTCCTTGAGCGCACGCAGCTCGTCACGCGGGCCCCAGGATCCTGCTATCAGACCAATCACGCCGGCCAGCGGAATAAGCAGATAAGCCTTCATCGGATCACCTCTTTTTCAATCATCGTCCCACGGGCCAGGACTGATCGACGTCAAGCCCGGGCATGTTGCGTGCACCAACGCAGTCGCCATCGGTAGAGACCCCGGCGATGCCTGGAGAGCCTGCCGCCAGACGGTAGTCGCGCTTCGCCTCGTCGATGAACTTCGGCTGCGCCCACACACTTCCATCGTCGTACCCCATCTCGGCGCGGTACTTGGCGAAATTGGCGATACCGGTGTCGAAGGTGCGGTCGACCGTCTTGCGGTAGGGCAGCTTCCAGTAGCGACGCTGACACAGGTCGAAGAAGCGCCGGCCATCGACATCCCACCAGAGGTTGTGGTGCATTTCCAGCCCGTCGTGGACGCCGGGCGCAGAGGGGCGCCAGTCGTCGCACTGCCACACCGAGTGGTTGGTGGCGCGCACGAAGAGGTTGTTACGAACGACGAAGTTCGTGGTGGCGGCGGGATTCTCGAAGAGCATGAGGTGCGTTCCGTTGCCGTTGCCGCCGCGCTGGGTATGGCCATAACTGCCACCGGCATCGATGCAGGTGTTGTGCTCGAAGAGAATGTTGGAGGTACGCGCCGTGATTTCGTGGTTCCAGTACTCGAAGGAGTATTCCGAGTCCCAGATCACGTTGTCACGGTAGGTAACGCCATTCTGGTGCACGGGTGCGTCGCGGGTCTGGTTGGTGAGGGCTGCGTCGTAGATCTGCCATAGGCGGCAGCGCTCGACAAGATTGTTCTCGCAGGCACCCCAGAACTCGATGCCGTTGCCGAAACGCGCGGGACCAGTGCGCCGCCCGGTCTTCGGATCCTTCATCCAGAACTGGAGACCACCCCCGATCCAGTAGATGTCGCAATTGCGGATGACGATGTTGCGCGTGGAGCCGCCGCCAAAGCCATGGGAGCCAGTGTAGCGCACGGTGAGCCCGTCATAGACGGTATCGTGACAATTGTTCTCGCTGATGATATGTCCGTTGAGGGCGATTTCGATCGACTTGTGGAGCTGACCGGGATTGCAGTCCAGCCGTAGGTGAATGCGCTTGGCCGCGTCGTCGTACCAGTAGCAGTACGGGCTCTTAAGGTCGGCGTCGCACCACTTCTTGATTCCCCACTTTGCGCCGTGGTCGAAGATAAGGATACCGGCATCGCGGCCAAAAACCTCGCTCTGCGTCGTCCACACGCCCGGGCGCTCCTCCTGCCAGAGTGCGGGGTTGGACCAGTCCACCGAATTCTGCAGAATTGGCTTTGGACCGACACCATATGTGGAGTATACGAGCGGCTTGCCCTTCTCGCCCGACTTGGCCGTGAGCCTTCCACGCCACAGCGAGCCGCGCCGGAACAGCACTCGGTCACCCGGGGCAAAGTTAAAAGAGCTGACTTTGGCCAGCGACTTCCATGCCGAGCCAGGCGTTATCCCATTCGCAGAATCGTTACCTTCCGACGAATCGACGTAGTACACGGTTCCCCAGGCAGGAATACCCAGGCACAAGGCAAGCAGAAAACAGTTTCTTTTCATGCGGACATTCTATCATTTCCCGACATAAATGTCAAGAACGTCCACAAATCACTATTCACTATAACCTATTATCCACGACATCGGTACCAGGGTCACTCGGGAATGGCAGAGTGATTTCTCGGCGCAATGCGAAAGCAGAAGATAGCCGTCACGCTCCAGAATCGAGATGTAGCAATACCAGCCAGCCGGCAGATCCTCTATCACCCTGCGATTAGTCCACGTGCGACCTTCGTCCTGCGAAATGGCGATCGACAGCGGTTTGCGCGTGCCCGACGCCCACTTCGGACCCTGCTTAACATACTGCGGGAATGTCTCGTGGTCGTTCCACACGGCAACAAGCATCCCGTTCCTGAGCCGCTTCACCGTTGCTGGCGCACATGGCCCGACCAGCGAACCCGGCTCGCCCTTCGTCCACGTCAGGCAGCCATCGGACGAATAGTAGAACCACTGGCGTCCGTGGGTCGTACGGGCGAACATAAGCACCCGCCCGTCATTGAGCTCCACAAGCCCCGGCTCCTGGGTGGTGACACGCTTACCCGCCGCATCGTGCGTCTCGAACGGCGTGCAACCCTCACGCCATGTCTTGCCATCGTCATCCGAAAGATAGCAGACGAGCGTCCCTGCAAAGTCGGTGATGTGTCCATCCTTCCCCGTGTGAATGCACATCGGCAGAACGATACGACCGCTCTTCAGGCGCAGCACGCGGCTGTTGTTCATTACGTAGTATTCGACCGCCGAATCCGGCACGCACTTGACCGGCTCGGACCACGTGCGGCCCTCGTCCGTCGAACGGCGCATCACCGGGCGGCAGTCTCGTTCGGAATTCTTGCGCAGATAGAAAAGCCCGATCGAACCGTCGCCCATGCGCAGGAAGGATACGCTCATCACGTTCATCCCCCCCTCGTTGGCGACCACTGTCTCGTCCGAAGTTGACCAGGTGAGGCCACCATCTGCGGAAACGCGCGAGGCGAGATGCGCAGGATCGTGATCGTCGCCTCTTCCCTTCGTGTAGTGGGAATAGACGAAGAGGATGCGACCGTCCTTGAGTTCTATCATGTCCCCTTCGCTGTTGCGCGGATTGCCCAGTCCCGGCGGCAGCTCCAGAACGGCCTTCGGCGCGGCGGGAATAGTGGCGGCGGGAATGCTCAATGCCCCGCACGCCGCAAGGGTGGCCACAATCATTCGCTTGGAGACAAATTTCATATCGAATTATCCTTTCAGTTTCACAGCGAGTCTGCAATCTATTGCTTCACGCGGGTTGCCGCCGCCTTGCCTACCGCTTCGCCCATCGCCACGGCGCTACCGGTGACTCGATAGCTGCCCATGGGAATGAAATCGCCGGAAATGCAGCGTCCCGCCATGAAGAGATTGCCTACGTCCTTCGCGATGCAGGCGCGCAGCGGAACCTGAAACGGCTTGCCCCGGAAGCCGTTGCTGCTGGCCGTCCCCTTCCTGTTCTGCTCCGCCGTGGTCGCATGGATGTCGATACCGATGTACGATGTCGTCACCGCATCGGGGAACCTGGCCCCGGTACATGCGTCCTCTGCCGTCAGCGTATAGAGCCCGTGGATGCGTCGGGCGGCGCGATGGCCGATCTGCTCGGCGGTTGCCACGACGCGGAACCCCTCCCAGGCGCCGCCCAGACGCTCAAGCGCCCGCGCCGCCTCCAGCGTCTCCTTGCGCGCCCTCACCGTCGCTTCCGTAATCGCCTTCACGTCATCGACCGGCAGACCGTAGGAATGGTTCACGATGAAGACGTAGACCCCGGGACGGGCCATGAACAACGTCGGGTAGTGATAGCTGGGATCGATCCCGGCGCGCTTCAGCTCGCGGAGAAACGCCGTCTTGGGGAAATCGGCCTGACGGCCCTGTTCGTCGAATGTCGAGGGATGGTTCACCACAAACGGCGCGATCAGGTCGGGATGTGGCGACACCGCCATCGAACAGAGACTACCCGGCTGGTCGTTGCCTCCTTGAAGTCCGCCAAAGTCGAAGCCGCAGCCGGCAAAGGCGGCAAGGTCACCATCACCCGTACAGTCGACGAACACCTTTGCGCGCCAGGCACGGCGGCCATCCTTCGACTCGGTGACTACTGTCTCGATGTCACGTCCCGACGCATCGCGGTAGGCCGCGACGACGGCGGTGTGCAGACGGAAGTCCACCCCCGACTCGGCGCAGAAGTCCTCGCAGACCAGCTTCATGTACTCTGGCTCATAGACGTAGTTGGCGGCGTAGCGCCTGGGTTTCATGGGGGTTCGCGGACATCGTGCGGACAGCAGATCGAGCCGTCGGGTAAGTTCCCGATCGGTCGCGGACTTGTTGAAGTCCATCATACACCCCATGAACCCATTCGTCCACACCCCCCCAAGCGCACCATGCATTTCGAGGAGAACAACTTTCGCACCAGCGCGCGCAGCGGCGGCGGCGGTGGC
>JAZRXT010000042.1:0-3456 GCA_045600365.1 Kiritimatiellia bacterium | reverse complement strand
AACTGGCCGAGATGGAGGAGGGCGCCGAACAGCAGGCCGCGCTCAAGGACACGCTCGCCGAGTGTGCGGAGGCCGACGAGTTCTTCGCCAAGCTCAGGAGGCAGTCCCTGCTCGGCGGCAAGTTCGACGCCTACAACGTGTTCGTCAAGCTGCACGCCGGCCAGGGCGGCACCGAGGCGTGCGACTGGGTGCAGATGCTCTACCGCATGTATCAGCGCTACGCAGAGGACCAGGGCTGGAAGATCGAGGAGTACGACCAGCAGCCGGGCGAAGAGGCAGGCCTCAAGGACGTATACTTCCGCATCGAGGGTTCGTACGCCTACGGCACCATGAAGGCCGAGCGCGGCATCCACCGTCTGGTGCGCATCTCGCCGTTTGACGCGAACAAGCGCCGCCAGACGTCGTTTGCGTCCGTCGAGACCGTGGCCGAGATTGCGGACGACATCGACGTCGAGATCAAGGACGAGGACCTGCGCATCGACACCTACCGCTCCGGCGGAGCCGGCGGGCAGCACGTGAACAAGACCGACTCCGCGGTGCGTCTCACCCACCTGCCCACCGGCATCGTGGTGGCGTGCCAGAAGGAACGTTCGCAGCACATGAACAAGGAGAAGGCCATGAACATGCTGCGCGCCCAGCTCTACGAGTACTACGAAGACCAGAAGAAGGCGGAGATGGACCGCTTCTACGGCGCGAAGAGCGCCAACGGCTGGGGCTCGCAGATAAGATCGTACGTGTTCTGTCCGTACACCATGGTGAAGGATCTGCGCACCGAGGTCGAAACCAGCGACGTCAACGCCGTGATGGACGGCCACATCCAGCCGTTCATCGAGGCCTGGCTCCAGCAGCAGGCGGCGAAGAAATGAAACTGCTCGCAATAGACCGGTCGACCGACGTTCAGAGCGTGGCGGTGGCGGTCGACGGGAAAGTGGAGGGCGAGGTGTTCGCCGGCATGGACTCGCGCAGCGCCGACTGGCCGGTGCGCATCCGCGATTTTCTGTCCGCGAGGTCCCTCTCCCTCGGCGATCTCGACTGTGTGCTGGTGGGGCGCGGCCCCGGCTCCTTCGCCGGCATTCGCGCCGCCCTCGCCTTCGCCCAGGGAATCGCGCTGGGCAACCGTGCGCTGGGGCGCACGACGGAGGTGGTTGGCCTCCCCTCGGCCATTGCGCTGGCGCGCGACGAGGGCGTCACCGCCGTGGTGGGCGACGCCCGGCGCGGCCGGTTCTGGATCGTGGTCTACGAGGGTGCGCGCACGGTGCGCGACTTCTTCCTGATCGAGCGGGGCGACCTTGCCGGGGCCCTGCCGGGGGACTGCGCCGTGACAACTCCCGATGGCGAGCGCATTGGCGCCCTTCTGGAAGAGGCGTTCCCCGGGCGCTATCTCGGCTCCGCCACGCCGCTGGCCGAGCGCCTTGCCGCCATTTCGGTGGCCAATCCGGCTCTGCCTGGCGCCGAACCCCTGCCAATCTACCTCCAGGCAGCTGTCAACAAGTAGTTCTCAACCACCATAGTCATGAAGCCATGAAAAACGTACCCTCCCTATCCGTAATCATCTATTCGCTCGCGGTGCTGTGCGGTTGCGCGGCGACGCCCCGAACCGCCATGGAGGCGGCCGCCGAATCTGACCCCGAGGCCGCAGTGCGCGCAATGGCGGAGCAGCGCACCAAGGCCATCCGCGCCAAGGCGAACATGCAGGTGCCGGAGGCTGCCCCGAAGTACTACGTCTCCGAGTTCCACGGCAGCGACTCGGCCGACGGGCGCACTCAGCTTACCGCCTGGAAGACAACCGACCGTCTCAACTCCGAGAAGGGCATCGCCCCCGGGTCCTATGTGCTCTACGAGCGTGGCGGGCTCTACCGTGGCCAGGTGGTTGCCCGCCCGGGCGTCACCTACACCGCGTATGGTATCGGGCCCAAGCCGCGCATCTTCGGTTCGCCGGTCAACGGCGCCGATCCCGCGAAGTGGCGGCGCACCGACAACCCGAAGGTCTGGGCCTATGTGATCGGCCACAACGACGTGGGCACGCTCGTCTTCGACGACGGGGCGGCGCACGCGATCAAGATCGTCATCCGCACCGACAGGAAGACCGGCGCCAAGTTCAACAAGTACACGGGGCGTCCCTTCAATTCCTACCGCGATCTCGATGGCGACCTGCACTTCTGGCACGACTACTACCAGGGTGGCACCGGCGAGGTCTATCTCTACAGCGAAGTCAATCCCGGCGAGCGCTTCAAGTCGATCGAGTTCAACGTCAAGTGCTGCGGTTTCAGGGTGGGTGACAACGCCAATGTCGCAATCGACAACTTCTACATCGCCCACGTGGGCGTCCATGGTGTATCCGCCGGCGGATTCGTGAAGGGCCTGCACATCTCCAACTGCGAGTTTGCCTGGATCGGCGGCTCCATCCAGGGCGAGGCGATCTTCGGCCGCGACCATCCCACCCGGCTGGGCAACGCGGTCGAGATCTACGGCTGGTGCGACGACTACATCGTGGCCGACTGCATCATCCGCGACGTCTACGACGCCGGCGTCACCCACCAGTACAACATCCCGAAGAACATGGGGATGAAGGTCTGCGACCAGAAGAACGTGGTCTACCGCGGCAACGTCTTCGAACGCTGCTGCTATTCGGTCGAGTACTTCCTCACCGCCGAGGACGGCAATCCCAGTCGGATGGACAACGTGCTGGTCGAGGACAATCTCATGCTCGACGCCGGCATCGGCTTCAGCGAGCAGCGTCCGGACCGCGGGGTGGCCGGCCACATCCGCGGCTGGCTGCACCCGCAGCGCAACCGCGCCACCAACTACGTTGTGCGCAACAACGCCTTCTGCCGTTCGAAGGACGATCTGATCATGGCCTGCGCGGGGCTTGCGAACGCGGATGGTTCCTCTTCCCTGCCGCGGCTTGAGAACAACCTATTCATTGGCTCCGACGGCGACCGCTTCGGCGCCGTGTCGATGAAGAGCGGCAAGTCCCTGCGCTACGGCGCCGACACTGCCGCGTTCGTCGACACCCTCGGGCCTGGCAACCGCTGCATCGTAACCAAATAAAACCCAAGGAGGCGTCTATGAAGAAGATCGTGGTAATCGGCAGTTCCAACACCGACATGACAATCGCCGGGATGAAGATCCCCGTCCCGGGTGAAACCGTGAGCGGGGGCACCTTCATGATGGCGGCCGGCGGCAAGGGCGCCAATCAGGCTGTTGCGGTGGCGCGCCTGGCGGCGAAGAAGGGCATGTGCGAGTACGTCGGCAAGGTGGGCGACGACCTGTTCGGACGCGAGACGGCCGCCAATATGAAGCGCGACCGCATCGACGCGAAGTTGAACGTCGACCCCAAGACGCCCTCTGGCACCGCCCTCATCCTCGTCGACCCGAAGGGCCAGAACGTCATATCGGTCGCGCTGGGCGCGAACGGCACCCTCACGCCGGCCGATATCAAGCCCTACCGGAAGG
>JAZRXT010000041.1:0-12033 GCA_045600365.1 Kiritimatiellia bacterium | reverse complement strand
CCTGGTCCTCGATCGGACCGGCCACCGTATTCATCACCTCGCGGGCGTTCGCGCCAGGATAGCTGCAGGAGACGCTGATGGTGGGACGGGCCACCGAGGGGTAGAAGGCGATCGGCAGCGAGGCGACGGACAGAGCGCCGGCCACCAGAGCCACTATGGCCAGAGCACCGGCGATGCGCGGCCGGCGAATAATCATGTCGAGGAGATTCCTCATTCCGCCACACTCACCTTCATGCCGTCTCTAAGCTTGAAACCGCCCTCGACCACCACTCTGGTCCCCTCTTCCAGGCCACTGCGGATCTCGGTGAGGCCGTTCCACGACCTGCCGCTCTCCACCGCCCGCGCCTTGACCGCGCCGTCGGCGCCAAGCACCCAGACGTGCTGCCCTTTCGCCGTGCGCTCGACGGCGTCGGCGGCCACGGCAAGCACGCGCTCGGGGTGGCTTTCATCGCTGATGACGCGCACAAAGGCGTTCGGCAGGATTCTGCCGGCGCCATTCTCGAAGCAGACGTGCAGAACCACAGTCGCGGTCTCGCGGTCGACCTTGTTGTTTCCAAAGTCTATGACGCCGGTCTTGTCGTAGGCGGTGCCGTCGGCAAGGCGCAGACGAAGCCGACGCGAATCGGCGAGCGCCCTGCCGCCGTGCTCGGCGGCCGACTGCCAGTCGCCGTAGTCCTTGTCGGTGATCGGGAACACGACGCGGATGGGGTCGATCTGCACCACCTGCGCAAGCGGGTTCTTCGATGGCGAGACGTAGTCGCCCACGTGGCGAAGCGCCTTTCCAATGCGACCGGAGATGGGCGACTTCACGATGGTGTGCTTCATGTTGAAGTCGGCGATTGCGGCGGCTGCCCTGGACTGCTCCACGGCGGCCTGCGCCGCGTTGAGCGCCGCCTTGGCTGAGGCGAGCGATGTCTCGGCGGTGTCGCGCTCGGTGGCGGTGACGCCACGGTCGTCTGCCGCCATCAACCGCCGATAGTAGCGTTCGGCCCGGTCCACCTCCGCCTGGGCTACGGTGACCTTCGCCTCCGCGCTGCGCACCTCCGAATAGCGCAGCCGGCGCGACGCCTCGTACTGCTCGACGTCGATCTCGAAGAGTACATCGCCAGCGTGCACGAAGGCGCCTTCGGTGAAGCAGACCTTCTTGATGTAACCGTCGATCTGCGGCAGGATGTCCGTTTCCTGGACCGGTTCGGCGTGACCGACATACTCGGTCGACGGATTGAACTCGACCTTCTTCACCACGCCTACCGCCACCGCTGGCGGATCAACCGCGACGCTTTCGCGAACCTTTGCCCTGGGGCCGAACACCTGGTTGCCGAACCAGCCGACGGCGATGAACACCGCCGCCCCGATCAACATCGTCAATACTCTCATATTCTCACCTACTCTGTAATATTGTCTTCGAACTTCATTCCCCGGTGCTCAGACGGAGCGACCGGATTGCCGTACGCGGCGCGACCGCCGAGATAGACGCCGCCTCCGCACTTCAGGAACCGGTTGCCGCGCACGGTCACGTTGTGCGACATTCCGCCCTCGGGCCACTCGACTTCGGGCCCGATCCAGACCGCGCTGCCCTCCGTGCGGTCGACCACATTGGACTCGATGATCCCGTCAGAGGCGCGAATGCGCATGCCAAGTGCGCGGTTGGGTCCGAAATGGCAGTTGCGGATAACGAATCCCTCTGCACGGAAGTCCTTCGGTGTTACCGCGTCGCCGGGTTCGAGCATGCCGTCCCCTTCGACCCGCAGGAGGCGGATGTCGCGCATCTTTACGTCTTGTCCGTTCCACATCTTGATGGTCTTGAGGAACGCGAAGTCGGCCTCGGTCGAACTGCCACCGTTGTGCGCCTCCACTATTCTGAGGTCGGCTCCGGCCCGCCCCGTATGCTTCAGCACCTCAAGCATACCCCCAGGACGAAGCATTTCGTAGGGTGCCGCAACGCCCTTGAAGGACATATCCCCCTTGCCTGCCACCCGCACCCATCCATCGGCGACCGAGGTCACGATGTAGTAGTACGAATTGAGGTTGACGTCGTCGTCGCAGTGATAGGCGAAGCGGCAGTTCTCCAGGCGCGGGCCCTTCAGCGCCATCTTGGAGTGGAAGGCGTCGTGATTGGCGCTGCGCAGGCGCCTGAGGCCACGCTTCACAATGTCGGTCTCGGGCGGACGACGATCGATGACGCATCCCAGATATTCGTTGCCACTGCAGAACAGCTCGAAGAAGCAATACCCAGGCGCGGTCGAATAGATCGTCAGGTTCTCGAGGCGGCAGCGCTCGCAGTTGCTGAGGAGCACCGCGCAGGTCGACGGCTGGCCAGGGCCGTCCTTCACCGGCCACACCGCAACGTCGCCCACTTCGCCGCGCCGGTTGACGCCGCCCGTCACGCGGTAGGTGCGCTCTCCGGTCTTCACCAGGGAGAAGGCGTTCCAACAGCGCATCGGATTGATGAGCTCGCCGCTTTCGCGACCATACACCTGCAGCGGCCAGTACGAGCACTCGGCCGGCGCGGCGGGATATCCGTCGACCACCTCGAGGTCCCATTCACCGTCCGCGCCGACCGCGGTGATCCGCGCCTGGGTGAACGCTAGTGGATCATAGTCGAGCGAGAGGTTGCGTACCACCACGTTGGTGCAATTCTCGATCGAGAAGAAGCGCACGCGCCGGGTGCCGAAGAGATCGCAGCCGTTGAAGTCGATCATCACGTCCTTCAGCCCGCGCAGCTCGAAATACGTGTCGCCCCGCGGAGTGACGTGACCGCGGTACCTGGGCACGACTATGTGCCTATCCCCCGCCGCGATCCTGGCGCGCACGAACTCGACCACGTCGGTTTCGGCGAAGGATGTCAGGGATGCCAGCTGGAGAGCTGCGGCCGTCATGGCGACCGTCAGCGGATGGTCGAATAGTTTAAACATGGTTCACCTCTCCTTATTAAATGCGCTATCACGGTCAGCGGCAGTTCTCATTTCCCGGGATACCTGACGAGCGAAACGACGTCGTACCCGTTCAGCAGCCCCGACCTAGCGGCGAATCCCTCGAGCTCTATCGGGAAGACCAGCTTCACGACCTTTCCGCCCTGGCGTTCGACCAGGCGCGCGGCGGCGGCGGCGGTGCCGCCGGTGGCGAGCAGATCGTCGACCAGCACCACCCTCTCGCCGGGCTTGACCGCGTCCACGTGCATGTGGAGCTCGGCCTGGCCGTACTCGAGATCGTACTTCTCGCTGATCGTGGCGCGCGGCAGCTTACCCGGCTTGCGAATCGGCACGAACGCCTTGCGGAAACGGTCCGCGAGCGCGGCGCCGAAGATGAACCCGCGCGATTCCGGCGCGGCTACGAGGTCGAAGTCGAGATCTGCGAGAATGCCCACCATGCGGTCGAGGGCGAGCTGAAACCCGTCCGGGCTCTCAAGGATCGCGGTCACGTCGCGGAAAAGGACGCCCGGTCTGGGAAAGTCGGGTATCTCCCGTATATAGTTCTCTAGTCTTTTCATTCGAACTCCAAGTTTTTCCTTTGCTGGGCTGTTCGTCTCCCCTACTTCTCACATCAGCGCGTACTTCGCGATGAAGACGACGGAAAGCACATACATGATCCAGTGTATCTTCCTGGCCCGGCCGGTAATGAGGTTGACAAGCGTATAGCTGATCACGCCCCACATGATACCGTCGGAAACAGAGTAGCAGAACGGCATTGCGGCGATGGTCAGGAAAGCGGGAATCGCCTCGCCGGGGTCGTTGAAGTCGATCTCGGCCACGGAGGATAGCATCATGTATCCGACGACGACAAGGGCCGGCGCCGTCGCGAAGGCCGGAATCGCCAGGAACACTGGCGCGAACACGAGCGCCAAGGCGAAAAGCGCCGCCGAGGTGACCGCCGTGAGACCGGTTCTGCCGCCGACGATGACGCCGGAGGCCGACTCGACGCAGGTGGTGGTGGTGGAGGTGCCGAGGACGGCACCGACCGAAGTCGCAATCGCGTCCGCGCAGAGCGCCCCGGATATCCGCGGCAGCTTGCCCTCCTTCGTGAGGAAACCACCCTTCATCGAGACGCCGATCAGCGTGCCGAGGGTGTCGAAGAGATCCACGAAGAAGAAGGCGAACATAACGACGAAGAAGTCGAGCGAGAGCGCCAGCGACCAGCCCTTGCCGACCACCGCCTTGTCGACGGTGTGGGTCCACGCATCGGGATTGAAGATCGCGCCGAAGGTCGTCCCGAACTCCCCGAGCGTGCCGACGATGTCGTCAACCGAGAGTGACGGATAGAGCGAGAAGCACTTGACCGCCGGATCGGGCACGTAGAGCCCAGTCGCCTGGGCGAGCATACCGAGGATCCATGTCGCGAAAATGCCGATCAGGATCGCTCCCCTCCACCGCTTCACCAGCATGACCGCCGTGAGGATAGTGCCGACGAACGCCAGCATGGCCGCAATCCCCTGCGAGTGGAACGCCACCTTCTTGAACGCCACCATCTGCACGAGGGCGGCGGGATTGTCGACGATTACACCCGAAGTCTGCAGCGCGATGAAGCAGATGAAGAGGCCGATGCCGGCCGCCACCGCCTTCTTGAGCGTGAAGGGAATGCTGTTGAAGATCGCCTCGCGCACCGATGTGAGCGAAAGCGCGAGGAAGATGAGCCCCTCGACGAACACCGCCAGCAGCGCAAACTGCCAACTGTAGCCCATGGCACCACAGACCGTAAACGCCAGAAACGCATTGAGACCCATGCCGGGCGCCAGCACGAACGGGTAGTTGGACATGAACGCCATGAGCAGCGTGCCCACGACGGCAGCAACCACCGTCGCCACGAACACGCCCCCACACGGAACACCCGCCGAAGAGAGAACTTTCGGGTTCACGGCGAGGATGTAGGCCATCGTCATGAACGTGGTGACGCCAGCCGCGACCTCGGTCTTCACCGATGTCCTGTTTTCACCGAGCTTGAAAAGCCTCTCAAGCATGGTCTCTGGCCGCTAGACGGCCGGTTTGTCGGCAAGGGCAGACACGAAAAGCGCCTTGATGGTGTGCATGCGGTTCTCGGACTCGTCGAACACGCGGGAATAGCGCGACTCGAACACCTCGTCCGTAACCTCCAGCGCACCGCTCTCCTTCGTCACGTCGGTCTCGAAGTCGTGGAACGCGGGCAGACAGTGGAGGAACAGCAGCCGTCCGTCGAGGTTGCCAGTGGCACGCATCAGATCCATGTTGATCTGGTAGGGACGCAGCATCTTGATGCGCTCAGCGGTCTTCGCCTCCTCGCCCATCGACACCCAGACGTCGGTGTAGAGGACATTGGCCCCCTTCACGCCCTCGATCGGATCGGTGAACACGCGGATGTCGACGCCGTTGTGCCTTGCCACCTCCTCCGCCTCGGCGAGGACTCCCTCGTCGGGTCGAAGCTCGTCCGGCGTGCAGCAGACGTAGCGCACACCAGCCTTGGCACAGCCCATCATCAGCGAGTTCGCCACGTTGTTGCGTCCGTCGCCGACATAGGCAATGACGGTGTTGGCGTCGAGCGAGCCGAAGTTTTCACGCACAGTGAGCAGATCGGCCAGAATCTGGGTGGGATGGTAGTCGTCGGTAAGACCGTTCCAGACCGGCACGCCGGAGTACTTCGCCAGCTCCTCGACCGTCTTCTGCTTGAAACCGCGGAAGAGAATTCCGTCATAGATGCGGCCAAGCACGCGCGCGGTGTCCTTCACCGACTCCTTCTTGCCGAAGTGGATATCCGGCTTGGTTAGATATTCGGCGTTTCCCCCCTCGTCGCGTACCGCTATCAGCGAGGAATTGCGCGTACGAGTCGAAGACTTCTCGAATATGAGCGCTATGTTCTTCCGATGCAGCAGATCGCCGCGCACCCCCGAAGCGCGACGCGCCTTGAGCTGAGCGGCGAGATCGATGAGATTCATCATCTCGGCATCGGTGAAAGACGTCATCCGCATCAGCGAACGCCCCTTCAATTCCGGCAACCAGTTAAGCATATGACTCTACTTTCCTTTCAAAATCAAGTATTATACCACAACAACATGTAAAAAGCAAGTTGATACCTGGAAAGTTGTACAATCCAATGAGTCAATTCGGAGAGGCAAGGTGCCAGGGGAACGCCCACTATCCACATTTTCAATCTTTCAATCTTTTTTCTTGCAATCGATGGCGGATTTTGATATACTATTCGCGTTTTCGGTAAGCCAGGTTAGCACAGCTGGTAGTGCGGCTCATTCGTAATGAGCAGGTCGGCGGTTCGAATCCGTTACCTGGCTCCATTTTAAGTGGACGAAATCCAAGATTGCCTGTCGTAGATTGAATGCGACAGTTTTTTTATTGCCGGTTCTCACCCGTAAAGCCATGTGGCCATATATGGCTCTTTGAATCCGGTGCGCTCAATGGCTCACGCGGAGCATCACCAAAGCCGCAGACGCGCCATAGCCGGCAAGAACAAGCCACAGCAGGCGATCAGTAAGCAGAATGCGCTCGGGACGGCCCGTATCAGCCCTTCCATACAGCAGCACGAGATAGCGGATAATTCCCAGCGCCACGAACAGCGCAGTGACTGAAAGATGCCGGGTGTGGAACCTTGAAACGGTGTCGGCGGCTAGGGTGTAGCAGAGGTACACCGCCACCGTGGCAAGCCCCACCAGCGCGATCATCACGTCCAGCACCACCGGATGATACCCCTTCAGCGCGGTGCGCGACTCCTCGGCGGTGCGTTTTTCGTGACGCCGCTTCGAAAGCGCAAGGAAGAGCGACAGCGAAAAGGCGCAGGCAAGCAGCCACGGGGAGATTCTCGCCCCGATCGCTGCGGCGCCGGCGACGGCGCGAAGCACAAAGCCGGCGGCGATCACCGCCACGTCCACATACGGAATGTGCTTGAGAATTCCAGAATAGGCGCACTGGGTGATGGTGTACACGAGTATCACCCCGAAACCCCAGGTGCGATCGGGATGCGTGATCACGAGCCAGCAGGGAAAGAGCAGCCCCAGCGCAAAAAGCGCCAGCGCCATGCGCACCGCCGCTATCTTGGTTACGAGGTCCGCCGCCACGGGGCGCAGACGCTTCACCGGATGCAGGCGATCCGAATCGTAGTCCGCAACGTCGTTCAGCAGATAGAAGGCGCTCGACACCAGCGAGAACGACAGCGCCATCGCCCCAACGACGAGAAACGGCACCAGTCCCCGGGCCACTGACGCCTGCGAGGGATCGGCCACCGCGAAGAACCATGCCGCGAACACCACCGCGTTCTTGGTCCACTGGTTGACCCGCATCGCCTTCAGCCAGATTCCGGCATTATCGAACACCTTGAACATCCTCGGAAATCTCTCTACCGCACTACTCCACTACATCTCGTTGGCCACCGGCTCCATCATGATCGGCAGCTCCGGGAACCGGCTCAGGAACTCGGCCGTGAGACCCGGGATCGAGACCAGGCGCCGCAGCGCGGCGGCGGCGGTGCGGACGACCTCGGGGTCGCCACTGCCCTTGAGGATACGGTAGCCGCGGACGCGTCCGCCCGGACCAAGCGAAAGCTGCACCTGCAGCGGCACCAGCCCCGGATTCCAGCTGAAGCGCTCCTTTAGCCACTCGCGCCTGATTGCCTGCGCCACCATGCTCACGCACATCTGGAACTCGTTGGCGGCAAGCTGGTTCTTGGAACCGATGCGATAGCCCTGGTTCATCAATCGCATGAACTCCTCCGGCGAAAGCGGCTTGTCGGCCGCGGTGGCCTTGCCGGTCTTCTGCATCGGCGGCGCGTCGACCTTCTTCGCCTTGTCGCGCAGGTCTGGCGGCTTATCCGGCTTCGGGGATGTCTTGACCAGCCTGGCCTTATCCCTAAGATCTATGGGCTTGGGCTTCTCCTTCGGCTTCTCCTGCACCACGGCAGGCACCTTCGTGGTCTCCACCTTTTCCGGTTCAGGCGGCTTGGGCTGCGGGGGCTGCGGCTTCGGTTCCTCCTTCGGCGGAGGGTTGGGGTCGGGATCGGGATCGTCGGTCTGCTCCGCCCAAGGGGAAACAATGGTCATATCGATCGGGATGATCACATCGGGAGTGCGATACGCGACCTTCGCCATGACCCAGAAGAAGACGAACATGACAACATGCAGTGCCGCCGCTATGGCGAGACTGCGCCCGGAGATCGGTCTGTCGTCAATCTGGCCTGGCTGGAGTGCCATCACTCCTCCTTGGTGACAAGGGCCATCTTGTGGACCTTGCTGTCGTAGACGATCTTGACGACGCCCATCACCTCGCCGTACTCCAGCCGCTCGTCACCGCGCACCAGCACCGGCACGTCGGGATCGGCCGCCACCTTCGCCTGGAGATCCGTCTTGAGATCCTCCAGCGAAATCGGCACGTTGTTCATGTAGACGCGGTGGTTGTAGTCGACCGTGATCACATTCGCCTTGGCGTCCTTAGATGGCAGGGTGTCGGTACGCGCCCTGGGGAGGATGATCGATATGCCCTGCTCCAGCGCCGGAATGGTGAGAATGAAGGTGACGAGCAGCAGGAAGGTCAGATCGATGAGCGAGTTCATGTCGATCGAGGCCTTGTCGTCCTCGTCGCCGCGATTGCGTCTCCTGTCGCGCCTGGACATCACACGCCCCTATCGAGATGTTCGAGATGCTCGTTCTTGATGCGTCCGACGAGGTCGTCGGTAAAGCCCTCGATGTCGGCAAAGAGCCTGCGCTTGCGCGACTGCAGATTGGAGTAGCAGGCCGAACCGGGAATCGCGATGAGAAGCCCCACGACGGTGGTCACAAGCGCGGAGGAGATGGCGGGCGCCATGGTGGCGATGGTGGCAGAACCTGCTGCGCCCATGTCGGCGAACGCGTCCAGCACGCCCCACACCGTTCCCAGCAGACCGAGCATCGGCGCAAGGGTGACGATGGTCGACACCAGCCCCAGACCGTACGCAATGCGCAGCTCCTCGGAATCGAGCACCTGGTCACTGATGGTCTGCACGAGTTCGGCCTCCTCCTTGGTGAGCATGGCGGAGGACGAGGCACCAGGCTGGCGTCCGACGATCTGCGTGCGCACCTCGCTCGAGAACATCCGCAGCATGCGCTCGCAGGTGGAGATGTAGATGTTCTCGATGGCGGTGTTGGAGCTCTCGCGCCGCTGAACGTAGTAGCCAAGTATGTTCGGTTCACCCAGCACGTCGCGCCGCACGCGGGTGGTCACGCGCTGAACGAAATTGATGTACCGCCACTTGCCGATGGCGGCGGCAAGCATCACCACCGACCCCATCAGCTGCACGAGCACGATGCCCTTGCCCATCATGCTCGACTGGAGGTATCCGTCCACAAGGGAATTAGCGAACATTTCGAACATTTAGTCACTCCGTGGGAATTGGTATTCTTCGGGGAGGCCGCTACCGGCGCTGCTCGCCACCGACAAAGACGGCGCAGGCGTCGAACGTGCCGGGGTCGAGCACCGCGAGATCGGCCACAAAGCCCTTCTCGATTTTGCCGAACGATCTGCCGAGGCCAAGCTCAATCGCCTGGTTCCAGGACGTCGTGCGCACCAGATCCGAAAGCGGGAGGCCAGTGACCTCGGCCAAATTACCAAGCGCCTTGCAGCACTTGAGGGTGGAGCCGGCGAGGTTGCCGCCCTCGACCAGACGCGCCTCGCCGTGCTCAAGCCGCACCTCGACGCCACCCATCGAGAACGAATAGCCATCTGGCATATGGGAACAGCGCAGCGAGTCGGTTATCACCTGGACGTGGGCGAGATCGCGCTTCCAGAACACGAGCCTCAGCATGTCGTCGCAGAGGTGGATGCGGTCGCAGATGACCTCAGTATTGACATCGTCGAGCAGCATCGCCGCCCCCACCATGCCGATCTCGCGGTGGTGCAACTTCGTCATCTGGTTGCAGTAGTGGGTGAAATGCCTCAGTCCGCAGTCGTAGGCGGGAAGGAACTGCGCCATCGTGGCGCCAGTGTGTCCGCACGACGGCACGATGCCTGCCTCGAGACACCTGGCGGCAAAATCGGCACCGCCCTTCTGCTCGGGCGCGAAGCTGACGAGCTTCACCGGGCAGATCTTCGCCACCGCCTGCACCTCGGCGAAGGACGGCTTGCGGACGAACGCCGGATTCTGGGCCCCGCAGCAGGCGGGGTTGATGAACGGACCCTCAAGGTGCAGACCAGGCGCGCGGGCGAAACGCTCGTCCGCCCGGTACGCCGCCACCGCCCTGGCCGCGCGGCGGATCGTCGCACGGTCCACGGTGAGCGTGGTGGGCAGGAACGTGGTGCAGCCCTCCGCCAGCTTCGCCTCGGCGATCTTCGCCACCGCCTCGGGCGTGGCGTCGCAAACGTCGGCGCCCGCGGCACCGGGCGTGTGCACGTCGATGAAGCCGGGCACGAGATACTTGCCGCGCACGTCGACCACGGTACCGAAGCCGGCGCGCGCGATCGGTTTGGACGACACCTCCCTGATCCTGCCCTTCTCGACCACCACGCAGACGCGGCGCAGGTCGAGACCGGGCGAGATCACATGGGCGTTGACGAAGAGGATCCTAGACATCGCGTCTTCCTCAGCGCAGCGCGGCCTGGGCGGCGGCGAGACGCGCGATCGGCACACGATAGGGCGAGCAGCTCACGTAGTCGAGACCGAGCTTGTGGCAGAACTCCACAGAGGTGGGGTCGCCGCCATGTTCGCCGCAGATGCCGCAGTGAAGCTTCGGGCGGACGGACTTGCCGTCGGAGACGGCCATGTCCATCAGCTTGCCAACGCCAGTCTGGTCGAGCTTCGCGAAAGGATCGTTTTCGAAGATCTTCTTGTCGTAGTACGAGGTGAGGAACTTGCCCGCGTCGTCGCGGCTGAAGCCGTAGGTCATCTGCGTGAGGTCGTTCGTGCCGAAGCAGAAGAACTCGGCCTCCTCCGCAATCTGGCCCGCCGTGAGGGCGGCGCGCGGAATCTCGATCATCGTGCCCACTTCGTAGTTGAGCTTGATCGCCGCGGCCTGGATCTCCTCGTTCGCGACCCGGACGACGATGTCCTTGACGAACTTGAACTCCTTGAGATCGCCCGTGAGCGGAATCATGATCTCGGGCTTGACGCTCCATCCCTTGTGCTTGCGCTGGACGTTGATCGCCGCGCGGATGACGGCCTTCGTCTGCATCACGGCGATTTCGGGGTACGTGACGCAGAGGCGGCAGCCGCGATGGCCCATCATCGGGTTGAACTCGTGCAGAGAGTCGATGATGTCCTTGATCTTGGAGATGGGCTTGTGCATCGTCTTCGCAAGCAGCGCAATCTCGTCCTCGGTGTGCGGCACGAACTCGTGCAGCGGCGGATCGAGGAAGCGGATCGTGACCGGCTGGCCGTCGAGCGCCTCAAAGAGCTGCTCGAAGTCGTCCTGCTGGTACGGAAGGATCTTGGAGAGCGCAAGCTCGCGCTCCTCGACCGTGTCGGAGCAGATCATCTCGCGGAACGGCGTGATGCGGCTCTGCGAGAAGAACATATGCTCCGTGCGGCAGAGGCCGATGCCCTCGGCGCCGAGCTCGCGCGCCTTCTTAGCGTCGCGCGGCGTGTCGGCGTTGGTGCGCACTTTCAGCTTGCGGAACTTGTCGGCCCACATCATAATGCGACCGAACTCGCCGGCGCTGGTGGCGTCGACAGTGGGAATGATGCCATCGTAGATGTTGCCGGTCGAGCCGTTGATCGAGAGCCAGTCGCCCTCCTTGAAGGTCTTGCCGCCGAGGACGAACTTCTTGTTCTCCTCGTCCATCGCGATCTCCTGGCAGCCGGAGACGCAGCACTCGCCCATGCCGCGGGCGACGACCGCCGCGTGGGAGGTCATGCCGCCGCGCACGGTGAGGATGCCCTCGGCGGCCTTCATGCCCTCGATGTCCTCGGGGGAGGTCTCCAGGCGCACGAGCACGCACTTGTCGCCGTCAGACTTCATTCTCTTCGCGTCCTCGGCGGTGAAGACGATCTGTCCGCAGGCCGCGCCCCATCGTCTTCGTCTTCTTGAGCGCAACTGCATCGAACTGCGGATGGAGGAGCGTGTCGAGGTTGCGGGGCGCGATCATGAGGACGGCC
>JAZRXT010000040.1:0-15550 GCA_045600365.1 Kiritimatiellia bacterium | reverse complement strand
GTCTGGTCGAGTCCCTCGGCGATGAAGTCGGCCGGGAAGAAGTCGGCGAATCCCTGTGCGTCCGGCTTACCGTCCGCGCCGCCCATGTAGTGCTGTTGGGCATAGGGCATCGAGCCCGACTCAAACCAGCAGTCGAGCACCTCGGGGGTGCGGTGGTAGGTCTTGCCGTCCTTGGTGATGACGATCTTGTCGACGAAGTGCTTGTGGAGGTCGGTGACCTTCTCGCCCGAGAGCGCCTCGAGCTCGGCGATGGAGCCGACGCAGATCATGTCGTCAGGGTCGGCGTCGTTGACCCACACGGGGATGCAGCTGCCCCAGAAGCGGTTGCGTGAGATGTTCCAGTCGCGTGCGTCCTTGAGCCAGTTGCCGAAGCGCTTGTCGCCCACGTATTCGGGCGTCCAGTGCACGGTGTCGTTGTTCGCGGCGAGCTGGTCGTGCAGATCCTCCACCTTCACGTACCAGGCGTCGATCGCGCGGTAGATGAGCGGGGTGTCGGTACGGTCGCAGAATGGATAGGAGAGGGTGATCGTGGCCTGGTGGACGAGCTTGCCCTCGGCCTTGAGACGCTTGATGATGTCCTTGTCGCAGTCCTTGCAGAAGCGGCCAGCGTACTCGGGGACCTTTTCCGTGAAGTTGCAGGAGGCGTCGAGCGGATCGGCGATGGCGAGCATGCCGGCCTCCTTGCAGACGCGGAAGTCGTCCTCGCCGTAGGCCGGTGCGATATGGACGATTCCCACGCCGTCGTCGGTGGTGACGTAGTCGTCGTTGAGCACCTTGAAGGCACCCTCGGCCTTCAGCTCGGCGAAGTACGGGAAGATGGGTTCGTAGCTCATGCCCTTCAGCTCGGTGCCCTTGCATTCGCACACGATCTCGTACTGTTCGGCCTTCTTGAAGATGTACGGCAGACGCGCCTTGGCCATCAGGTAGACTGGGCGCGCATCGTCCGTCAGGTCGCGCACGGCGACGTAGTCGATCGACGCGCCGGCGCACATCATCAGGTTCTCGGGCAGGGTCCAGGGCGTCGTCGTCCAGATCAGCAGGTAGACCGTCGGCTCCCTGGCGAGCAGATCCTTCATCGCCGCGCTTTCCGCGCCGAGCGCCCGCGTGCGCACCGTCACCGTGGGATCCTGCACATCCTTGTAGTTGGAGCCGGCCTCGAAGTTGGAGAGCGGGGTCGAGAGCTTCCAGGAGTAGGGCATGATGCGGTGGCTCTTATAGACGCGGCCCTGGTTCCAGAGCTGCTTGAAGACCCACCAGATCGTCTCCATGAACTCGGGATTCATGGTCTTGTAGTCATTGTCGAAGTCCACCCAGCGTCCCATGCGGGTGACGGTCTTGCGCCACTCGTTGACGTACTTGAGCACCTTGGATCGGCAGTGCTCGTTGAACTTGTCGATGCCGAGTGCCTTGATTTCGGGAGCGCCCGAGACACCGAGGTCGTCCTGGGCGAGCGCCTCGATCGGAAGACCGTGCGTATCCCAGCCGAAGCGGCGCTCCACATACTTGCCGCGCATAGTCTGGTAGCGCGGCACGATGTCCTTGATCGTGCCGGCCAGCAGATGGCCGTAGTGGGGCAGGCCGGTGGCAAAGGGAGGACCGTCGTAGAACTTGTATCGTTCGCCACCCTCGTTCCGGGCGAGCGACTTCCTGAACACGTCGCCTTCCTTCCAGTAGGCGAGGACGCTTTCCTCCATCTTGGGGAACTGGACCTTGTTGGACACTGGCTTGAACATCTCTGATCTCCGTTGCACTGGGTTAGGATTCAAAATCGGTGCCGGTTCACACCCCGGCTGGCGGTTTGGGCAGAATGCCCTTCTCGAGCAGGTCGTTGACGATCATTCGGGCATCGGCCTCGAAGTTTCCCTTCACAAACCACTTGAGCCAGCTGCGCTCGCGCGAGAAGAGCTCGGAGAGCGGCTCGCCCTTCTTCTGCCCGAAGTTGACGCACAGCCTGCCGTCGATCCAGCGCAGCAGACCCTTGCGATCGGCATTGAGGGGATCGTGCGGGACGAGGTACTCGTCCATCTTCTCGATGGTGCGGGGCAGATCGTCGTAGCGCTCGAGCTGCGCCTTCAGCACGTCCAGGGTTGCTCTGGCGTCGGCCGTGGCACCGTGGGCGCCCACGTGGTCGCGGCCGCAGTAGAAGCGCACCGCAGCGGTTAGGTCGCGCGGTTCGCGCCGGTGGAAGATGCGCTGCACGTCGACGCTGTGACGCGAAGCGGCGCCGAAGCTGCGGCCGACCCGGGCGAACTCCTCCTCCAGGCAGGGAATGTCGAAGCGGTCGCTGTTGAATCCGCCCAGGTCGCAGTTGGCGAAGAACGCCTCGATTTCGTCCGCCTTCTGCGCGAAGGTCGGGCAGCCCGCGACATCCGCATCGGAATAGCCGTGGATGGCGGTGGTCTCGGCGGGGATGGGAACGCCGGGGTTGAGCAGCCAGCGGCGCTCCTCCTCGGTGCCATCGGGGTTGACCTTGACGGCGGCCAGTTCGACAATGCGGTCGTTCCTGGCGTTGACGCCGGTGGATTCGATGTCGAAAATGACAAGCGGACGCTTAAGTTCCAGCATGGCGGGGAATCCGTTCTACATTCTGCCGCTGCGCACCTCGATGAGGTCGCAGAGGCGGCGATAGGCAATGCCAAGATCGTCGTTGACGACGCGGAACATGTATTCGCCGGCGCGTTCCATCTCGCCCACCGCGTTGGCGAGACGGCGCTCGATCACCTCGGGTGCGTCGGTGCCGCGGCCCTCGAGCCGAGAGCGGAGCTCCTCCATCGACGGAGGATCGATGAAGACGTCCATGTAGCCGGCACGCATCGGATCGTCGGGCGGCAAATGGTGCATCACGCGGTGGCGCACCTTGGCCGCGCCGACCACATCGATGTCGAGGATGATGGAATGCCCCTCCGCCAGCACCTCCCGGATCGGAGCGGCGAGGGTGCCGTAGTAGTTGCCATGTACCTCTGCATATTCGAGGAAGGCGTCCTCGCCGATGAGCTCGCGGAAGCGGTCGGGCGTTATGAAGTTGTAGTCGACTCCGTTCTCCTCCTCGCCGCGCGGGGCGCGGGTGGTGCAGGACACGGAATACTCCAGTTCCGGATACTCCTGCAGCAGCATGTCGATCAGCGTCGACTTGCCGCAGCCCGAGGGGGCGCTCATCACGATGAACAGTGGTCTGGACTCGTTCACTTTCCTTGATCCTTTCAGAAAAAAAATCAGCGCTTGCCGCCGGCCAGAGTCTCGGCGATGTTGAGATAGTATGCGCGCACGCGCTCGTAGGCGTTGATGACGTCCAGCTCCACCAGCACGCGGAGAGAGGAACCGGGATCCTCCGGACCCACGCGGCCGAGCTGCGTGCGGCGGCAGTCGCGGATGAACTCGTGGAGGTTCTTCGACTCGTTCTGCACCTGGTCGAGGTCGATCACCGGGCGCGGCGAGCGGATCCACGGCGAAATGCGCTCCGCGTAGGAGTTGACGCGGTCGTGGACTGAAAGCAGCACCTGGCGCGACGCGTCTGACATCCGCTGGTTCTGGCGGCGCAGGCGCTTCACGCCCTTGAGGACCGCGGCCGCCTCGTCGGAGACGCTCTCAAGCTCGTCGGTCAGGCGCAGCAGCCGACGTGCCCGCTCCGCCACATCCCAGCCCAGGCGCTTCGACATCACCGCGCCGAGGAACTCGGTGACCTCGCGCTGCACGTTGTCCAGAATGCCCTCGCGGTGCGTTATGTGGTTCTCAAGCTGCTCGTCGGACGAACCGTCCAGAACCCGCCGCGCGCAGTCGAGGAGCTCAAGATCGCTGTCGCGCATGAACTGCACCTCGCGTAGCGCCTGGTCGCAGGCGATGACCGGCGAGACCAGCGCACCCACCCTGAGGCTCGAAAGATGCGGCTTCTCGTTCTCCGGCTGGCGAACAAGACTCTCGATCAGGCTGCAGAACGGACGCACGAGCGGGAAGAAGAGGATGCCGCGGCAGCAGGCGAACACGGTGTCGGTGACGGCAATCGGGGCCATCATGTGGGTGAAGGCCTGAATCTCGCGGCCACCCACGGTGATCATCTCCGCCGCGCCCCAGTTCGGGAAGACCGTCTGGCCCAGCTTCACGAAGAGCGGGAAGAACGGAAGGAACACGATCGAGCCGACCAGATTCGAAAGCGTGTGCGACAGCGCGGTGCGCTTGGCGTCGGCGGTGCCGCCGATCGCGGCGATCCAGCCGGTCGCCGTGGTGCCCACGTTCGCGCCGAAGAGCACCGCCCCCGCCACCCCGTAGGTTATCAGCCCCTGCTGCGCGAGCGCCATCGCGATCGCGATCGTGGCCGCCGAGCTCTGGATGACCGCCGTCAGAACCATCGCGCAGAAAGCGATCTTCAGGACGCCGAGTGCGCTCGACGCGCTCATCGATGTGAAGATGCCGGCCACGTCGGGATTCTGCCTGATCGGCGCGACGCCCTTCGACATGAAGTAGAGGCCGAGGAACACAAGCCCCAGCCCGAGAATCGCGAGACCCGTGTTGTGCACGCGCTCCCCGCGGACGAAGAAGTAGAGCGCCCCGCCCAGCGCCAACCCCACCAGGCCCAGCATCTGCGGGGACGGGGCGTAGGCGATGATCCACACCGTGGCCGCGGTGCCGATGTTGGCGCCGATCAGCACCGAGAAGGCCTGCGGCAGCGTCATCAGCGCCGTGGAGACGAACCCCACCAGCATCACCGTGATGATCGAGCTTGACTGCACGATCACGGTGGAGACGACACCCGTGCCCACGCCCACGATCCGATGGCTCGTGGCGTGCGACATGAACCGCCTGAGCCCGTTACCCGCCGTGGCCTGCAGTCCCTCGGAAAGATGCTTCATTCCGAGCAGGAACACACCGAGCCCGCCCAGGACGGTGATCAGCACGTTGACCAGCAGCAGCAGATTGTCTTTCATGCGTGGACAGCTAACCCCAGCAGGCGAACCGGCGTCACGCTATCGCGCCAAGCGCGATGATCGTGAAGACCATCGTGAAGATGGCCACGGTCTCGACGATGCCGAGCGCGCCGAAATAGTTGGTGAGACCCTGGCCGGTCTCCGCCTGGGCATCGCAGGCCGCAGCGGCCGCGCGCCCCTGGAACAGCGCGGAAAGCCCGATGCCAAGACCGGCAAAGATGCCGAGGAGCACGCAGGCGAGGCCCGCACCCTGCACCTTGTCCTTGCCGAGCATGATGAACATCAGAATCATGCCGTAGAGGGTCTGGGTGATGGGGGCGCCCACGAGGCCAAGCAGAATGAACGGCGCCGGCTTGTTGGCGGCATAGCATTTCTTCCATGCACCAACGGCCGAGGAGGCCGCAAAACCGGTGCCAAAGGCAGAACCGGCAGCACTGAGACCAAGGCACGCGATCGCGCCGGCCACTATCATTGGATCCATGATGTTGACTCCTTGTTATTTCTGACGTTTTGCAAAAGGTTCAAAGGCGTATCCCGACCAGGACACTCCCTTGTGGTTGGAGAATTCGAGAGTATTGAGACGCACCGCGTGCACGAGGATGGAAAGCCCCGCCATCGCCAGATTGAGCCCGTGCCCAACCAGCAGGATCGCCACCATCGCCACCGCGCCAAGCGCAGTGGCCCACCATGCGTGCCCCCCCTGCACCAGCCCAAGGGCCATCGCATTGAAGTTTTCCGCCACCTTCACGGAGGCAAGCCCCACCGCGAAGAGACGCACGTACGAGATGATGTCGCCCAGTGCGCTCATGATGTTGAGCGGCAGCATCCCGAGCTCGATGCCGCGGGTCTTGAGCTCGCTCCCCTTCAGCGTGAATCCAAACACCAGCGCCAATGACACGCCGAACATCCAGTACGACCAGCCCGGAACCCCCGGGAAGATACCCACGATCGAATTGGTCACAATGTACATGAACAGCAGCACGCCCGCCCAGCCGAACTGCGCCAGGCACGTACGGTCGTTGATCATCGCGATTCCGCTCCAGATGCGGGCGATCATCAGGTGCGACACCCCGATCGTGAAGCAGAGCAGCATGATGTTCTGATAGCTGGGATCGGCAAGCCACTTCACCGTGGGCCAGTTCGCACACCAGGGGATGCCGGCCCCGAACCAGGTGTTGGACAGGAGGCCCCAGCCGATCGTGGCGGCCGAGAAGACCGTCAGCAGCGTCAACCAGGAGCGCAGCACGCGCGGACGGTTCCCCGTGCCGGGTTTCGGCTTCGTCTTCCACCAGCCGAAGAGCGTGAGCGCGAGGAAGATCGCGCCATACGCGCCATCGCCCACCAGCATCGCGAAGAAAAGCGAGAAATAGCAGAGGAAGGGCACCGAGACGTCCGACTCGGAATATGCGGGGGAAATGCCCAACCCCCTGAAGAGCGCCACCACCGGGCGGAACAGCTTCGGCGGACGGATGAGCGTGGGCGGTTCCTCGCCCGGCTCGGCATCGCGCGTGAACAGCCCCCAGCCACCGGTGACCGCCTTCGCCCGCAGACGCGGCACCCTGTCCACCGGCACCCAGCCGGATATCCACGAGACGGCGCCGGCGCTCTCCAGCGCCTCGCGCGCCTCGGCGAACGTCACCCGATCGGCCAGCTCCGCATTGCGGGCCGTGATCCAGCCAACGTCGGTGGATGCAATATCGGCCGTCAGCGCGTCAGCCCGCGCTTGTGCCTCAGCCAGCCGCCGTTGCGTTTCCGAAAGGCGTTCCGCCGGCAGACGCTCGGGCAGTTCGCAGACCGAGGCGAGGTCGATGCCTCGGTCGAGCAGCGCCCGCGCCAGCGCCGGGTCAAAGTCTCCATACGGCGCATATGCCGCCTCGATACGGCGCAGCTCCTCCACCTGGGCGAGCGCCCCGTCGCGCTCGGAGGCAAGGCGCAGAACCTCGGCGACATCGCGATGCTTCAGCGTCTGCACGGCCGAAGCGGCATCCTTGCGCGCCTTCAACGCCACGCGGCACGCCTCTGCCGCCCGCTCGAGCTCGCCGCGCTCAGCCGCCGCGCCATCCGCGGGCACTGCCGAAAGGTCGAGGTGCACGCAGCCCAGCTCGCGCAGGCGCTCCAGCGTGCGTTCTCCGTCGGCGACGGTGCACAGCACCGTAAAGCGCTTCATCCGCACGATCATTGCGCTTCCTCCCCCTCGCCGGCAGGCGTACGGCTCTTGGCGATCTTGCCCCGCGTCACCGCGGCGGTCTGCTCATCGCCAATCGCGATCTTGATCACGCGGATATTCTCACGGCACTGCGGAATCTTCACCTTCTCGAAGAGATTCACGCGCTGCGAGGTGGTGCGCAGCTCCTCCTCCACGAGTTCACGCTGACGATCAAGCACCACTCGCTCGCCGCGGAGGGCCATCACGTCGACCAACGCCCTGATCGCGTCGTCGAACCAGGCAGGCGTACTCCAGAGATCAACCGGGGCCACATCGACGTCAATGCCATCGAAGACCGGAATCCGCACCCCCGCGATGTTCGCCTCGGAAGTGCGCACCGCCTTTACCTTCACCATCTCTGAAAGCATATCCGCCCCATCGGACAGCACCGACGCCCAGGCGTCAACCGCGCCGCGCAACGCGCGCTCGCGCTCGCCCACCGCCTGGGCCTTGGCCACGATGCCGGCAACTTCACCCTGCAGCTGCTGTTTCTTCAGCTGCAACATGGGCAGAAAACGCAGAAAACGCTTCAATGCGTCGGTCTGCGCCTTCAATTCGGTCTTTGTCAGTTTGATCTTGGCCATTGCTGGATTCGTTGAAAACGGAATATATTATACTAAAAATGGAAGGCAAAATCAAATATTTATTATTGGCCAGACGCACTCCAGGAGGCGCGATTTCATTTCCGGCGGCGCAACTATGCGCGGGGAATCTGGGCTGTCCGGAATCCATAGCGCCAGCGCCCTCGGATAGTGACGGCGAAGGAAGCGCATACCCTCCTCGGGGCCGAGCACGAAAAGCGCGGTGGAAAGTCCGTCCGCAAGCATTGCACCATATTCGGGGGGCGTCACCACCGTCACGGCGGCAATGCCGGCAACGTGCTCGCCGGTCCGCCCGTCGAGGATGTGGGAATAGCGAATCCCGTCGCGCTCGATGAAACGCTCGTAGTTGCCGCTGGTGGCCACGCTCTCCCCCGGAGCGAGGTTAAACACCGCCGCATTGGCACCACGGTGGAACGGGTCGCGCACGCCGGTTCGCCACGAGCCAGTGCCGACGGCACGCAGATTGCCGCCAAGGTCCACCAGCACGTCGGCATCGCCACGCATCCTGGCTGCGGCCAGATCCACGGCAAAACCCTTGGCAATGGCGCCGAGGTCGAAGTCGGAATAGGTGCCGGAACCAACGCCAAGCTCCCGTAGCTTCGCTCCAACGCGGGGGTTGAAGGCGCCGCCGGAAAATTCGGCGAGCCGAAGCGCCTCGCCATAGCACGGCCGCACCTCCTCGGAAACGCGCTCCATCCAGTTCGTGCACCCCTCGCGCGCCAGTCGGCTCAGTTCGGACTCTGGATTCCAGGCGGAAAGCAGTCGCTCCACCAACGCATACGC
Source organism: Kiritimatiellia bacterium (assembly GCA_045600365.1). Taxonomy (GTDB): domain Bacteria; phylum Verrucomicrobiota; class Kiritimatiellia; order RFP12; family UBA1067; genus RUG572. The sequence continues at coordinate 7,040 of JAZRXT010000040.1, read as the reverse complement.
GGCATCCGTCTTCGCCCTCGCCTCGGCCCGCCCTTCCGGCGTGCCTCCACGATGGGCGAGCACGGCCACGGTTCCCATCACCGGCCAGCGCTCGCGCACAATGCCCTGCGCCCCCACCCGACGCATCACCAGCGCGGCGGCAGCCACCACCACCACTACGGCGGCACCACACAAAAGCGAACCGAATCTCATCTCACACGAATCTTACGAGAATCAGCTTCACGAGATCACGCAGCCGGACCGGCCACAGCCGGGTCGGACGATCGGCTTCGAGCGGACTCTGCAGGAACTTTGGCATGTCGGGGAAGAAATCGTAGCCGGTGATTCTCTCGAGCTCGTCAACGGTGACGATGGACCGGGTCGGGAAGTCCCACCGTCCGGCGGTCTGGTGCATCAGCACCGCCAGCGCCCGCACGCCATCCGGGGTCTGGGCGGCAAGCAGCATCCAATACGACACCGGCACCTCCACCTGCGTGCCGTTGAGCATCTCGCGCGAACGGGCACCGCCGGATGGCACGCAACCGACGATGACGCGGATGTCGCCGTACTTGGCGGCCCAGAGATCGGCTATGCGCTGCTCCATCTCCCGCCACGGCCCGCGGTTGAGCGCCGGACGCTGCGGGGCGATGTTGGTCATCCTGAAGGTCTTCTTCTGGGCCTCGGGGCCAAACCGGGTGACGATGGCCCGGTTCGGCGCCATGTGGCCACGGTCGTACCCGGTGTTGACGTAGTCGCCGGGCGAGGCGGAGGCGGCAACGCTCCTGTCGCGCTGGAAGCTGGGGCGCTTGCCCACATCGAAACGCGACTCGCGTGGCACACGGTACGCGACCCACGCCGGATGGCGCAGCGACGGACTCCACCCGATAACGAATTCCCCGCGGTCCAGCTGGACGATGTCGGCAGGAGCGGGGGTGCCCACGCGCACCGGCACCCCGGCAAAGAAGATGCCCTCCGGCTCGGGATCATCGGTGTCGTAGACGCAGTCGTGGCCGGTCCAACCCAGTGCATCGGTAAGCATTCCCGCGCGATCGCCAAGATATTCGAGCGGCACAGTGAGGCGCCCGCGATGCGACTCAATCCATTCCGCCGGCTGATGCACATACCAGTCGCCCACGATGGCCAACGCGATAAACACCAGCGGCACCACCACGACCAGGATGCGGACAATGCGGCGCAGCAGCGACGACGAAGACCGGGATCGCCCCTTCTTCACCTCTTTCTTCTTTTCCTTCTTCGGTTTTTCCTTCTGCTTGCTCATCGGTTTCGGTCCCTTCAGGATTCGACGTCCCTGGTGACGTAGCGGTAGATGTGCTCGATGGCGAGATTGAACTCGCCCACAGTCAAGGCGTCCGCCGACAGCTCGACGTGTGGATCTGGGATGATCGACGTACGGGGCAGCGGAAGATGCCGCCCAAAGCAGTTGATCTTGTCCTCATCCACCAGAATAACGGCGGACGCATGGCGAAGCGCCCCGCGCTCCAGCGACCGCGCCAATACGCCGTACGGACTTTTGAAGAACCCCCGGCGGTTGAAGGGATTGCGGATCTCGGCCACGTAAGGCATGCGGCGGAGAGTGACCCGGTCGAGCATGCGCACGACCATCGCACCGTCGTTCACCCCGTGGAGAACGGCATACTCGCGCCGCGCGGCCAGAGCCACCGCCCGCAGGAACATCAGCACGCCGGCCACAAGGCGGCGGAACGATGGCCGGATCGGCGGCACATCGCTCCATGGTACGCACGGCACCGTGAAGACACGCGCTCCAGGATCAAGCGCCGCCTCCAGGAGAGGAGAGGTCCTAGGCACCAGCAGATCCACCGAACAACCGAATGCTAGCAACGCAGCCACAGTATCCTGTATCCTCAGGATCTCCTGGGGATCGGCATGGGAACGCGTGGAGGATACAATCAGAACCGACGGAGGCATACGCCCCTCAGAGATCGGGGAGTTCGATCCTTATCGTCCTCGATTTCATGGCCTCAAGCTGGGCAACAGTGGGGCCCTGGTCGGGAGGTAGCGCGGTGACGGAGGCGCCGCAAGCGGGACACTCCACCTTCTGCCCAGCCATGCCAGCATCGACTTCTATCTCCTGATGGCAGACAGGACAGACAAACGAAATAAAGCTCTTTTCATCACTCATGATCGTTCCGTTCTCCTTCGCTTTCCTTTTCCACTTTTTCTTTTTTCAATATGATACGCTTTTGCCGGAACAAAATCAAGCGTTTTTTTGCAATCCCGTTCTCGCGCCGTTCTCGCCTTCTTGCAGGACATAACCCTATGTATTATTTGAGCCAGGATTTAACTTGCGACCAGTTGAATGGCGGCTCGCCGTAGAGGAAGTGGTTGTTCAGGTCCTCGCCGTCGCAGGAGTAGACGATGTCGATGCAACCCTGGCCGTGATAGGGCACGGTTCCGAGCTGGGTTTTCGAATTGGCCGCCACCTCGTAGTCGCATTCGAGCAGCACCCTGCCCGTCGCCATGTCGGTGAACTTCGCATGTCCCTTCACGGGGTACATCCGGTCGTTCACCGCCCAGGCGCTGTGGTCGTCGCGCATCATCACGAGCTGGTTGCGCTGCACCGAGCGCAGCGCCCCGTACGCGCGCTTGCGTCCACCGTAGTAGTCGACCACGGCATCGGATATCTGCGGCCAGCCATCGCGCACGTTCCACCAGATCAGACCGTTGAACGAGGTGAACTTGCGGCTGCGGAAGAGCTCGCAGAAGGTCTTCATCGCCTCGGCCTGCACGAGCTGCGACTGCGCGATGAACTCGTCGAGATCCGTCGCCACGTCGCCGAACATGATCTTGATCTGGTTCGTCATCAGCGAGTTGCGTCCGAAGCCAAAGCCGCCGATCAGCGGGTCGGATGCCTTGAAAATCCACTCGTCGTTCCACTTGTAGTCCTTCTTCGGGTTCTTACCCGTGACCGAGGTCCAGGGATAGACCTTGTCCCTGGTCATCATCTTCTCGAGCGAGGCGCGGTTGGGTGCGCCGTGATAGCCCATCTCGCTCGCGAACCACGCCGGCGAATTGGTGTAGAACGGCACCTTGTAGTATTCGCGCGCGCCCCAGAGGTGGTGTTCGGAACCCTGGGCGAGGCCGGCGACCACGTCGGGCGACTCGTAGGGCGAACTCGGCAGATAGTCGCGGGTCACGTCGAACTCGTAGAGGACGTCCGGAATGGTCCGGCGGGAGTTGCGGTCCTGGTTGGGATTGCGCGCCAGCTTCTTGCCGAGCTTCCAGACGAAGGCGTTGTCGTTCTCGTTGTTGCCGCTCCAGAGCGCGAGCGAGGCTCGGTTGCGGTACTTGAGAACGATCGTGCGGATCTCCTCCTCGGTGGCCTTCGCGTACGCGTCGTTCTGCGGGAACACCGAGCAGCCGGTCATGAAGTCCTGCCATACCATGATGCCATGCTCGTCGCAGAAGTCGAAGAACTCGTCGCTCTCGTAGACGCCGCCGCCCCACACGCGCACCATATTGCAGTTGAGGTCGTCGAACATCTCGAGGGTCGAGCGCATGAACTGGCCGTCGCGGCCGTGGAAGCTGTCGAGCGGCACCCAGTTGGAGCCACGGACGTAGCAGGGTTCGCCATTGACGCGGAATAGGAACTGACCAGGCCGCGCCTTCGAATAGACGTCGTCGCGCTCGAGCCTGATGGTGCGGAAGCCAATCCTCTCGACATGCTCGGCGAGAACGGTTCCGTCCTTCGCCACGATCGACACCTTCGCGTCGTAGAGCGGCTGCGCGCCCATGCCCTTCGGCCACCAGCGTTCGATGCCGCCCACCTGCCAGTGCGCCACGCATACCTGGTAGCGCTCGAGACGCTGGCGGACCTCGCCGAAGGTTCTGCCGCCGCGGGAGACCGAAAAGACGATGTCGGCATTGTTCATGATGCGCCACGGCGCCTGCACACGGCAGGTCGCCTGGAGATTCGCCCAGTCGGTGCCGAGTTCGCGGACTATCCACGCGGTCTGGTCGATCCTCACCGGTTTCTGCACGTCCAGCTCCACTCCGCGCCAGAGCCCCGAGCAGAAGACACGCGGGAAGATATCCCAGCCCGCCATGTGCCCCGCCTTGCGGAAGGCCTCGCCCTCCGCGCCGCCGCCCATCGAGTAGCCAAGTTCGCCGAGGGTGGAGTACTGCGCCTCGCAGCGCACGCTGCGCAGGAGCACCTGTACGACGTTTTCTCCGTTTCTGAGACGCTTAGTGACGTTGAACTCGTGCGGGATGAGCATGTTCGCCGTCTCGCCGATCTTCTCGCCGTTCAGAAACACGTCCGCCAACGTGTCGATGCCATGGAAGCGCAGCATCGCCCTTTCACCCGACGCGAGCCGCGGCGAGGCGAACGTCTTCGTGTAGAGCCACTGATAGCCCTCGTAGGGTATCAGCTTCAGCGCGTTCAGGCCGATCTCCATCGGCGGCAGTACACCGGCATTGACGAGGTCGAGTTCGCAATTGCCGGGCACAGTCGCCTTGACCGACCCGACACCCAGGCCATCTGGCAGCGGTAGCGTGCGCACCGCGCCGTCATCCGGCTGCGGGAAGTAGTCGAGCCGCCATTCGCCATCCAGCGAAACCCTCGAGGCGCCAAAGGCGCAAACGCAGGCGGCTGCTGCCGCCACCAGAATGATCTTCCGCATGTTCTTCTCCTATGTGATGGAAACCAACTACCTGCCACCGGCGTTCCGGAAGAGGCCAGTACGCCACTCCCCGATAAGCCGCGACGACTCCTCCACGAAACCCAGCTCCTCGTACGCCCGCTTCACCTCGGGATAGACCTCCTCGTCAAGAATGCCCGAGAGGATGAGCAGGCCGCCCTTCGCCACCAAAGGGGCGATTTGGCCGGCAAAGCGCGTGAGGATCGGCCCCAGCACATTGGCCGCGACCACATCGAAACGGCGCTCGCCGGTGCGCTTCACGCCCGGCAGCGTGGACTTGTTGCACAGATCGCCGCGGACGAAGCGGATGTCCACCCCATTGCGTCCGGCGTTCTCGTTCGCGTTATCCACCGCGTCGGGATCTATGTCGAAGCCGGCAACGTCGCGGAAGCCCTCCAGCTTCGCCGCGATGGCGAGGATGCCGGAACCACAGCCAACATCGAGGAAGGATCGATCGGCATTCTCCGCCGCCAGAGCGTCAATGTACTCGAGACAGGCGCGCGTGGTCGCATGCTGGCCGGTGCCGAAGGCCATGCCAGGATCGAGAATGATCGTCCTCATCCCGGCGGCAATCTCGGCGGCATGGGAGGTGCGGAAGGCCGCGATCTCCCAGTCGGGCACAATCGCGAGGCGAGGCGAAACGATCTCGACCCTGAAATGCTTGCGGTAGGAGAGCTTCCAGTCCTCGTCGGGAATCGACGTCACTCCAATGTCGAGCTTTGCACCCACGATCTCTCCCGCCGCCGCCAGGACCGCCCGCGCCTGCGGCGCATCGGCTGGATCGGGGAAGAATATCTGCATCGTGGTGAGCGAATCCTCGATGTCGCGGTACGAAGACAAAATAAAATCCCCCCCATCGAAGACTTCGAAGAGGGGGTTAACGTACCGCTCGTCCACCTGACATGATACGAGCGTCATTGCAAGAACACTTTCCCGCTTACTTGGCCTCGGCCCTCTTGGCGAGCATCTTCTTGACAACCGTCGGACGCTGCACGAGAACGCGCACGTTTTCGTCGCTCATCAGCTTGACCTCTTCCTCGCCCAGGCCAAACTTGACCAGACGACGACGCTGCGCGTTGGCACGACGAGCCTTGCCGGCGGGCGTCTTGCACGGACGAACATGCGATTCTTTACGGAGTGTACGACCAGTACCCATTTTTAGACCTCTTCTTTCTTGAAACAAAAATTGAATATATATTATGCACTATTTTGGCGAAAAAATCAAGCAGAAAATCCCAACAAATCTTTAACTTTACATTTACTGGACATTCGTCGTACAGTTGCAATTATGGTTAAATGATCAAATGATTAAATTGTTAAATTTTCTGGAGTACAAAGCTGACAAGTTAATTTAACCATCCAGCCATTTGACAATTTAACTATTTCTTTTGCTCCATTGCCTTGAAATAGCGTTCGCCAAGGATCTTGTAGGACGGCGTGTCGAAGTGGACGCCGTCGGGAAGATGTCCGGTTAGATCCTCCGCCGGAATCGCGTCGGCAAGAAACTTCGCCTTGAGGTTGGCGGCATGGCCGGCGTCCGCGATGACGAAACTGTTCGTCGAATGCATGGCGTCCGTCCCCGTGCGATCAGGCACATCAGGCGTCTCTCGATGAAGCATCTTCAGCAATCCCGGTCGATGTCCACCTGCTTGCGGTTCACGATGAAGATGCCCTGGGCTGTCTCGGTGAAGGCGTAGACGTTTACGCCGATCTCGCACTTGAACACGTCCTCGTCCACGACCTCAAAGGAGATCGTCTCGCCCGTCGGGGAATATCCCCCGCCCGCAAGGGCATCCGAAGGGCCAGCTACGGGGGGCGAACGTCACCTCCAGGATCTCGTCTGCGGTGATGACGAGCCGCACGAAGAAGTCGCGCACCGCGCCCTCCTCGGGCAGTCGCTTCAGAAGTCGGTAGCGTCCGGCGGTCTGGCTTTCGCCCGATCCGTCGCCATCAAGTTGAGGAATATAAAGTACATCCATTACAAGACCTCCCGTTTTATTGATACGCATCTCAACAGCTAACATAATTAATTTCCTTCCTTTCCACATAGAGGCGGTCGCCGACCGTCTCGGTAAAGCGATAGATGATAGTGCCCGTCCGTAAGGGGCATGAGAACATCATCGTCGGCCGTCTCGAACGCTTCCGCGCCGGTGAAGGTGAGTGTGTTGTCCCCCTTCGGCGGTAACGGGCGCACCTGAGAAATTCACCGTGTTCTTATTTTACGAAGCAATTGCCAAAAGCTGAGACCTGCCACCCACCTCTACCGTCACCGCAGTTCCACCATGCCCCAATCTCATCCCACGTGCCAAACACCTCTCCCATGTTGTCGAACAGTATCGTTCCGAACTAAAATCCAACTTCGCCCGTCCGCTTGAACTCCCC
>JAZRXT010000039.1:0-23682 GCA_045600365.1 Kiritimatiellia bacterium | reverse complement strand
TATGAACTTGCGCACCAGCAACGGGATGTCAGACGGACGCTCGCTCAGCGCGGGAAGATGGATGTCAACCACATTGAGCCGGAAGAACAGATCCTCGCGGAACGTCCCCGCCGCCATTGCGGCGCGCAGATCGCGGTTTGTCGCCGCCACTACCCGGATATCGACCGGCAGTGCCTCGACACCGCCCACCCGCTGTACGGTGCGGCTCTCCAGGGCGCGCAGCAGCTTCACCTGCATCATCAGCGGCAGCTCGCCCACCTCGTCCAGAAACAGGGTGCCGCCATCAGCGGCCTCGAAGTATCCGCGCTTGTCGGCCACCGCTCCGGTGAAAGCCCCCTTCATGTAGCCGAACAGTTCACTCTCGATCAGACTTTCGGGTATGGCGCCGCAGTTCACCGCCACGAACGGTCCGCCCGCGCGTGGCGAAAGATCGTGGACCGCACGGGCCACCAGCTCCTTGCCGGTTCCCGAAGGTCCCTGGATCAGCACCGTGGCCGACGACTTTGCCGCCAGGCGCACCAGACGGGCCACCTTCCCCATCGGCTCGGACTCGCCAATGACGCCAGGCAGGGCGCTCTGCATCTCAAGTTCGCTGCGCAGCGCCAGGACTTCGCTTTCAAGCGCATGGTGTTCTAGCGCCTTGGCCACGCGGATGTCAAGCTGGTCAAGATCGACCGGCTTCATTATGAAATCGTCGGCCCCCTCCTTCATCGCATCGACCGCCTGGTCCACGGTGCCAAACGCGGTAAGCAGGATGCAGGCAAGGTCGGGACGCATCCGCTTGGCCGCCTGCAGCAGCTGCAGGCCATTCGCGCCGGGCATGCGAACATCGGACAGCATGAGCGCGATCGGCGCCTTCCCCGCCGGCGGTGGCGCCTCGAGGATGCGCATTGCGCTTTCGGCATCGGGGGCCGTTGCCACTTCGTAGTCGGCGGAAAGGGCCCGCGCCATGAAGTCGCGCGTGTCCTTCTCGTCGTCAACGATGAGTATTCTCTGTTTTGCGGTCATCATCACTTGAAGGTTGTGGGATCCATCCCCGGGCCGAACGGAGAAAGTTCGCGCAGACCGCGGATTACCGGCGGCAACTGCTCGAGCACATAGTCGACCTCGTCCATCGTGTTGTAGCGACTAAGCGAGAAACGCACCGAACCATGCACGGCCGTAAACGGAACGCCCATCGCCCGGATGACATGGGACGGATCAAGCGAACCAGAGGCACAGGCCGAGCCGGTTGAGATGCAGATGCCGAGGTCGGAAAGGCGGTAGGCAATCGCCTCGCCCTCAACGTACTCGAACGACACATTCAGCGTGTTGGGCAGCCGATGCGCCCGATCGCCGTTGACGCGCACGTCAGGGCAGGTCTTGAGAATGCCCTGTTCCAGACGGTCGCGCATTGCGGCAATGGCGTTCTCCTCGTCACCATAGTGGGCGGCGGCAAGTTCACAGGCCTTGGCGAGACCGACGATGTAGGGCACGTTTTCGGTGCCGGCGCGGCGGGACGACTCCTGATGACCGCCGAGCATGAACGGCTTGAACTTCACTCCGCGCCGGGCATAGAGGACGCCGATCCCCTTCGGGGCGTGGAACTTGTGACCGGAAATGGAAAGCAGGTCCACCGGCGCCTTCTTGACGTCGATGGACGTCTTGCCCGCCGCCTGCACCGCATCGGTATGGACTGTGGCACCGTACTCGCGGGCAATTTCCACAATCTCGGAGATGGGGAAGGTGACGCCAGTCTCGTTGTTCGCCCACATGATGGTGACGAGGGCGTTCTTGGTTCCCTTCAGCTCCTCGCGCAGTCGGGCAAGGTCGATGGCACCGCCCGCGTCTACCGGCAGCTCCACAGTTTCGTGTCCCTGTGCCTTGAGCCTGCGCACTGGCTGGAGAACCGCAGGATGCTCGACCGCGGTAGTGATTACCTTCATGCCGCGCCCATACCATTCAGCCGAGCCGCGGATGGCGGTATTGTCGCTTTCGGTGGCGCAGGAGGTGAAATATATCTCGTCCGGCTCGGCATTGAGAAAACCGGCCACCGTCTCACGAGCCCGACGCAGATGCTTCTCGACCTGCCCGCCAAAGAAGTGCATCGAGGAGGGATTGCCGTACAGCTCACCCAGGAAAGGAAGCATCGCCTCCACTACCTCCGGTGCCGTACAGGTGGTGGCGTTATTGTCAAAATACACTATTTTGTTCATTGTCAGAAACCTTGCCATATATTCTAGCAAATAATGCCGACAAAGTAAAGTTAGGAGTCTAGCGTCTTCCAACCGTCGTAGTGGCAGTCCGCAACGACATCATGCTCGCCCTGTCCCAAGTCGGGATCGAATGCGCGGAGTTCCTGACGGAACAGTTCTCCTTCGCCTCCCATTCCTTCGCGAGGCGGGCCACAACATCGCCAAGACAGTGAACACAGTTCTCATTCTAAACTCCTTCAAAGGACTATCGGAGAATTATCGCGCAGCGGGTACCGGCGCAAAGAACGCGCAGATAGCCCCGACCGCGAAGGCACGGCAGCACCCTGATGCGTAGGCCGGGGTGCGCCGCCGCCGACTCGGCGCTGCCAAGATAGACGTCGTTCACCTCCGCGCCATCGAGGATGAACGCCCCCACCTCCTGCGGAGAGGCGAGCTCGAGGATGGCGGTGGAGTCGAGCTTCAGTGCGACCTCGCGCGAGAAGGCGGCGTCGGTGCGGGCATCCAGCACCAACTCGCCCCTTCCCGTCACTTCGACCCCTGACGCGTTCGCCCACGATGCGCTCGAGGCGATCTCCATTCTGCCTCGGCTCACCACGAGCGCGCCCGTTGTGGTGCTTACTCGGGTGAGTCGGTTGGTGTAGAAACCCTCCTTCGAGAGCGTCACCGCGCCAGCATAGACAAGCGTGTTGGTGTAGCCGGGGAAGGCAATCTTGGTCCCGGAGGCATTCTTCACCCAGCTGTCGAAGTCGTTGACGGTATAGCTGTCCACCAGATGCATCGTCGCCGGTGTCGGGCTTGTAACCGTGCCACCGTTTGGATTGTCCTTCGCGCAGAGCACGCCGGTTGCCTGGTCGAATCCATTCAGATCGATAATGCCGGTAGGATTGACGAACAGTTCCGTACGGTTGCCGGCTCCGTTCTTTTCGGCGATCGCATACGGCACTCCGCAGCGCAGGATTCCGTCGATGCCACCGGAATTTCCGTTCAGACGGTTCGTCGCCACGTTGAGGGTGCAGAGCATATTGTTGGCGAGCGTAAAGCGGTCGCCCACATCGAGCTTGGCGTTGAAGACGAGTTCGGCGACACCTGATGAACCGCTCGTCGACACATAGAGGGCGGAAACTGTCTTGAGCTTGCGGTTGAATACAACCTTCCTTCCGCGGGGGATGGTGAAGCGCGTGTTCTTGTTCGTGTTGCTCCATTCGGCGTCGATGGTGATATTGCCGTCGAAAACCACGGCGTGGTCCCAGTCGTTTGGATCGCTGTGGGTTACAACGGGAACGCTCCAGTCAAAGTCGCCCTGGAAGCGCAACTGTGCGCGACGGGTATCGACATCAAGCTTGCCGTTGCCGAACACGGCGTTTGTGCGGCAGTATATGGCGAGAATCCTTCCGTCCTGCCTCTCCGCCTGATCCACGCAGCCCACAATTGTCACGTCGTTCGTACCCAGGCCCGCAGCGTGCAGATTCACACGGCCCCGCCCCGAGACCACGAGCGACGCGCCCTCGTCGAGCCACAGTGGACGAAGGAAGTCCGTCACCGTGTTCGTGCCGAAATACCACTCCTGCGCCACGCCGGCGGCCACTGGCACGCCGATCGAATACGACCTGGAGGACGTGTCGTCGAGCGCGCGCAGCCCGCTCTTTCCGATGTCGATGCGCTCGTTGCCGGGGGCGAAGGTAAAGCCATGGTCCAACGTCATCCCATGAAGCGCAATCGGGCGGTTCAGCGTGGCGGACGCACCTGTCGCCGCGGCGAATCTCGCCACCGTCGTGGCACGATCGATATCGGGTAGCTCGCCGCCCTGCCAGTTGGCGGCATTGTCAACCGCGCCATTGCCGGTCCAGACGGCAGAATACACCGGCAACGCATTGGTGATCCCCGCGAGGAGCGCCCGCTTGCGGGGATTGTCGTCAGATGGCTGGTAGACATTGACCTTCGAGGCGGTGTGTTCCACGCTCCATCCGTTCCATTCGCGAAACGCATGGTACGTCCAGTCCCAGCGGTTGCTGTTCATGATGGATATCCAGTCCGAGAGCCAGCGCTCCGAGCCGTCGCCCCAGGCGATGGCGCTGAACTCGCCGATGTAGATCTTCGCCCGGTGCTTGAGTTCGAACTGCTTCACATAGCGGAAACAGTTTTCCATGTATTCGCGGTTCCATCCCCGCGCCTCGTCCGGATAGGTGTAGCCGACAGGGTTGGTATTGACGCCCTGGTGCGTGAACGTGCCTGGCGAGTACATGTGCACCTGGTAGATCACGTTGTCCATTGCCAGCGGCGAAAGGTAGTTGTAGGTGTCGTGGCTGTCGCAGCCGTTGGACTCCATGATGATGGTGGTGTCGGGGTCGATCGCGCGCACCGCCTCGGCGGCGAGCATCTGGATGGTCCAGTAGTCCCATTTCACATGGCCGGAATGGCTGGGCTCGTTGATGAGGTCGTAGCCGTAGACGCTGCGTCTGCCCCGGAAGCGGGTGGCGATGCCGCGCCAGAGCTCGACGAAATACTCCTTGAATACGTCGTCGTTGAACATCTGGGCGTTGACGTTGTTGCCGCTGGAGCCGCCGGCCCCGGGCGGAGTGTGGAGATCGATCACCACCTTGACGCCGTACTTCTCAGCCAGCGGCAGCACCGTCTCGTCGAGATGGTCGAGTTCATGCTTGAGCCAGGTGCCGTAGTACTCGAGATACTCCTCGTGCGTCTCCGTTTCGGACGAAAAGGCGCGCGCGCCGTTCATCTGGTAGCGCAGGAGGTTTGCCCCCCATTCCCGCAGGGTCATGAAATCGTCCTCGGTCATGTCGCGCGATGGGGACATCACGCCATGCATCGGCTCCCCCACGCGGACGTGCGGCGGATAGGACACCACGTACTCCTGGTTGGTGATCGGGTACGGCGGCATCTCGGCGGAGAACTTCAACGTCGACAGGTCGATCGAATACCTGCCCCAGCCGTTCTGAAAGCCGAAGTTCAGCGTACCAGTCGGCGAACGTCGCCCGAAGCTCGCACCGAAATCGACAATCGAGTGCGGATGGTCGGCGAAGGTGCCGATCGGATGCTCGCCCTCCGCATAGACCGTCGTGCCATCGGCGGCTTTCTTGTAGGTAAGCATGAACTTCGAGCCGAGATACGCGACATCGGTGGCGTTGCTCACGTCGACCCCGCTCACCAGGGCGGCAACCCGAAGCTCCCTGCCCTCGAACGGCGCGAGATCGACCGTGGCCTGGGCGAACCAAGACCCGTTGGTCGCGCTCCTGGGCACCTCCACGGTAAGAATGCTACCGGAGAGCGAAGCGTATTTGCAGAGCTTCCAGGTGAGGTTCTGCGGAATCGTTTCGGCGACGCAGACGCAGAACGACATCAGAACCGCAAGCGAAACGATACGCGTTTTCATCTTTCATCTCCCCTTACTGCGGACCTGTCACGCTCCGCTGCTCTACGCACATGAAGAGACCCTCGAAGCCAGGCTTTTCCTTGCCACCGTTGATCATCATGGCAAAACCCTTCGCACCGCCGGGCAGGCGCTGGAGCACGATGTAGCGCAGAAATGCCCCATCGGTGGAGTAGCTGTTGCCGAAACCGGCCACGGCAACCCCGTGCGGACGCGCCGCCACCAGCTCGCGTACATTCTCAACCTTTCCCTCGCCATACGGTACGGGATGGACAAGCCGCGTGGTGAGGCGTCCGCCGGCAACCTCGACGCGGATGGCGCGCAAGCGCTCTCTCGGCAGCCCCAGCGTCTTCGCCGCGTTGGCCACGAACGACTCAGGCGAGGCGCTCACCACGTAGTTCTCGATGCCCGCCGCCTCCAGCGCCTGCATGATCGCCACGGACGAGGCGAAGTAGTGGCGGGAAAACACGGTGTCGAAACGCTCGGCGCAAAGGGCGTCAAGCTCAGCCACACGCACCCCGTCGAACATCTGCGCGTTGTAGGGCCAGGCAAGCCAGCGGCCGATCTCGTTCATGCGCGCGTAGTCTGCCTTGTAGCGCGCATAGCCGTCTGCACCCTTGTACACGCGGTTGAGACCGGCGGCGATCGTCTCCGCCACCATCCCCGAGAAAACGTGTTGTCCGTCGCGTTCAAGTCCCTCGGTCACGTCTCCTTCCATGATCGTGCCGTCGAAGTCCCAGAACGCCATCGGCACGGCCCCTGGATCGGCGGCCTTTAGGCGGGCCGCTTCGGACTTCACGCGGGCAACGACTTCCGCCACGTGCGCCTCAGGCTCGCCTGCGGCGCAGATCACGGATAGGGCGGCAAAGAGAACGGGAAGAATCCTCATATCATAAGTCTCCTGGGATGGAGGTAGCGGAAACGGCCCGGTCAGTCCTCGAGAACCACGCGGAAGCCAACGTCGTAGACAGTCTGCCAGGTCTCGTAGGCAAGGCGGAAGGAGCTGGTACCATCGCGCGGACGCGAGGCGAAGCTGCCGCCGCGGGCGACCTTGCGCTTCTTGGGGTCGAGCGAGTTGCGCCCATCGTTCTCCACGTAGGGATACTGCGCGTAGTCGGTGCGGGTCCATTCGCTCGCGTTACCGTGCATGTCGTAGAGTCCCCAGCGGTTGCAGTTGGCGCGGCCGACGTAGTTGAGGCAGAACCAGTCGTCAAGGAAGCGCTCGTCGTGCAGCGGGTAGTTCTGCTCGATCTTGAACGGATGACGGTTGCGGATGTTGCCGCCGCCGTCGAAACCGACGACCTGGAAGCGGGTGTCGCGATCCGCGAAGTTGGCGAACTTGGAGAAGTCGTCATCAAGTCCACCCCAGGGGAACGGCGTGTCGGTACCGGCGCGCGCGGCCCACTCCCACTGCGCCTCGGTCGGCAGGTTGGCCTTTACCTTGCAGGTCTTCGAAAGCCACTCGCAGAAGCGCATCGCCTCGACCCACGTGACACGCACGACGGGCTGGCGGCGGTGGTTGCCGACATGGCCAGGGAAGACGTGATCCTTGCCGAACTCGTCCTGATAGCGCGAGTCGTGCGCGGGATTGAAGACATGGTACTGGTCGTTGCGGATCTCCATCTCGGACATCCAGAACGGTTTGGCGATCTTCACGACGGTCTGCGGGCGCTCGTCCGGATAGCCGGTCGAGCTACCCATCACGAACGATCCCGCGGGGATGCGGCGGAACGTGAGGGACTGTCCCTTGCCGAGCACGAGCGTCTTCGTCGTCACTGGCGCGATCTCGTGGATGGCGCCTAGCTGCGCGTCCGCGCTCTGCAGGACGTTCATCGGCCAGCCGGCGAGCTTCGGCGCGGGCGGCAGCGGAGCCATCGGGGGCGGCGGCGGGGCGGGCTCGACCTCGCGGGAGTTGACGAGCTCGTAGTAGCGGTCGTATTCGGCCTCGGGGCTGTCGGGCACGTTCGCATAGCGCTTCTGCAGCTCAAGGCGGCGGGCGACCTGGTCGTCCTCGTCGGCTTTCATGAAGCCATCGTTCTTACCTTTGAATGCGGGCGGACTCCACTTGCCATGGTACGGGCAGTTGAGGTCGATCCACTCGTAGATCTTGAGCCATTCGGCGTCGCCGAGCTTGACGCCATGATGCCCCTTCTCCAGCATCTGCACGAGCGGACTCGTGGAGGCATGGTAGTCCATCTGCGGCAGCAGGTTCTCCTCGCTCTCGGGACCAGGACGGTGGATGTAGGGATGGAGCATGCGGTAGGCGTCCTCGGGCGTGTTCATCACGAGACGCTTGCCGCTGAGCTCGTAGTCGGTGAAGCGGCCCACCTTGACCTCTTTCGCGCCACCCTGGTCGAACTTGGCGACGGGGGACGTCGCGGGGTCTCCGTGGCAGGAAAGGCAGTGCTTCTGCACAAGCGGGAACATCTCGGCCGCGAACCCCCACGGACGCACCCCGTCGCCGTCGAGCGGCTTGATCTTCTGGATCTCGCCACGGAAGTACTTCTCGTCCGCAATCGTGCGTTTCGTCTGGACGGACGAGCGGTTGTCCTCGTGGCAGCCCGTGCAGGAGACGCGCTCGCCCGGCATGCCCACGATCCAGGAGCGCATCAGCTGCACCGCGCGCCCTTTCTCGTCGATTGGCTGCACCGATATCGGCACGTTCGCCGGCATCTCGAAGCAGACCGAGCCGTCGTCCTCGATGTCGACGGTGCCGAGCGGACGCTTCACGTCCCAGCTCGACTCGACGCGGTCGCGGTAGTCGCGTTTTCCGTCCTTGTCGGCAATCCAGCCGGTGGAGGAGTGCCCGCCGGTCATGTGGTAGTTGTAGTGGTAGCTGAAGAGGCGCAGCTTCTTGACCGTGCCGCGCGGAATACCCGCGAGACCGGGACCATTGTAGATGTCGGCCACGTGCACGCTGCAGGTGGTCTTGCCCTTCACGCTGCGGTCGGGGATGATCGGCGGACGCTTCCGGGCGCAGAACGGAATCGGCTCGCAGTAGAGACCATCAGGATTCTCTGCGATGAGTGTGATGTTGTCGAAGCGGTCGACGAGGTAGATGCCGATGAGCGCGTTGTTCGCCGCCTTGACGCCGGCGAGATGGTAGTTCTCGTTCAGCGGATACGGATGCAGGAAGTATGGCTTGCCGCGCGCGAACTGGTTCATCGTGTACGGGTCGGCCATGTCGCCCTCCACGTCCTTGCCAAAACCGGGGAACTCGTGCACAAGGCCGGTCTTCTCCTTGGGGAGGGTCTTGAACGGAATGCGCAGCGTGTGTTTGGGCGGGCCCCACTCGCGGTCCGGCGGATCGTATACATGGGGATAGGCGCGTGCGAGCGTGGGATCGACGATGAACATGCGCCCCACCTCGGCGCGGTCGTGGTGGCCGCCGCCGATCATGGTGATCTTGTGGGGATCGCCGGGGATCGTGCGCGCACAGTAGAAGAAGCACGGCACAAAGGTGTTGGAGCCCCACACGGAAAGCTGCCCGATGCCGTCGGGGTTCATGGTCATCAGAACGCGGCTCCAGTAGTGCGGCTGGTCGGAATACTCCCAGCGCGTGTAGAGGACGCGGCCGTCATGGGTGATGGAGGGTGTGTAGTCGCTGTCCTGCTCGTAGGTGAGCTGACGCACCTCGCCCGTCTTGCGGTCCTTGCGGTAGATGACGGCCATCGGCATGTTGCCGTCTTCGCAGGGCAGGAACTGGTAGGCCGCAGTACCGAGCATTATCACCTGGTCGCTATTGGGCAGGTAGCAGCCGTCCCACCACTGGATGTCGTACTTGCCATCCTCGGGCGAGACTAGCTCGGGCGACTGATACGGCATGTCCTTGGCGAGTTTAGAGAAGTCGGCCTTGATCTCGTACACGCCGAAGAGATTGTTGGTGCCCTTGGGCATGGTGAACAGCACACGCGAGGCATCGAAGTCGAGATCGATGTCGCGCACGACCGACGTCTTGTCGGCGGGTTTGTAGAGCGGGGTGAACTTCGGGGTGCCGCGCAGATCGCTCAGAACGCCGATTTCGTTCTCGAAGCCCGTGCGCGGAGCGACCATGTGGTTCTCGGCGTTGAGGCCGGTCATGCCACTGCCGCGGCCGCCAAACGCGCCGCGCGGACCGCCAATGCGGCGGCGAACGCAGAGGATCCGATCGAAGTCCAGCACCGGGTTGGCAAGCATGGCATCGCGATATTCCGAGACCATTTTCACGGCCTCCTCGACGGAAACCGAACATTTGCAGTCGCTTCCGCACTTGCAGGACGCCACCTTGGAGCCATCAATCGCCACCATGGCGCCAAGCGCCTTGCGCACCGCGCACTCCTTCGCGACCAGCGCCTCGGCCTTCGGAGCCCACTTCGCGTAGTCGTACTTCGGATTCGCCTTGAGATCGGCCAGCACGCGCTTCACACCATCCGCCGAGAACAGGCGCATCTGCTCGCGCGCACGCACCACGGCGGCCTCATCCGGCTGCGCTGCGGACGCCAAGATCACGGCCAGCGAAGCCACCGACCACGTAAATACCAATCTTCTCATCTACTCACCTTTCGTACAAAATTCACACGAATACATTATACCAAAACTATCTGTGTCTGGCAATTTATTCTCGCATTGACCGCCGACTCAATCCTCATTCCCGCAGAATGTCGGCGGCGGCGCGGAACCACTTGACGCGATTCGCCTCGGGTTTGCCATCCGCGCCGATGTTTGGACATATCCATCCGCCCTCCTCGAACTCGTTCCAGGCGAAGGCCAGCACATGACCGGTGGTGCAGGATGCCGCATTGGCCGCCATCCACTCCTTGAGCTTCCTGGCGCCATGGACGAAATCTTCCTCGTTGCGCGCGGAATCGTATTTCCAGGTTGGATTGTAGCCGCCCTTGGTCCAGGGTGTTGGATTCTCGATGCGGGGCGTGGGATCCCAGCCAGTGGTGAAATGCGGCACCACCGGCAATCCCGCAGAAGCACGCCGCGAATTGCGCTCAAGCATGGTCTCGACCTGCTCGCGATAGGTACCGGCGCACACGTTGCCATAGCTGCAGGAAGCGTTCACCGCCCCCTCGCTGCCCAGGCGCGCGATTGCCTTCACACCGGATCCCATAAGAACCACAAACGGATCTCGAGCCCCCACCCTTGCGCATGTCTTCCGCAGACGCTGGGCGAGCTCGCCATCCTCGGTGAAGGCATAGAAGACCAACGGCCGTCCATCGACCTTTTCATACCAGGGTTCACGCATCTCCAGCGCGAGATCGGTGAGCTCGACGTCGGAATACGGATGCATCGCCACCAGAATGGCGCACATGTGAATCTTCTCGCGCAGGGCGCTCTTCGCATGCATGAGCCGTTCGTAGGTGATCTCCTGGAGATGCCCGCACGCCGAACACCCGTGCTCCGGGCGCGGCGCCAGATTGGGATTGCGATCGTACCAGCAGTAGGCAAAATAGTCAATGCCGGCATCAATCGCATACTGGAGCTCGACCTCGAACTCGGCCAGCGTGCGATAGGGGATGTTGATCTGGTCCTTTCCGGTCACCTTGGCGTAGAATGGAGTTCGGTCGCGCCAGCGCTCTGGCCCCAGTGACTTCGCGGTGGCGTTGCCGAAAAAGGTTCCGCGAGGCACCGCGCAATCCCAGTTGACGGCCCCGACGCGGATTTCCGCCCCAGCGGAAAGCACCACTGCCAACATAAGCAAGAATAGTGTTTTCATATCCCTATGATTATACAAAATATCGCCCGTTCAGTCAAACGAAAAACATCCCTTTTGCAAAAGTAGACATCCCAGATCCTTGCGTTTACTCTTTCAAACAACAACATTATTTAACCATTTAATCATTTAACTATTTAACTATATTTGGTATAATATTCATTGACTGCGCCGAATGGGCTTCTCCCTTTCGGATGTCAGTGGCGTTTTTTCAAATCAAACCGAAAGGCATAGCAATGAAATCCGAGATGATCGTAGCAATCGCCGCCGCCGTTCTTGTCGGTTGCGACCAGCCCAAGCACACCACAAGCGAGGAGACAAAGGTGTGGACAAAGGGCGCCGAACAGTACCGTCCAACCCTCTTCGCCTCCTTCGGGGAAGAAGTGAACGAACCCGATGGACTCACCCAGGACGACAAGGGCAACATCTACCACTCCGCCCCCAACCACCTTTCCAAGGAGTTTCCCGGCCAGGTCATGAAGCGCGACTACAAGACCGGCAAATGGGAGGTGTTCGTCGTCGCCGACAAGAATCCCAAGACTGGCAAGGGCCGCCCGATGGGTCTTGAATGGTGCGCCGAGGACGGCAACCTCTACTACTGCGACAACCAGTATTTCGACTCCAAGGACTACGCAAGCCGCATCATGCGCGTCGTCATCGACAAGGCAACCGGCAAGGCGGTGCGCATAGAGACCGCGGTCGACCACATCAAGCTCGCCAACGCCATCCGCTTCTACAAGGGCGACATGTTCTTCACCGACACCTACTTCGATCTCGGCCGCACCGACAATGTCGGCATCGGCGGTGTCTACCGCGTTCCGCTCGCCGCGTGCAAGGACAAGCCCGTATCCCTGCTCGACAAGAAGGACTTCACCAAGGATCCCTACTTCGTCGCCAACACCGAGACCGTGGCTCTGCCCGGCCGCGACGGCGATAACTCCGGCGCCGACGGCCTCGCCATCACCAAGGAGGGCCACCTCTACTTCGGCACCTTCGGCAGCGGCCGCTTCTACACCGCCAAGCGCCAGGCCGACGGCAAGTACGCCCCCGCCAAGCTCATCTTCGAGGATCCCAAGGTGTTCCCCTGCTGCGACGGCATCTGCTACGACGAGGCCGCCAACCGCATCATCATGAGCGACTCCGCCCTCAACGCCCTCCACACCTGGGACATAGCCAAGGAAAGCGACCCCAAGGCCGCTTTCGGCGAAATCTGGGCCAACGGCGACACCGACGGAGCCGACGGTCTCTTCGACCAGCCCTGCGAACCCATCATCTGGAAGGCCCCCGACGGCAAGCGCAAGATCATCGTCGCCAACTTCGACATGGCCTTCCCCGGTCTGCTCAACAAGACCAACGACAAGTTCCACACCCTTAGCGCCGTCAACCTCGACTAACCTGCCCTTGCCGGCATTCCCCACGCTTCATCTGGATAAAGGGAAATCATGAAAAGCACCTGCGCACTTGCCATCCTGTTCCTCGCCGCCGGAGTCTCCGCCTCCGATGCGCCCGCCTCCCACTGGAACGGCGGACGCACCGTGCCCGTCCACCGGCTCGCACCGCTGGACGCGGACGGCGACAAGGTCTCCTGCGCAGATGCCCTTCCCCGCCCCTTCTCCCAGGTGAAGACGTGCGGACAGTGCCACGACGTCAAGTCCGTCCACGGCGGAACCCACTTCCGCACCGGGCTTGACGCCGACGAGGCGCTGGACTCGCGGCCCGGCGAGCCCTGGTTTCTCGCCAACGACCAGACCGGCACCTCCATCCCCCTCGCTCTCCATGCGCATGGTGGCGTATTCGCGCCCCGCGACCTCGGCCTCAGCTGCTGGCAGTGGACCAAGCTCTTCGGCCGCTCCTTCCCAGGCGGCGGCATAGCCAGCGACGAGCGCGCCATGGCCGAATGCGCTGGCGATCGCCAGCGCTGGATGGTCACCGGTCCCCTCGAACCCAACTGCCTTGCCTGCCACCAGCGCGGCGGATGGGATTCTAGCGAGTGGGCCCGCCAGGTGGCCCGCGAGAACTGGCGCGGCGCAGCCGTGGCCGCTTCCGGCCTCGGCGAAGTGCGCGGCATGAACGAACGACTCGACACGACCTGGAATGTCGACCTCCGCCCTGAAAATCCCGACGACCACCTCTTCCGCGTTCCTGAGAACGTCGCCTACAACCAGCACCTCTTTGACTCGAAGAACCGCTGCGTATTCAACGTGGGCAAGCCCGACGCCGCCAACTGTCTCGCCTGCCATTCCGCCACCCAGAAGCACATGCCATCCTACGCCATCAACGGCGACGTGCATCTGAAGCGGGGCATGTCCTGTGTCGACTGCCATCTGAACGACATTTCCCACCGCGTCAAAACCCGTTCCTGCGCCAACTGCCACACCGAACCGCACGGGATGGGGCCCATGCCCAGGCATACCGGCCTCCCGCTTGTCCACTTCAAGAAGCTCTCCTGCACCGTCTGCCACTCCGGCGTGACCAGTGGCGGCAAGCGTGCCGTCGTGCGCACTTCGCGCGCCAATCGCATCGGCATCTACGGTCGCGCCCAGTGGGCCACCGACAACCCGTTCATCCTCGAGCCGGTCTTCGTGCGCAACAACGACGGCGTGATCGAGCCCCGCCGCATGAGCTGGCCTAGCTACTTCTGCGCCCTCACCAACGGCGTGCCTGGCACTCCGCTCGCGCCTGAAGCCGTGAAGGATCTGAAGGCATTCGCCACCACCAACGCCATCACCCGCGCCACGATCGCCGCCGCCCTGCGCGAACTTGCAGCCGGCGATGGAGCCGGTCGCACCTTTGGCTTCATCGGCCACGGCAAGCTCTGGAAGCTCGAAGGCGAATCCGTTGCCGCCACTGACAGTGCAGCCGCCGCCCCCGTCTCCTGGCCCTTCGCCCACGATGTGCGCCCAACCCGCCAGGCCCTCGGCGCCACACCAGTCAAGTGCGCCGACTGCCACAGCGGTGACTCCGAATTCTTCTTCGGCAAGATCACTCCCGCCGGACCAATCACCGACGCCAAGGTCGCCCCCGTCACCCAGGACGCCTTCCTTGGCGTGAGCGCACTCTACCACCACGCTTTCGGCTCGTCCTTCGCGATGCGCCCCGTTCTCAAGACCCTGATGTGGAGCGCCTTCGCGTTCCTCTGCCTCTTCGCCGCCGCTGCCGCCGCCATTGCCCTCGCCCGGCTCTCGAAGAAGATTTCCGACAATACCGAGGACTTCATATACGGCATCTTCAAATGGGGCATCGACATGACGCTCGCCGCCAGCTTCGCCTACCTCGCGCTCAGCGGCTTCCTCGGCTGGCTCCTTGGCGGAATGAGCGGATGGTGGCTGGTGCTGCACACCGTGGCCGGCGGCGCCTTCGCCTCCTGCACCGCTCTGGCGATGCTCCATCGCGGCCCCGCCCCCTCCAGGCGCTGGCTGTGCTCCGTCCTCCACCTCGCATGGATCGTCCTCGCCGCCGCAGTCATCTTCACTGCAGTCATGCCGATGATGACGGTCTTCGGCTCCAGCGGCCAGGATCTGCTGCTCCAGTGCCACCGTCTCTGCGCCCTCGCCCTCCTCGGCGTCTCGGCACTGGTGCTCGCGGGCGCAATCCGCAAGAGGAACTGACGCGGTGAAATTCTCCCACCAGGCGATGGACACCGAGTTCACGGTGCTGTTCGCCAACGACGGCGCATCCGCACTCAAGGAGTCTGCCGCAGCCGAATGCTTCGCGCGAATCGACGCCCTTGAAACGATGCTCAGCCGCTTCAACGACACTTCCGATCCCGCCGTCATCTCCTCCCTCCGCGATGGCGATTCCACAACCGTGAACCGCGAGACCATGGAGGTGCTAAAGGTGTGCGTGGACGTGGCCGCCGCCACCGGCGGCGCCTTCGACCCCACCGTGGAGGCGCATAACTTCGGCGAACTCGTTCTCGACGTCGAGCATCTGCGCGTGGGAGTGCAGAACGGCCCCGTACACCTTGATTTCGGCGGCGTGGGCAAGGGCTATGCGCTTGACGAATGCGCGAAGATTCTCGCCTCTGAACTCTACGAGCTCGATGGCTGGCTGCTCGATGCCGGCTCATCGACCCAGCTCGCATCCGGCGGCGACTGGCCACTGGGCGTGGGCGGCAAGTGGAAACAGCGAACCCGCCTGCCCATCGTGATCCACCTCTCGTCCGGCGCCGTCTCAGGCAGCGGTTTCGAGATCCAGGGCGCCCATGTGAGAGACCCACGACACGGTGGCATGGCTCGGCGATGGGCTCAGAGCTGGAGCCGAGCTCAGTCGGCCGCAGTGGCCGATGCCCTCTCAACCGCCGCGCTCTCCATGACGGCGGCCGAAATCACCTCGGCCTGCCGCGGTCTGGCGGCCGAGGTCATGGTGGCGCGAGATCAGCCACCTCTACTGGACCATCTGCGCGACCCGCTGAAACTGTTTCGACCCTAGCCTCTGCGCAGCGCTTCGCACGCCGCCAATCTGCCCCTCGCCTTGTCGGTTAGGGCTCCCAGACCGAACAGCTTGAGCGTTTCGCGAAAGAGGACATCCTGCGGACAGTCACCAAACTCGATGATGAGTTCGTCCATCGCATTCGCCACCTCCTGCGGAGGGATTTCTTCAAGCGCGCGCTTGGTGCTGGGATCCTTTTCCTTCGCTGGAACGCGAAAGCCACGGTAGTCGGCGCTCTTCATGCCGGCCGGCCAGTAGACTGTCACCCCGCACTCTACCGTAATCGCCGAACTGGATGGCGAGCAGAAGTCCAGAACGCGCCGCACTGCATCGGTTATCCGCGTCACCCCCCAGGCCCCGGCAACGCGACGGAAGAGAAGATCACCGCAGATTGGTCCCTCAACCTCTATCGCCTGGGCAAGCATTTCGGCCACCCTCTTCTGGGAGGCATCGTCATCCAGCTTGCGGCTCGGCTTCGCGCCAGACGGACGCCAGCAACGATATGTCTCGCGCAGCACCGCGGCGGGGCCGGTAGACGGCTTCGCTTCGACAACTTCCGGCTCGGGCTTGGGCAACGGGGGCGGCGGTAGCGATTCATTCCGCCCGGCCCGCTCCAGCGCCTGCAGCAGACGCTCCTCGGCGCGCTTGCGGTCGAAAGCCCAGTCCACGCTCCAGGCACGATACATGTGCCAGCCAAGACCTTTGAGCACGCCAACGCGGTTGACGTCGCGATCCAGGGCGGTGCGCTGGCCGGCATAGGACGGACCATCGCACTCAATTCCCATCAGATACCGCTGCGGATCGGACGGATCGCTCACCGCCACATCGATCCGGAATTCGGAACAGCCAACATTGCGGTCGACATGGTAGCCATGCTCGGCCAGGAAGGACGCCAGCACCCCGCCAAAATCGTCACTGACAACCGACCCGGCGCCCGACGCCACCGCGTTCCCGCGCTCAGCGTACTCCAGAAAGGCCTTGAGATGCCCGGCGCCAACGGCCCTGGTGCGCCCACCCTCGCCCGCGTCAATCTGCGCGGAACGGATAGACGAAAACACAACAACCTGCTCCTTGGCGCGCGTAACCGCCACGTTGAGCCGGCGTTCGCCACCGGAAAGGTTGAGCGGACAGAAGTACATCGTGAATCTGCCTGCTTCGTCTGGCGCATAGCCGACAGAGAACAGAATGACGTCGCTCTCGTCGCCCTGGACATTCTCGAGGTTCTTGACGAAATACGCCCCCTCGCCGTCGTCGGGCAGCAACTTCTCCAGGACCGGATCACCGCCCCTGCGTTCGTCCAGCATCGTGCGGATGAGCTTCTGCTGCGGCATGCTGAACGTGACCACACCGATCGAGCGCCGCTTGTAGCCGGGCTTGCGCACCTCGCTGCAGATGTAGTCGACCAATGCCTTGGCCTCGATGGGATTCGTGCGCGGGCCCTTGCCCTGACGCTCGAACACACCTCCCTCGACGAACACGAACTTGACGCCCAGCCGCGGTGAATTCGCGGCGGCGGGGAAGGTGCAGAGCTTGCCGTCATAGTAGTGCTCGTTGCTGAAGGCGATGAGCGCCTCATGGCGACTGCGGTAGTGCCAGCTCAGGTAGGTGGAATGGACGCCGGCGACCAGGCACTCGTCAAGAATGCTCTCCTGGTCGGCGATCGATTCGTCTTCCATGTCCTCGTCCTCGGTCTCCCCCTTCTGGAAGAAGCTGGTGGGCGGCATCTGCTTGGGGTCGCCCACCACCACCAGCTGCTTGCCGCGGGCAATCACGCCAATGGCGTCCCACACTGGTATCTGCGAGGCCTCGTCGAACACGATGAGATCGAAGGGCCGGGAATCAACCGGTAGATACTGGGCCACCGACAGCGGGCTCATCAGGAAGCACGGCTTCATGGCGGGAATGAGCGTCTTCGATTCCGCGAGTATCTGGCGAACCGCCTTCTGCCGCGTCTTCTTCTCGCATTCGCGCTTCACTACGCCGAGTTCGGAACCATCCGGACACGACCCGCCCCTGCCCCGCGGCAGCGTTTCCGCCAGCTTGGCGAAGACCACCCGCTTCGTGAGCTCCATATACCGCTCGTCGAGCTGGCGGAATCTCTCCACCCGCTCCTCCTGCCCGACACCGGTGAACTCAGCCAGCACCGGGGTCTGCGCGAGCACGGCGTCCAGCATCTTCGCAGCATAGGCGTCATCGAATACGGCGAGGATGTCGAGTGTTCCATCGTCGTTCGCCAGGATGTAGTCGGCAAAAGCGCCCACTCCAAGTGTCTTCGCCCTGGCCAGCGTCTTGCGGTATCTGAGCACGTTTCTGAGATCGCCACACCCGTCTGCCATCGCCTGGAAGAAGTCGGGCGTGGTCACCTCCGTCATCGGCAGCGCATCCAGAACGACGAATTCGGCCAGTGCCTTGAATTTCGCCGCCAGCTCCTGGCGCTTGACACCGACCTCGGCCACATCCGCCGTGCCCAGACGCGCCACTATCTCGCGGTACTCCTTGAGAAGCGGAATATCCGCAGCCAGCTTCTCCGCCGAGGGCTTCGCCGTTCCGGGCAGAAACATCCCCTTCACCTCCTGGAAGAGGATTAGGTTCTTGATCAACCGAACCAGAACGAACGCACGGGCATTGTCCGCCAGCATCCCGGCAACGCCATCGAGCGAAAACTCGGAGAGCCGGTCTAGCGCGTAGCCATCGAGCAATTTGGCGAGCTCCTCCCGGCGATCAAGATCGCGCAGCATCCCGTACAGTGCCCCAGGCGGAGTCTTGAGACCGGCCGAGGTCGTCGCCATATCCTGCGCCGCCTCCTTGAACTGGCGTTCGAGCACTGGCGACCAGCTTTCGACCTTCAGCTCCGGCATTGCCTTGAGCGCAGTTTCGAGAACACCGCGGAAGTCGGTCAGCAGGTCCTGGACGGTCTGCCTCGCCTCGCGGTAGGACTCGCAGTCCTGCTTGAGGCAGTCAAACGCGAACAGCTCCTGACTCACCTTCGATCCATACTGGATTGCCCTCGTGAAGCAGTTGTAGGCAGAAAGGCCATTGGGATATGGGCGGTGCAATTCGGCCACGTAGGCGTTCAGCTCGGCGCGGTTCCGTTCGAAATCGGCAACCACCTGGCCCCATTCGTTCGGCGCGACGGTATCCGGCACCGACAGTGCCGCCTTGATCTGCTCGTAGAACTTCCCCTTCTCGGTCTTGTTCGAATGCAGCTCCAGACAGAACGGGGTAAGCCCGATTCGGTCCAGTCGCGCCTTGACGACGTCAAGCGCCGCCTTCTTCTCAGAGACAAACAGCACGCGGCGGCCGAGCGCCAGATTGTGGGCGATGATGTTGGTGATCGTCTGCGCCTTGCCGGTGCCGGGCGGACCATGCAGCACGAACGACTTGCCCAATTCGGAATACAGCACGGCGGCGAGCTGCGAGGAGTCGTAGCTGACGGGGCAGTACAGTTTTTCCGGATTGACATGCCTTGCCACTTCTTCGGCGGGAAACACCTCGATGCCATCGTCGAAAAGTCCGCCGCCACCAATGAGATGGTTGACGAGCGAGTTCTTCTTCAGCTCGTCCACGCGGTCGGTCATGTCCTTCCACATCACGAACTTGCCGAAGGAGAAGCAGCCGATGTGGACGTCGTCGACGACTTCCCAGCCCTCCATCTTCTTGATCGACTGGCGGAAGGCGTCCAGAACCGACCGCACGTCCACACCATAGTCATCTGCCGGCAGCGGATCCAGGCCGGGAACGGTGATGGTGAACTGCGTGCGCAGGAACTCGATCAGCGTGGAGTTGATGGTCGTCTCCTCGTCGATGCGGCTCATCTTCACGCCCTCGGCCATAGACGCCCGCTCCAACCGAACCGGCACCATCAGGATCGGCGCACGGTACGCCTTGCGGTTCTTTCCCGCGCTGGGATCCATCCACTGCAGGGCGCCGATCGCCAGAAAGAGCGTGTTCACGCCCGACTCCTCGAGATTGGTACGCGCATCGTGGTAGAGGTCCGACAATCTTCTGTACACCTCGCGCGGCGGCATCATCGCGCAGAGGCGGCCACTGCGGAGCTCGGCGTCAATGGTGTCCTTGCACTGCTCGGTGGTCAGACGATTGGCCTGCAGATCGGCGAAGGTCTTCTCCCCCAGCGCGTCCTCAGCCGAACGGATGGTGATGGTGCGGTTTGCCGCAATCTGATTCTCTAGCGCCCCAAGGTCGGAGCAGACGAGCGGGATCACCTGGCGGGAAGATGCGGGAATGTTCAAGAGCCGGTTTCGAGCCGAGAAGTCGAGCAGCTTCTGCGTCCAGCGATCGATGCGGCCCTGCGCCGTCTGCGCCACACCCGCGCGACTCTCCGTCGGCTGCGCGTCAGCAGCACCGCCACTGCCTACCATAACCGGGTAGATCCGCTCGCAAATCACCTCACCGGCCGCCGAAACGACCAACTTGAGTGAACTCTGCGCCGACCCTTCACCCACCTCCTCGAGCCGGCGTGGGTTCAGCTGCACCCCAACATACGCCCTTACGGCTTCACCATTCGCCGGCACTTCCCTGAACGACACCTTTCCTGGCACGACGAGACCATCGTCAGACGAAATCGCGCAAACCACGTCCGCGAACGCCTTCTCGGTTCTGTTGCCCACCCGAAGGTTGCGGACAAGAGGTATGCCATCCTGCATCAACGCCGCGGTAATTACTTCGGGCACCTCTGCCTCGACCACGGCGCTCTTCAAAAGATCTTTTTCTGACATATCGACGTCTATTTGACTATAATCAGCGTTCCACGTGGATCGAACGGCGACGGCGTGTACACGAGCCAGGCCTTCCTCGAACCCTCGCGGTAGACACCTGCCACACCTGCCGGCTTCGCGGCAATCTCGTCACCCGTGGCCGCAGAAACACTGTCGCCCCACTCCTGCGCCAGCGGCGCGTTCACAGTCGCGGTCTTTGCGCCAGTAGTCGCCGAAACACCGTTCAGGACTGCATCGGCGATCGCCTCGTCACGCGGACCGAGGAAGGTGACGGACTTGACGCCGGACGTACCCTTGAATGCGTTCTGCCCAACCGTGACCCCGTCCTTCGCGTTGCCGATCGTTACATTCCTCAACGACGTCGCATTGAGGAAAGCATTCGACCCCACCGTCGTGAGCGTCAGATTCGTCGCCAGCACCACGCCGCTCAGATACTTGTGTTCCTGGAAATTGCGGTGGCCGAGCGAAACGAGCGACGGCAGATGGAGCGTACCCCGCATACCCGTGCAACACGCGAAAGCGAAGTCGCCGACACTCGTAACCGACGACAGGTCCCACTCCGTCACGTCCGTCTGGGAGAACGCCGCATTCTGCCAGATGCAGTTCGCCCCAAGACTAGTCACCTTTGGAATGCGCAGCGTCATCCGATTGAGCAGTTTCGGCCCGTTGATCACCCAGCCAAGGCCTCCCGTCAAGTTCGGCGCGATCAATACAACCTCTCCGAGCGGGAAATCCTGCGACTGGTTGAAGTTGAAGATATTACCATCCATCGAAACGAGCGTCTCGGGGAATACCACCACGGCAGGATGATCGCTGAACGTCTCAGTCGTGTCGGACGACGTCCATTTACGCGCTCTGCACAACGAGTAGCTCTTCATGTGCGTCAGCGACCATTCGTTGCCATCGGCGTCGCGTACGTGCCCGTTGAAGTCGAGCGTACCCGTTCCTATTCCAGTAATTGCCGTGGAGAACGTCGAATCCACAGGGTTGTTGGTGCTCTTGCCGATGCGAAGCGTACGCTTATTACTGTCCACGACGGACACATTAATGACCCAGTTGCCGTTCGAGATCACCTGTGCGGCGGCGTCGTAAGTCCAGTCGTGGGAGAAGAAGGCCTTTATATCGTCGATACTATCCTCTACCGTGACGACGAGCGGATTCTCCGTCTCGCGCGCCTTCGACACTCCGTTCCACCGGTAGAACACGGAACTGCGGCCCGCCTCGTCAGGTGTGCCTGGCGTCGAGGCAGAGAACGTGATGGGAAAGATACTGAGCGAATACTTCTCGGTCGCGTAGGGGAATCCGCCTTCATCCATCGCGGGCGTCGTCACCTCGACCGTGTCGCCGTATTTCGCCCCGAGGATGTCGTCCATCAAATGGGATTTGGAAAGATCGCAGTTGACGCACCCGTCCCACACCTTCACATACTGCGGGTTGGCAGTGTTGAAGACCGAGGCGGGCACGAGGCCAGACGCATCGCGCTGGGCGAGCACACTCTGCCAGCCAGGCGTGTCCGGCACGTAGAACGTGATCTGCCCCTGCGGCGTCGCACTCGTGCCGAAGGTGTACGCCCCCGCCTTCTGCTGAAGTTCCGGCGGCGTCGCCCCGTTGAACCACACGCGCTTGATGCCCGTGGCGGCGAAAACATTCGGCCCGAGCTTGAGCGTCACGCCGGAGGGGCTCGCGCCGATGACGATGTTCGAAAGACTGTTGCAGTTCTGGAACGACTGCTCGCCGATCTCTTTAAGATTTCCTTTCGTGCCCAGAAGGACGGCCCCCAAGTTCGAGGCACCCTTAAAGGCGTTGGACACCGTGACGTTCTGCAGGGACGGAAGGTCGAGCGTTCCCTTGGCTTGCCATCCCTGCATGGCGCCGCCGCCGGCGCTGCCATTCACGGTCATAATGCTTGTTAGGTCAAAGTCGTCAAATGACGTCAGATCTCGCGGCGAACGATAATGGGCGATGTAAGTGGAAAGCGAGGTCGCCTTCGGCACCTTGAGAACAAGGATGTTGAGCTTTTCGCAGCCGCTCGCCAGCCAGGAGGGAATACTTCCCGTGTATTCAGATTCATCCACGTAGATCTCCGTCACGTCGGGATGCGGCAGACCATCGTTGTGATAGGGACACTGAAAGGTCGTGAGCGTGCCCGGAGTCCGCAGAATCTTGACGGCCAGGGCCGGGTTCGCATTACCGTTGCCGTCATCCGTGCGGAAACAGGAGTCGGGAAGGTTCGTGATCTTCCAGGCGGTCGATGTGCCGGTGCCGTCGAGCGTCGGGCCCGTGATCGTGCCGCGCATGTCGAGTTCTCCCGTCTCGCCACCACCCGAGGCAACGGCGCTGCCGTAGAACGCCTTCCCCGAATAGATGCCGAGCGTCAGTCCGTAACCGCCGTAGTCGGAGTTCTTTCGAACGTTCAGCGTCCAGCCGCCGTGCGCCGCGTCCGTGACAAGCGTGCCCACCGAGTTGGCGGCGTTAGTCCACGCAAGCGTCCACGACGGTAGCGTATCATACGCCTGCACCGATGACGCAAGAACCAGAACCAGACCAAGAAACAGTTTCTTCATAGTTTACTCCAGGTTTTAGAACAGGAATCACTACTATCCCATAGACATGGTGAACCGTTCACCGTGTCGATGTCACGTATTATACCAAATCCGACCGCCTCGCGTCAATACTAAAATTCGCTGAAAAATTGATTTTCACAGTGATTTTCACAGCTCATAGGGCGCTTCTCAAAAGCGTCATGTCTCACCCCCCCATCCGCACTTTTCTTTTTCAAAACGGAAAGCGAGGAAAAGCCTACGGCGGAGAGAGCGGCGCTGTGAAATTTTGCTTTTGCGAATGGTCGGGGTGACGGTATTCAAAACGACGGCAGAAAAGAGATGTCGGCTCTCATATCGCACTTGAATGCCTCATTCCCGATTCCTTTTGCAAGTTAGCGTCAGTTTTATAACACAAATTTCGCCCCCGAATGGCTCGCATTTTTGAACGCCTCATCTGTTGATTCTAATACTTGACCCCTGTTTGTTTTAATACCTGCGGTTACCTTTGGCTCGAGTCTTAGACATATCCTCAGATTCGAGATTCGTATCGTTGTCTGTCGGATTGAACCAGGACTTGATTGACAGGCCGATGTATTGACTGAATTTCTCACCAATACGCCCATAATGCGCATGGGTGACTTGACCCAATTCATTGGTCTGAGTTCGGACACGATAAACGAGATACTCATCCTTT
>JAZRXT010000038.1:0-14663 GCA_045600365.1 Kiritimatiellia bacterium | reverse complement strand
GTACATGAATCTTATAAATTCGCTTCGCTCATAAATGCCCTGCGGACGATCCTTGGCTGGTGGGAGGGAGAGCGATTGCCTTGTCGGGACGGCTCACTTTCCAAATCTCTTTCCGTGTCCGCCGAATGGCGGATTCCGTGGTAGATAGATAAATTCGCTACGCTCATAAATTTTGGGAGATGCCCAAAAGCTAAAAGCTCATTGGCAATTCTTTTGGTAATAAATTTACTTTTTCTTTGACATTATGTGTTTTAATTGGTAGAATATACCTGTTCCTCCACTCTGTAAAAGTTGAGTTTTCACAGGGGGGGGGGCGAATCTTTAAAGAAAGGTTTGTCCTATGAAGAATATTGCATTGCCACTTATGGTTGCCG
The DNA here is from genome assembly GCA_045600365.1 of Kiritimatiellia bacterium. GTDB lineage: Bacteria > Verrucomicrobiota > Kiritimatiellia > RFP12 > UBA1067 > RUG572. The sequence goes on along the minus strand of JAZRXT010000038.1, from coordinate 14,289 downwards.
CCTTTGCGGTGGCTGGTTCGTTGGTTGTTTCCGGCGACACGTATTACGCCGATTTCCACGGCACCAAGTCATATTATGCCTACGACTGGTTCAACAAGGACAACTGGAAGGTGAAGGATGGGGACGGCAATCTCGTCCCGGCGGCCAACGTGCCGCCCGAGGGCTCGGACGTCATCGTCAACAAAGGCTGCGGGCAGATGTCGGCCTATCCTGACGGTACGATGATGGCCGCCATTAACAGCATCGTGTTCAATGCCGCGCCGTCGTCACCCATGCACCAGGGTTACATCGGGCTCCTCTCGAACGGACCCGGACTCACCGTCATGGACAACGTGAGTATCAGCACCTGGGCGGGCCTCCGCTTCAAGGGTTCGGGTGACGGCATCATAAACATCGGCACGGGTGGCAACTACACGAACCAGAAGGGCGTCGGTCTGTACACTTCGGGAGACCAGGTCACGCTCATCAAGAAGGGCGCCGGATCCTTCTCGCCCGTCGACGAGTCCAATTCGGCCTACTCGCCGGTACGGACGATCCTGATGGGCGGCCTTTTCGCCGCCAAGAACATGAAGCCCTCGGCTGGACACGAGCTTGTGTTCGGCTCGGACGACGCGAACACGAAGCTGCGGCTCTCGAGCTACGCCAAGTCGGGCCAGGCGACGCAGTACTTCAACCTCACGATCTCCAACGGCGCACTCATCGAGTCGAACGAGGTCAATAATACGACGCACGGCTTCACGGCTACGGACGACACGCACGGCTACTACGTGCGTCTCACCGGCACACCGAAGCTCGCCGAGCAGCGCTTCACGGGCACTCTCTACAATTCGGCCGGCATCGCGTTCTGTCCGGACGCCAAGCAGACGGACGGCAGCGACTATCTCTTCACGCTCGCCAAGGCCGTCCATCCCGAGCGCCAGGGCCGCCTCGCCGTCACGAACGGCACGATGCGCCTCATCGAGGGCGCGTCGTTCAAGAGCCTTCAGCTGCTGAACGTGGGCCCGACCGGCACGTTCAAGATCGAAAGCGGTTCGGGCGCGAGGGCCCTGGTCCTGTCGCTGGACGTTGCGAACGGCGGTAGGCTAGACCTCGCCGAGGGTGTGACGCTTTATGCCAACGAGGTCTTGATCGGTGGTGAGACGATTTCGAACGGCACCTACACGGTAGACAATTGCACGGCGATCACGGGCGCGGGTTCGCTCGTCGTGACGCCCTATCCGTCGCTTGACACCATCGTGCTCGACGTGGCGACGGAGATGGACATTACGGCGGCGCTCGCGGCCTATAATGATGTAAGCGGCGAATCGGTCACGCTGGAGACGCTGAACGGCGGCGTCGACAAGGCGCGTCCGCTCGTCAAGCGCGGCGAGGGCCTGCTCGTCATGAACCAGCCCATCTCGAACTTCAGCGCCCCCGTCTACGTCGAAGAGGGTGCGCTGCGAACCGATGTGCGCTACTCGATCGGCAAGGAAGACGCCTCCGTCCCCGTCTACGTCCGCTCCGGCGCGACGTTCACGACGCTCACCACCAATACGGTCATGAACTCGGACCGCACCTTCCACATCGCGGGCAACGGCAACTCGACCTACAAGGCCGCGCTTCACTGCTTCGGCAACGGGGTGTCCGGGAACTATGGCAACTCGGGCTGCCTTGGCGGCACCGTGATTCTCGACGACGATGCCACCGCGCATGTCGAGGCGTGGATGTTCGCCGGCAGCTCTCGACTGGAACTCAACGGGCATACGCTCTCCTTCGCGATGGGGGCCGGTTCGGGTAACGATCGTCCCGGACATCTGCCCTATACGCTTGCGGGTCCTGGCGAGATCCACGTGACTGGCGGCCAGTGGCGGCTTCAGTCGACCATTAACTTCGAGGGTTCGGGGCGGATCGTCCTCGGCCAGTACGGTGGCATGCGCTTCACGTCACAGGGCGTCAGCTTCAGCGGCACCTACAAGAATTGGCTCGTTCAGGCGGAGGGGCCGGACGTCCTTGTCTTCGCCGACTACAACGTCTCGCCGCGCGACTCGCATAACAACGAGCTTACAATGCCCACTATCGCCAACGCGAAGCTCGGTCTCATGAACCAGAGCGACCGCAACCGCAACTATCTCCTCGTCAAGACGCCGATTTCCGGCACGGGCGGCTTTTCGACGACGGGCACGCGCACGAGCTTCCTGCATCTCCTGGACGCGGTGCAGACGTACACGGGCGGCATCTCCTTCAACCAGGGCGTCGTCTGGGCGTATCCGAACGGATCGATCCCCGCGGGCGAAGACGCGGGCGACGTGGTGCTCTCGCCGTCGCAGACGCCGCTCAAGACGACCAACTCGGAGCCCTTTACCAACACCTTCAACGGCGTGGCGTTCATGTGTCCAGTCACCTACGCGCTGCCGGGCCTCGTTTCGAATGGTACGCAGCCGGCCCGCGTGCAGAACGGGCAGGGCGCGTGGAAGAGTGTGACGCAGAATGGAACGGGTGGGCTTGAGTACTACTCATCGCTCGGGGCCGAGAAGCTTGACATCAAGAAGGGTGCGGTCAAGCTCGGCCGCGGAATGATGGCCGGTCTCTGGGAAGGCACCAACATCTACGCAAACGCGACGGCGGCCTCCGAGGCCTGGAACGGGAACGTCTGCTTCACCAACCTCGCCGTGCGCGGGCCGACGAGTGCCATCAAGGAACCGGGCCATAACTACACGACCTGGCAGGCGAAGGAGCTCATCACCTACACGGGCTACATCTGGAACCGCGGCAGCGAGACCGTTACCTGGTCGCTTGCGAGCGCGCTCACGGGCAGTGTAAGGGTGAAGGTCGACGGTCAGGAGGTCTTCTCGGGTGCCAACCAGATCCTGCACGGCAATGTAACGCTTGCCCCCGGTGCGCATACGTTCGAGTACCGCGCCTGCAGCGGCGATACCGCTGCCGCGCCGATCACCACGAATTGGAAGACCCGCCACGGTTTCGCGATCGACCGTCAGGGCCGCAACAGCGCGAACGCCGACGACTACGAGATGGGCGTCGACACGGGAGACGGCGCGCTCTTCACGCGCACGGTCGATGCCGTACTGCCTGAATTCGGCAACATCGTGTTCGCCGCCAACTCCACGTTCGACGTAAACGGCAATGCCTATACGGCCACGAAGGTGACGGCTACGACCGGCGGCACGATCTCCAGCTCGGCCACGGACGCCTCTGCCGCTCCGTCCTTCACGGTCACGGGCGACTTCGTGGTGGATGGCAGCGCGGCTACTGCGGATGCGATCGTATCCTCGATCCCGATCACCTTCGGCCCCGACTGCATGTTCAGTGCCACCAACATGGAGACAACCGCAATTTCCCACGCCACCCATACGCTTGCCCGCGCCACGGGCGATGCGACCTTCACCGTTGAGGGGGCGCTCACCCGCAACCGCTTCAGGTGCGATTCCAAGAAGTGGGTCGTGCAGGTGAATGCTGACTCCATTAATCTAGTCTACTCGGCCGGCACGGTCATGCTGCTTAGATAGGTTGCATTGAGCGGAATGCCAGCGTAGAATCTCGTACCCAGCCTCCGAGATCAAGGCGAGTTCGCGTAGATGATGCCAATGCGTCATCTGCGCGATCTTTTTCGGGGTGGAACAAAGCAGAATAAAGCTCATTAACCTCTAGAACATCTACCCATTCGTGCCAGAATTATGCTATAATATATGTCGCCTGCCGGATTTTCCCAGCGGGTGCTACAGAGGGGAACGATGAGATTTTATTTTCCAGATTTGCAACTGGTTATTAGCTTGGCAATGCTCTCGCTGTCGTTGTCGGCGGCTGATGGCCAGAGGTTCGTGTGGAACGGCGAGACGCTGCGCCACTCGGATGGTGTGCTGGTTGCGCGCGGACGCGATCCTGCGTTTGAGATTGGCGGCCCCCGGCGAGACGGCAAGGGAACCTTCATTCTCGAAGGTGGCAAGGTGGATGTGGATGGCAACTTCCGCGTTGGCGGGGCCGGCATGGGTGTGATGCGCCAGACCGGCGGCACGTTGAATGTGCGCGGATATCTAGTGGTGGCGCGTCTGCCGGGTTCGTCCGGCGACTATCGTCTCGAAGGTGGCGAGGAGCGTAGCGACAATCTCTGCGTGGTGGTTGGCGAGGAGGGCACCGGCTCGCTCACGGTGACGAACGGCGGCGTAATGACCATCTCTCCCAAGTCCGTCGGGCCAGGCAAGCCCAATGGTGGCGTCTGGGTGGCGTTTCGTCCCTCGTCCAAAGGGGTGGTGCGTCTGGCGAAGTGCGGCAGGATAGTGTCCGACAAGGTGCGCTTCTGCCAGGGCGACGCCACGTTCGTCTTCGATGGCGGCGAACTTGTGAATCCGCCAGGTGCGAACGGGCGCTTCATCGTCGAGCGTTCGACCGCGCGCGTTTTCGTGGGAAATGGCGGTGCGTTCATCGACACCGGCACGGGAGACTGCGCGATCGAACACGATATTCTTTGTGAACCAGGTGCGAAGGGCGGCGACTTCGTAAAGACCGGTGCTGGCCGCCTGGCACTCACGGGGAACAACACGTGGCTTGGGCGTACCATTGTCAAGGCAGGCAAGTTGGACGTCGAAAGCGCCGCTTCGCTGCCAGGCTGGGATCGAATGGGCTGCGTGGAGGTGGCAGATGGGGCGCAGATCGACTGTGGCCCTGGCTGGACGCAGGAGCAGTTGGAGGCCCTGAGAGCCAACGCGGTGAATGGTGCGAAGGGCGTGCGCCGCGCGCCACGACTGGCGTATGTTCCGCTTTCGAGCGAGAGTGTCAGGATGAATGGGTTGTGGCACGCGGGCGATGACAATCTCGCGGCCACTGCCTGGAAGGACCACTATTCGTCCTATTCGTGGCGTAGCGGTGAGGTCGGCGCGTCAGTCGAGTTCACGTTCAATGGCACGCAGGTGGAAGTGAGGCTGCGTCCGCGCGCCCCCCATCCCGAGTGGGGCCTCCTCCACCGCGATTCCGGGGCGAAGAGCGGGATGCTGGAGGTCTTCCTCGATGGTGGGAAGCTGCGTACTATCGACACGATGAACGACGAGCAGGTGATGTTGGCGAAGGATTTGCCAGAAGGTCGCCACGTGCTGAAGCTCGTCAATGTCGGGCGCGGTGGCAAGCCGGCCCCCGTCGCGATTCGTGGCTTCGCCGTGGATCGTCCTCAGCTGCCGCCCCGCGACTGGATGAAGGAAGATCCCGCGCTTGCCGCCGAGGCGAAGAAGCTGCCGCCCATCCTCTACATCGCCGAGGCGCCGATTCTTTCGGGCGCAATCCCAAATACGGTCTGGCAGTCCGCCCCCGAGGGCGGGCGCATGGGGTGCGCTATCAGATGCTTTGATCCTGCCAATGACACGTTGCGCACGGTCTTCTCCCATACGAATTCGGTCATTCTCGACATGTCGCTCTCCTACGACGCGAAGAAGATCCTCTTCTCGATGAAGTACGACCGCGCCCGAGCCTGGCAGATCTACGAGATCGGCGTCGATGGGAAGGGATTCCGTCAGCTCACTGCGACGCCTGACTCGCACAACGCAAGCCCCGCCTACCTGCCGGGCGGACGAATCGCCTTTCTCTCCACCCGCACGCCGTACTACCACACGGTGTGTCAATCGGGCCCGAGCTCGCACGTGCACGTTATGGATGGTGATGGCGGGAACGTGAGGCGGCTTAGTTCCAATACGCTTTCCGACATATATCCAGGCGTTCTTTCCGACGGGCGCCTCATCTATACGCGCTGGGAGTATGTGGACTGGAATCTCACCTACCGCCAGTCGCTCTGGACCCAGTACCCGGATGGGCGGCAGATGGCACTTTGGTTCGGCAATCTAACGGTGGATCCGGCGTCGTACATCCAGGCCTCCGAGTTCCCCGACGGCTATGGTGTGCTCGCCACGGCCGCGCCGCACCACGGTAGCTGCTACGGCGCCATCCACGCTCTCTACAACCGAACGGGACCAGAGGGGGCTGGCCCCGAAAGCGTGAGGAACTGGACGCCTGAATTCCCCTGCATCTTCGACCGCAGCCACGTATGGGCGTGGGCGTGGCCGTTTGCAATCTCCACCGACCGTGCGCTTGCCTGCCGAGGTTTCCCAAGAGAAAGCCGCTTCAAGATCATGCTGCTTGCCGACGACGGACGCCGCGCCACCGTGTGCGAGGAGCGCGCGGAGAGCTGTCTGCGCCCGATTCCGCTTGTGCCCCGCAAACCGCCGCGTGAGATGGCCGACTTCAAACCCGAGAAGGTTAATGCCTACACGATAGAGGCGGCGCCGCCAGGGCAGCCAGCGCAGGAGACGGTTGAGCTTGGGCGCATCGTGGTGTCTGACGTCTACAAGGGACTCGACGGCAAGGTGGCACCCGGCGCGGCGCGTTTCATCCGCGTGATGGAACAGCTGCCCAAGACCGTCAACCGCAGCTGGAACGGTGTCCTGGATCAGGGGCCGCTCCTCGGTGCGTCCTCCTACTATGCCAAGCGTGTGTGGACGTATGCGCCCGTGGCCCCGGACGGCAGCGTCAATCTCGAGGCACCCGCGCTCAAGGAGATATACCTCCAGCTCGTTGATTCCGAGGGGCGTGAGCTGCGCCGCATGACGAGTGCAATCAATCTGATGCCGGGCGAGACGCAGAGCTGCACCGGATGCCATGAGAATCGCCGCACGGCGGCGGTGCCGCTTGCGACCTCGGCCGCGCGCCGCGCCCCCACGCCGATCACCCCTCCAGATTGGGGGAACGCCGGCGTGATCGACTATGTGAAGGTGGTTCAGCCGGTTTTCGACCGCTGGTGTGTGAAGTGCCATTCCGGCGCGACCCCGCCAAAGGGGATGTCGTTGTCGGGTGGATACACGCGTTTCTTCAACATGTCGTACGACTCGCTGGTGCTACGGTCCAGGAGCGACGCCAAGACCCGTGCCTACTTCACCGGCACGTCGCAGGAAAAGCCGCTGGTCCACGGCATGCACCTTCTCACCGGCCTCACCGACCCGTTCGAGGCGAAGGAGAGCGGCTCTTTGGCGAGCCGTCTGCCCGACTACCTGAAGCGGGATCACTGCGGTGCCGATATTCCGCTTTCTGATCGTCGCCGCGTGTACGAGTGGATCGACGCGCAGATGCCATACTACGCCACCAGTGACCACGCGCACGTCAGGGGCAAGTCCGGCCGCGACAAGTGGGGCAGGGCTGGATCGGACGAACTGCAGCCTTGGTTCACGAAGCGCTTCCTCCCGTATTACGAGAAGAATTGCGCGTCCTGTCATGGTGGGATCAATCTGAAGCCGAATCTCTCCAATTTCGTCGAGCCGCAATGGTGGTGGTTCGATCTGACGTGCCCGGCGTGGAGTCCTGCGCTGAATGCCCATCTGCCGAAGTCGGCGGGCGGACGCGGTACCGCCAAGTTTGCCTTCACCGGTCGCGACGACCCCCGCTGGAGGGAGTTGAGAGAAATCGCCCACGAGGCCTCTGATGCGGCCTGGACGACTCCCGAGGCCGATATGCCGGGGTTCGTGCCGCTTTCCAGGGGCAAGTGCGAGTACCATCCGTGATGAATGCCTTTGATCATTGCAAGCTTGGAGAGGCTCGTCTATGCTGGCGCAGTTCGATTTAACCATTTAACTATTTAACCATTTATGTCCATGGATCTCATACTGGCACACGATTTGGGCACGAGCGGCAACAAGGCCACGCTCTACACGCCGGAGGGGAAGATGCTCGGCGAGGCGACCGAGGCGTATTCCGCTAGATTCTTCAACGGTTGCTGGGCGGAACAGAATCCGGAGGATTGGTGGCAGGCGGTGTGCGCGTCAACTCGTACGCTGCTGGAGCGCACGGGTGTCGATCCGTCGCGGATTGCGGTGGTGGCGCTGAGCGGGCAGATGATGGGCTGTACGCCGGTGGACGGAGAGGGCGCTCCGCTGCGTCCGTCGATCCTCTACTGTGACCAGCGCGCTGTAGTGGAGGAGAGGCGGCTCGCCGAGCGTGTGGGCGAGGCGAAGTTCTTTTCCGTCGTGGGTCACCGAGTGAGCGCGTCCTATTCGATCGAGAAGCTGATGTGGATTCGCGCGCACGAGCCCGAGGTGTATGCAAAGACGGCGAAGACGCTTTGCGCCAAGGACTTTGTGAACTTCCGGCTCACGGGGCGTATGGCCACCGACTATTCGGACGCCAGCGGCACGAATGCATTCGACCTCAACGCCTTCCGCTGGTCTGATGAGATTCTGTCTGCCGCCGAAGTTCCCCAGGAACTCATGCCGGAGGCACTGCCGTCTACCGAGATCATTGGTCGCGTGACGGCGGCTGCAGCAGCGGCGACAGGCCTTCTCGAGGGTACGCCGGTGGCTACGGGCGGTGGCGATGGTAGTTGTGCGGGAGTGGGTGCGGGTGCGGTGGCACCGGGAGTCACCTACGACTGCATGGGCTCGTCGAGCTGGATCGGCCTTGCCACCGAGAAGATCGTGGCCGATCCCCAGCGTCGGGTTATGACCTGGGCCCACTGCGTGCCGGGCATGCTGCACGCCACGGGCACGATGCAGACCGCGGGGAGCGCGGTCAAGTGGTTCGTCGAGAAGTTCGGCGTTGGCTACGACGCGGCGGACTCGGTGCCGCCGGGGGCGAATGGACTTATCTTCCTGCCGTATCTCTGCGGCGAGCGCACCCCCTGGTGGAATCCCGACGCGCGCGGCGTCTTCGTGGGTCTCAATCTCGCCACGACCCGCGAGGAGATGTACCGTGCCGTGCTCGAGGGCGTGGCCAATTCGCTCGCGTACATCCGCGAGATCTTCTGCGACCACGTGGATTGCGGTGATACGCTGCGCATGATCGGCGGTGGCGCGCGCGGCGACACGCTGGTGGGGATGCTTGCGGACGCCTGCAACTGCCGCGTCGAGACTTTGGAAAGCGTGGCCGCAGCCACCTCTACCGGTGCCGCCGTTACGGGAGGCGTTGCCTGTGGGCTCTTCCCTGACTTCTCGGTGGCGGCGCGCTTCGCGGTCAAGGCCGCCGAGATTGTGCCCAATGGCGAGCGCGCTGCGTTTTATGCTGCCAGAAGGAAGTTGATGCTGGATGCGTATCGTGCCATGGAGCCGATCTTCGCCAGTCTGGCGTCCACGGGTGCAGGTCGCTGATTGTTTCTCAAGTCATTAGGAGCGAGTAAAACCATGAAAATGAAGTCAATTGTCATTCCGGAGCCCGGAAAGATCGAAGTCCGCGAGGTCGAAGCGCCGAAGCCCGGCCCGTATCAGGCGCTGGTGAAGGTGGAGACGATGGCGCTCTGTAATTCCACCGACCGCAAGCTGGTGGAGGGGCACTTCCCGGGTATGGAGACCTACCCGATGGTGCTGGGCCACGAGAATGCCGGCATCGTGGTGGAGAAGGGCGCGAAGGCGGACTGCTTCAAGGTGGGAGACCGCGTGCTCGGGGGCATGGTGTTTGAATTCGGCGTTCCCGGGCTCGTGGGCGGATGGGGCGGCTTCAGCGAGTATGTGCTGGTGAACGATCATGACGCGATGGCGCGCGATGGCATTGCCGATGCCGCGCACGGTTGGTATGACAGCTGCATCATCCAGAATGTCGTGCCCGAGGGGATTGGCGCGGACGAGGCGGCGCTCCTCTGCACGTGGCGCGAGGTCTATGGTGGCCTGGGTGACTTTGGCATACTGCCGGATGGCGGTGCCACGCGCAACTCTGAGGTGAAGAAGGTTCTTGTCTATGGCGGTGGCCCCGTGGGCCTGAGCTTCGTGAAGTTCATGAAGCTCCTCGGCGTCGAGTGGGTGGGCCTCGTGGACCGCCACGCGCGCAAGCACGCGAAGGCGGTTGAATTCGGCGCCGATGCCGTCTTCACTCCCGACCAGGTGAACTTCCCCAAGGAGTCGTTCGACGTGATCATCGACGCCGTCGGCAGCGAGGATATCGTGAATGCTGCTATCGGCATGATCCGGCTCGGCGGCACGATAGGGGTCTACGGCGTCATCTCGCAGCCCGTGCTCACGCTGGAGAAGGGCAAGGGGCCGTACAACTTCAACCTCATCATTCACCAGTGGCCAACCCGCCGTCGCGAACGCGCCGCAATGGGTCCGCTCTGCGACTGGATCCGCGCCGGCAAGCTCTCTGCCGCCGAGTTCGTAACGCATCGCTTCCCCGCGCCGAATATCGCGGACGCCTTTGCAGCCCTCAAGGCCGGTGAGGCGCTGAAGATTCTGATGAGCTTCTAGGTCGCCGTGATCTGGAAGAACCTGAACAACAAGAATTACACGAATCGCTTGGAAAACAGATGATAGACATTGATTCCCTAGACAGAAAACAGCTCGCGGGGCTGCTGGACTCGACTTTTCTCAAACCGTTTGGAGGGCCGGAGAAGATAGAGGCGCTCTGTGCTGAGGCTGCTGAGTTTGGCTTCGCCAGCGTGGCCGTGAACGGTGCGGAGGTGGCGCGGTGCGCGTCGCTGCTGAAGGGCACTGGCGTGAAGGTGGATGTTGCCATCTCCTTCCCGCTGGGCCAGATGACCACGGAGGCGAAGCTGTTCGAAGTGCGCGACGCGCTCGCGAAAGGTGCGGGCGAGGTCGATATCGTGCAGAACGTCCGTGCGCTGCAGTCTGGCAATATCAAGTACGTGCTGGACGAGTTCACTCTCTTCGCGAAGATCTGCCGTGACGTGGGTGCGGTCTCGAAGGTGATTCTCGAGAACTGTTATCTTAATGATCAGGAGAAGCTGCTTTCATGCAAGCTAGCGTGCGAGGCAGGAGTCGACTTCGTGAAGACGTCCACCGGATTCGGCGCGGGAGGGGCCACGGTCGAGGATGTGGTGCTCATGCGCGGCGCGGTGGGCCCCGAAATGGGTGTTAAGGCGGCGGGCGGAATTCGCACGATTGCGGACGCGCTGGCCATGATCCGTGCCGGCGCCACCCGTCTGGGGACCAGCGCCGGAAGGGCGATAGTGGAATCGTTTAGTCAGAAGTAAATCAGGAAAGGACAGAACAAAATGATCAGTGCAATTTTTGCGGCGGCGTTCGCCGTGTTCCCGGAGTCGTGCGTAACTCCCGACAGCATGGCCGTCGATGCCAAGGACCGTCTGGTGATATCGGCGGCCAATTTTGCCGACACCAAGCAGCCGGGTGCGATCTTCCGCATCGACAACCCGGGCGAGAAGCCCTACAAGTGGTTCGACGTGCCGGTGGAGCCAACGACTGGCAGGGCGTCGCCGATGGGGATAGACTTCGGTGATGATGGTGCGCTCTATGTGGTCGACAACCAGCCCTGGACGGGCGAGGCCCTTACCAAGGGCAAGGGGCGGGTGCTGCGCATTGCCATCAAGGACGACAAGCCGGCTGGTTGCGAGGTGATTGCCGAGGGGCTGGAGCATCCCAATGGCATTCGCTACCGCAATGGCAAGGTCTACGTGACGCAGAGCATGTTCTCTAAGCTCGGCACCGCTCCCGGCAATTTTGTCAGTGGGCTTTATCGCTTTGACGCTGCCCAGCGCAATGTCAAGGTTGCGAACTCGCGCGATGACAAGGAGCTGGTGCTTACCGAGGTGACGCGCAACAAGTTCTGTCCGTATGGGCTAGACGGCATTGTCTTTGATAAGAAGGGGAATCTCTATCTAGGCGACTTTGGCGATGGTGAGCTGATATGCGTGAAGTTTGCCGAGGATGGTAGCGTGTCGGAGCGTGAGGTCTTTGCGCGTTCGCCGTTTGACATTGAGCGTGATCCGGCGAAGCCGGGCTTCATCGAGTACGCGACGAGCTGTCCGATGCGCACCACTGACGGTATGAATTTCGGGCCTGATGGCTGGTTGTACGTGGTGGACTTCTCTAACAATGCGGTGGCGAAGGTCTCGCCGGATGGTAAGGCGGTTGGCTTTGCCCGCCGTGATCCTGAAGGTTCGTATGCAACGGGTGGGCTAAACCAGCCGGGAGAGGCGATCTTCTGGCGAGGACGCCTGATTGCGGCGAATTTCGACGCCGTGGTCGGCAATCCGGACAAGGTGAACGCCGCCCACGAAACTCCCGCGACGCTGACGGAGATCAAGTGAATAGTGGTCCGATAAAGCAAAAAGTGCGTTTCGTCCTTACTTTACTGGGGGAAACACACTTCTGAATGGTCGGAGCGGAGGGATTTGAACCCTCGGCCTTTTGGTCCCGAACCAAACGCGCTACCAGACTGCGCTACGCTCCGTAAAAGTGGTATATAGTATACAGTTTTCCCACATGAAAGTCAAGGATGTTTTGAAAAATAAAATCGTGAAAAATAACGCTTGCATTCCTTGGTGGGATTTGATATACTATATCCCGTTTTCAACCACGTTCGGGCGTGGCGCAGTGGTAGCGCAGTTGACTGTTAATCAATTGGTCGCTGGTTCGAATCCAGCCGCCCGAGCCATTTAAATCAAGGGCTATTAGCTCAGTTGGTTAGAGCGCTTCCTTGACATGGAAGAGGTCAGTAGTTCGAATCTACTATAGCCCACCAAAGAAACCTTGCGGAAGCAAGGTTTTTTTATATACTTTATTCGTCATCCAGTTTGTCAGTTGTATGGCACCGGCATTAACGCTATTGTCCTGTGCGTCCTGTTGTTTTGCCAAAAGTATATTAACGATATATTAATTATTGCAATGAGATTCTTTTTTTGGTATAATACGCCCCATGGACATCGGAACGCGAATCAAAATGCGTCGTATGGCGCTAGGGCTGCGGCAGAAGGAACTGGCGCGGTGCGCGGAAATGAACGCGGCTCAGCTATGCCAGATCGAGAATGGTCGGGTGAGCCCGTCGTTCGGCATTGTCGAGCGGATAGTTGCGGCGTTGGATACCGATATTCCTGGGCTTTATGCCGGGATCTCCGCTGACGAACCGATGAATCCGGTTGCTGAGGTTGTAGATTCCGACTATATGCCGATTCGTTCGCACGAACCGGATGCGGCGGTGGCGATCGAGGCGTTGGGGGGGAGTGTTGTCGTTCCGGTCTGTACGTTTTCGCTCAACGTCGTTCCGAAGTCTTTTCAGGGTGGTGGAGTGGTGCTTGCCGAGGAATTGCGTGCGTCGCTTGGTCTTGGCACTGCTCCGGTCGGCGATCTGGTCTCAACCCTGCGTTTCCGTGGAGTGCGGATAGTGGAGACGATGTTCGCGAAGTCGGTTGGTAGTGTCGCGTTGTGGGACAAGGTGCATGGTTCGCCGGTGGTGCTGCTCAACTCGGCTGTTACGAAAGAGCGTCAACTTTACCGGCTTGTTTACGAACTTGGGTCGCTGGCGCTATTCGTGTCCTTTGGCTTTAGGCTTGACGAGACGCCTGAGCAGCATCGTTTTCTCACCGATTTCACGGGAGCGTTTTTGATGCCGGCAGCTTCGGTGCGCACGTGCGTGTTGTCGGTGGGTGTGGCGCCTGGTGATTGGACGCACAATGAGGTGCTACCGATCAAGGAGTATTTTGGTGTATCGGCGGAATCGTTCATTCTTCGTCTGGATGAGCTTGGTCTGATTGCCCCGGCGCTGCGTCTGAAGATGCGTGATCGGCTTCGCGAATATTACAAGGAACACCCAGAGGCGATGGAGCCGCACGTGGGGGAAATTAACACATGCGCTATGCGTGGGATTAAAACATTCTTTTAGAGAAGATCAAATCATTTGCAAATGGATAAAGTACGATGTTTCGAGTTGAGCACAGAAGCGTAGTAGTACCAGACCAAATACCGATTGGTGAATGCTATGCCAAGACATGCACGGACGGGAAACCGGGTACGACGGTTTTTGATCATTGCCGATATGCTGGTGCCGTGGCGCAATCTCTCTTGCGGTTTTTGCCTGATTGTGTAAGGAAAATGCTGCCAAGGGCGGCTCTCTGCGTCGCATTGCATGACATTGGAAAAGTCTCGCCTGGCTTTCAAGGAAAGTACTTCAAGGAGACCCTGGCAACCTACGCGCCTGAATGGGTTCGGCGATTCGAGAACGGCGGAACGACCACGCTACATGCCGAGGTTGGGGCGTCGGCGCTGAATGCCATTTTGAATGTCGAAGATGAGCATCCCATCGTGCAGGCGGTTGCCGCCCACCATGGCGTGGCACCGCAGTCAATTCCCTTGAACACAGACGGTGATTCGTGGCAGATGGCACGAGCTTCGTTGGTTCGTTCGCTTGCGGACAAGTTTGGCGTGAAATGCAGTGAGCTTGCAACATGTGAAGCTGATGCTGGCTTGCTTGCGGGGTTGACGTGTGTGGCGGATTGGCTGTCTTCCGATGAGGAGTTCTTTGATCCGTCGAGAAAGCCATATACCGACAGTGAGCTGTTGTCGCATGTCGATGAAGTTGTGACGGCGG
>JAZRXT010000037.1:0-17376 GCA_045600365.1 Kiritimatiellia bacterium | reverse complement strand
TGCCGAGCACGACGCAGGGCTCCTTCCAGTTGTAGGGCGCGATCTCCATGCCCGTCTGGTCGAACGCACACCACCAGAGCAGGGCGCGGCAGTCGGAGTCCCACACGTTCCAGAGCACCGCACGGAGGTAGTCGGCGACATGCCGCTGCGAGGCCTGCTCCTGGCGGCGCGAACCGTGCTCCTCGACGAAGGCGGGGCGATCCGCCACGTCGGCGAGCGCGTGAGTCATCGCCGAGGCATAGGTCGTCGAACGGATCGTCCGGAAGTCGTCCAGGTAGCCGTTGTTCCAGAAATGGTACGGATGCGTCGTCACGTAATCGGAGAAACGCGCGTTGACCTCGGTCGGCCAGGAGCAGGCGGAGGTGAGTTCGAGTCCGTCGACGCCCACGACGGGCCGCGCCGGATCGGCGCGGCGGATGACGTCGTGGATGTAGCGCTGCCAGAACTCGGCGCGTTCCTTGCCCTCGCACTTGCCGAGAATGCGCGCCTCGTTGCCCGTCTCCCACGCGGCGATCGCCTTCTTGGCCTTGAGCCGCGAAACCATGCACTCGACGTAACGCGCCTCCCAGACGAGCGCGTACGGGTCGGCGAACGGATCGAGGTGGACGAGCGCCGGCGGCACGAAATTGCGGAAGGTCATCTGTCCCGTCAAGAGCGGCACGATCAGCCGAAAGCCGTGCTTCTCGGCGAGATCGCAGAATTCCTCGAAGTGTTCGACCATCCGCTCGTCGACGCCGGCGCGCCCGCAGGGCGTGTCGGGGAGCGGCTCCTCGCTCAGGAACATCCGCGTCTCGCGCGTGACATCGCAGTTGGCGCCGCTGAGCGGCACCGCGACGATCGGCTGGAAGTCGGCCCAGTTCGGAAACACGCGGAGGAACGTCATCCCGGCGGCCTTCAGCGCGACCAGGTCCTTCTCGACCTCGGCGGCGTTCCACTTGCGCCACATCTGCGTTGCGGCGTGGCTTGCCCAGTAGTTCGCCCCGAGGGCGACCTTGCCGGAGGGCAGCATCGCCCCCGCGACTTCCGGCGCGGGCGCGGGACACGTCCCGTCGGGCGGGCACGCCTCCTCGGCCTGCAGGACTCCGCAGGCCAGGCAACCGATCAGAGCGACGACCATACGGACGACAATGGTTCTCTCAACATGGATCATATTCATTCCCTTATCCCTTATTATAAATCGCATCAGAGCCAGGCGCTGGCAATCGGTTCGCCGGCGTTACCCCAGCAGTCGTAGGGCGTGACCACGAACCGAACTTTGAGGCCACGCCCCTTCGGAATCGCCGACGCCGCGAATAGACACTCGGCCCCACCCGCGTCCCACCGTTCGCCCATCGCGAAATGGGGCGAGAAGACGCGGCTCTCGCAGGCCGTGCGAACGATGTCGCCCGTCGCCACCTCGCAGCGTACGGAAAAGTCATAGGCGCGCGTCGGCGAGCTGGCCGTCGTAATCGATGGGAACGAGACCTTCACCTGCTCATGGGTCTCGCTCATCTCGAGGCCCTTCTCGATCGAGCCGAACTTGCGATAATGGCCATTCTTGATCAACGACACCATCACCTTCGCGTCTTGCGCGAACTGCGGCGGTTTCGACGCGGCCTTGCGAGTCTTGAAGTCGTACTTCGGCACGCCCGATGGTGGCACGGTCGCACCATTCGCGAAAAGCGGTACGACCCAATCGGGGCCGACCGGCTCGTTCTTGAGGATGTCGAGCCGCTGAAACCGAACCTCGCCGTCGAGAACGTCCATGATGAGTCCCTGGGGCGACTGCCAGCGGTCGACGAGGTCCATCTCCATCGGCGGCTTCCGGCTGAGGTCGTGTTCCGCATGGCGTCCGTTCTCGCGGCCGGGCGGCGTGAAGAGATGGCCGTGGGCACAGGAGCAGTTGACCGCCGTGAACGCACCCTGCCAGATAGACTTCTCATCGGTCAGCGTCTCGTGGCTGTGGCCGGTGAGGGCGATGCAGTTCGGGAACCGGTCGAAGATCTTGCGCTCGCCGCGATCGATATAGCCAACATCCCACTTACCGCCACCGAGCAGCCACGAACAGTTCACGGTTTCGGTAATCGGCTCGTGCTGCACATAGAAAAACGGCTTCTTCTCGGCATGAAGCTCATCCGCGTGCGCCGCCATGAACGCGGGTGTCACATCCTCCTCGACGGGAATCTCGTGGCCGAAGTCGGTACGCCCGCGGCAGAGCCAGTGGCGCAGCACAAACTTGTAGCCCTTCACCTCCTTGATGCGAATCTTCTCATAGTCCTCGCTGAAGAGCCGCTTCCAGGCGGCCTCACGGTTGAACCGCATCGACCGCGCCATCAGATCGTCCCACGACTTGAATGGACTGCACCAGTCGATCTCGTCGTGGTTGCCGGTGACGAAGAGCCGCTCGACCTTCGCCCCATCGCTGCGGCGGTCATTCGGGAAGACCTTGAACCACTCGCGCGCGACGTCCTCGAGTTCCTTCACCGTCGAGAAGAGGAACATGTCGCCCGTGATGAGCACGGCGTCGACCTTCGCCGCGTCGAAGATGCGAAAGCCCTCTGCGAAATTACGGCAATGCGTATCGCTCAGGATGCCAACGCGCAGCTTCGGCTGCCCCGCGGCGCCCCAGCCCTTTGCGGACGCCCCAGCGGCGGCCGCCCCAACGATGAACTCTCGTCTTGTCATTCTCGTACTCCCTTCATTTCTTTTACTTTACAAATCACTACCGGAAAAGACCGGTGCCGACGCGGAATCGGGAGGGAACTCCAGTCTATGCGTCTTGAACCAGTTGCCGAGGAACGCCAGCATCCTCGGATACATCTCCTCCCAGAACTCCTGCGAATGGCAGCCGTTCTTCTCAAGATAGATGTGCTTGACTCCATTTTTGACGAGCGTTTCGTGGAACTCGCGGTTCGGACCGACGAAGATGTCGTCCCAGCCGACGGCCGTGAACGTCGCAATCTCACCGTCCTTCAGACCTTTCGCCAGGTTGACGACGGAATTGTCCTTCCAATGTTCGGGATGCGCCTCGGGATCGCCCAGCCGCTCGCGGAGCTCCCAGCGTCCCTTGTCGCGCCACGCCCAGAGGTCGAGTCCACCAAAGATGTTGCCGACCGCGCTGAAGAGGTCCTTATGGCGAAGCGCAAGATATAGCGAGCCGTGCCCGCCCATCGAGTTGCCCGTGAGGCCACGGTGCAGACGGTCCGGGATCGTGCGGTAGTGTGCGTCGACCCACGGCAACATCTCCTCGACGACGAACGTCTCGTATCTGTACTTCGGATCGACGGGACTGTCCATCCACCACGTGCGCGTACCGCACGGCGCGACCAGGACGAACTGGTGCCGGTCGACGGCCTCGCGGAAGAGCGGATGGTAGGCGTGCATGTTGGTGTCGCTCGCCCCATGCAGGAGGATGACGAGCGGATAGCGCCGCTCGGGATTCTCGTCGTAGCCCTTCGGCAGCAGCACCGTCACGGGAATGTTCGTCTTCATCGCCTCCGAACGAACGTCATACGTCCGCGGCGCATAACCGAACGCCGTCGCGTACACCACCAGCGCGACAGCCAAAATCAAGTTCCTCATCCGATCCCCTTTCCCTTGAATTTCCAGACCTACTTGCCGCCGACGAGGCGAACACGATCCGCGTAATCCGTCAAGGCCCTCTGACCTCAAGGCAGATATGGCCATCTATGACCTTGATCTCAAACCAGCACCATCCTAGACGGTATAACCATAATGAGTTTTTTGTAGAGCATGCAACTTTCCCAACTCATAGGGTTATATCTCGGCTTCGCCCCCGCCCACACGAGCCGGGTTCTCAACCAAGACGCCTATTACGCAGTAGTCAAACCCCGCACTGTTTAAATCGCCGCGCGGCAAGCGCGATATCGCCAACACGGTCGTTTCCACCCTCGCGTTCGATCGCAAAGTTGCCCTTGTAGCCAACCGCATCGAGCGCGGCGAGAAACTCGCCGGTCCTGACCTCGCCGTCGCCCCATGGCGTCTCCTCGCCCCAGGTACCCGGCGTCTTGGCATAGCGACCGTCCTTCACGTGCACATGCCGAATCCACGGCGCCAGGGTCTTCACCGCCGCGACAGGATCGCCCTTGCCGTAGAGGATCATGTTGGCGGGATCGAAGTTGACGCCCACCCCGGGGACGGACTCCAGAAACCGCGCGAGGTCGGCAGCAGTCTCCTGCCCGGTCTCGAACGCCACCGCAACGCCGTTCTCGCCACAGACATCGACAATGAACTTGACGCGCTCGGTGTACTTCTTCAGCGCCACCTTGTCGCTCTCGTCGAGGAAACCGGCATGGAGCGTGAGCAGGGGCGACTTGAGTTCGGCAGAGAGCTTCGCACCGGACCGAATGATCTTCTTGTTACCCTCCCAGGCGTCGTCGGGCAGGATGCCACCAGTGCGTCGAATGGTGTCGAGCGTGGAGTAGTCCTCCTGCGGGAAGCCGATCATCGTCGCGGGAAGCACCCACTCGCCCGTGGCCAGACGCTCCTTGACCTTTGCGAGCGCATCGGCTCCCTCGGCGGCGCCATGACGGCTCTCGCCCTCGAGGAATGGCTGGAGCGCCAGATGAATGCGACGCAGGTCGCACCTCTTCATCTCCACGGCCACCTGGTCGAGCGGCAGACGATATGACCAGCTGCAAACGCCAAGACGCGAGGCGCGCGTAGGCGTGGTAACGCAACCAGACATGATAAAAGCGGAAGCGGCCCCGGCCGCCCCGATGAATTCGCGTCGGCTCATGCCTTCGCTCTCAGGGAGAATGCCTTTTTCTTTCATGCCGCATATTATACTACAACATGGCCACCCATGCAATAAAAATCGCGGTTGAGCTGACGCCTGAGAGCCTGCCAGCCAGGCAGGCGCTCGTCCATCAGGGCGTGAAAACGCGGACCATGGTCGTGCGCCTGCAGATGGGTGAGTTCGTGCACCACCACGTACTCGACCAGCTCCCGGGAAACTCGTGCGAGTTCGGTATTGTAGACAATGTGCCGCCGGCGGAAATGGCACGAACCCCATAGCGTCTTCATCCGGCGGAGACGCCAGGTCACGCAGTCCTCCTGCAGACGCCCCGCCCACAACCGGCTCAGCTCGTCAATGACGGCCGTCAGCGCCGACAGCTCCTCGGCGGTGACGGTAGGCCGGGCTGGCGTAGGGTTGGCGAGAAGCTGCGCTCGCACCTTCAGAATCCAACCCCAATTCGAACGCAGGAACTCCTCGCCTTCGCGGAGCGTGGCCCACCACTTCGGCACCGAGAGCGCGACCCGCCCATTCTCCTTGACGCGAATGTTTATCCTGCGGATGCGCTTTCTCGTCACATCCACAGGAACGCCATCGACCACATTTTCGCCCGAATGGATCATCTGCGGCGGGACTCAAGCGCTTCCTTGACGGCGCCACCGAAGGCCGTGGCCAGCGAACGCATGCCAAGGTCATTCGGATGGCAGCCATCCACCGTACCCTCGCCATCGCCGGGGTACATCCAGTTCTTCGGCAGATAGACCAGGTTCTCCCAGCCCTCGGTGATGAGCTTTGCGTAGAGCTTCCTGATTATGCGATCCTTGCCGCAGGGCGGCTTGCAGTACACATCGCACTGCTCCGCCATCACGATCGGAACGCCAGGACGCTTAGCGCGAAGATTCCGAATGAACGGTTCGTAGCGCTTGGCCACCATATCATCGCCCATGTTCCACAGACAGTCAAGCACGTAGCAGCTGGCGTCGATGCGCGCAATCACGTCAGAAAGCTCGAACTCCATCTTGCCAGAACCGGAGAAGCCCAGCCCGACCACAGGAACGTCAAGGTCACGTCCGACTATGTTCACGAAGCCCAACCCTGGGCGCGTGCAGCATCCACCGTGCGTGATGGAGGTGCCATAGAAAACGACCGGCTTCTGGGAAAGACCGAGGTGCGGGCCGGCAGATTCGATCTTTGCTCCCTTGGCGATACCGAGACGGAACTCGGCCACGCCATTGTAGAGCGGCAGGTTGATGATGCAGGCCTCGCCACTGCGCCAGTTAATGTACTTGACGCGCCCGTTCTTCATGTCCTCGGCCGGCACCGACTGCGAACCATGCTCGGAGGTGACGAAGAACCACTTGCCCAACTTGTCGTCACGGCGATAGACGTCCCAGCCGCTGGTACCGACCTCCGTCATGTGGCCCATGGAGCTCCACCCACCTAGCGGCGCCATCTTCACGATGATGAAGCTGGAGTCGGTGCGAAAACGGAAGAGCATCCCAGAGGTGTGCGTGCGCATCGAGCGGACACCTCCGTTGACGTTCGTGGTGAGCGAATCGGGCAGACGCGAGTAGTAGTGCGCCACGTCGTCGTACATCCTGCCTTCGATCGGCAGATACTTGCCGTCAATCCACTTGACACCGTTGGTGTCGATGACGGCATTGTCCGCCGCCATGCGCGGATCCCACTTGGCTACGTCGTCCGCTCCGCCCGCAAAGACAGTGAAGGCGGCGAACATGGTCATTGTCGCTATGATTCTTTTCATCCTGATTTCCATCTTTATTCTTTTGATGTGTCGTACGTGCCTAGCCCTTGCTGAGCGCGGCCTTCTTGCCGCAGAAGGCAAGGCCGAGCGAGACGATCTCGCCGCAGCCCTCGGCCTCCAGTTCAGCGCGGTAGACATGCTTCTTGATCTGGCGGAGCGCCGCCGCCGCGAGATCCTTGAGGTTCGCGTTCTTCCCCCGCGCCGCCTTGATCTCGATGACGTAGCCGGGGTAGCCCGCGCGGATCGGCCGGAGCATGAGGTCGTAGCGCCCCTCGCCCGACTCGCCATTCGACTTGACGCGATAGGCGGGCCGCAGGATCGCGAGGAGCCCGAGGACGAGCCCGTGGTAGAACCCCTCCGCCGCCGCGTCGAAGTAGCTCGTCGACTCCAGGAGAAAACGTTCCAGCTCGCGGCGGAACCCGGTGAAATCGCTCTTGACCAAGGCAAAGGCAACGCCGTTCACGCGATCTAGACTGAACTCGTTTCGGCACTTGGAGACAATGTCCATCACAAAGACCTTCTCCAGCTCGCGATTCGGAATCGCAACCTGGCACGAACAGTCTTCGATTGGAGAAGCCGCCTTAAGATACCCAGCCGACAAGAGCAGCGCATAAAGCGTGTCGGCCCGATTGCGGACAAGCTTGTACGGTCCGAGCTCCGCCGCCATCGACACGAACGGACTCTCGCCCTTCAAAAGCCCCTCCAGCGTCTTCGCCGTGTCGTGTGGATACGTCGAGACGATCTCCGTGATGAGGTCGTTCGAACTCGTGTCGAGCCAATACGGTCCCGGCTTGCAGTCGCTGCTGAAGTAGTAGAGGACGCTCCACGGATTGTAAATCTCCGTGCCGCCGAAGTCGTAGCCATCATACCACGCTCTGATCTCGTCCATCTTCTCGGGGACACCGTAGTAGGCGGCCATGTCACTCACCTCGTCTTCCGTGAAGCCGAAGTATTCGCTGAACGCGGCGTCGAAGACCGTATAGACCTTGAGGTTGTTGAGCCCGGAGAGAATGCCCTCCTTCGCGACGCGCAGAACGCCCGTCATGAGTCCCATCTCAACATGCGCGTTGTCCTTCAACGCCCCCGAGAGAAAGACACGCATGAACGAACACATCTGATCGTAGTAGCCGAAGGTAGACGCCGACGATATCGGCTGGTCGTACTCGTCGATCAAGATGATCGGCTTCACCTTCCAGTGGGCGTAGATGGCCTCGGCGAGGTAGCCGAGCGATGCGGTCAGGTCGACGAAAGAGGCCGTGCGATTGACGATGCGACGCATTTGATCCTTTTTCGGACCATCGCCCCATCCATTCTCGACAGACGCCCAATGACGCGAAATCTCCGAGCCGACATCACGCATCATGAACTCGAATGCATCCTCCCAGCTCGTAGCCTTGTGGTCCTTGAACGACAACCAAATGACTGGATTCTTGCCCTGCAGCCTGCGGTACGCCGCACCCGCGGACCAGATCTTCTTGTCCTTGAAGAGGTAGGACGTGTCGACCTTCCTGCCCTTCTCGTCCACGCGCTTCTCGAAGAACGCGCGGATCATTTTCAGCGCCGTCGTCTTGCCGAAGCGACGCGGGCGCGTGAAAAGCGCGACCGTCGTCACCCGATCGACAAGCTCCTTGATCATCTGAGTCTTGTCGACGCAGATGCATTTCTGTGAAAAGGTCTCCCACTCGCTCGTCCCAACGGGCGGCGGCAGTTTACCGGTGATGCAGGTCTTGCGGATTTCGCTCATCGCCAAACATTATACCACATTCGTCCCCAAAACCGCAAGAAAATCCTTACGACTTCCCACATGAAAAGTCGCACCCCACATTTTTCTCGTGAATTCGGGGCGCGTAGTCATCCCGTCATGGTACGGACGAACCACCCGGCGAAAATGCCCGTCGCCGCGAGTTTGGCCAGCAGACAGGACACGAAGCCACAGAGTGCGCCCAGGCCCCCACGGGTAGCCTCATAGAGCGATCTACCTGCTGTGAGCTCGCCGAGCATCGCACCCAGCACTGGACCAAGCACCAGCCCCCAGGGCATGAATAAGACGCCAACGATTGTCCCCAGAAAACATCCAACGATACCACTCTTCGAGCACTTGAACTTCTTGGCGAACATGGACGGCAGCACATAGTCGATTGCGGAAACCACCAGCACAAGCGCGCCGCCTATCCAAAGTCGTTCCGTCCCGGGGTTCACGCCGAACGCCCACATCACCCAGAGCGAGGCATATCCAAGCAGGGGACCGGGCACCACGGGCAGGAGGCAGCCAATGAACCCCAGTAGCAGCAACGCACCGCCACAGATCCATATCATCGCCTCGTTCATGGTCTCTCCCCTCGCGTGCCGCGACTACTTGGCCCGGCGCTCGTAGAAACCGACACCGAGTTCGCGCAGCGCCTTTACCGTCTCGGGATAGGGGCGGTCGCAGATATCGGTCCATCCAACCTGGAAATATTCGCCGTCGAAGCGTCCGCTTGTCGCCTGATCGGCGAACTGGTGCCAGTGTACGCCTACGACCTGCGGGTTGTCAAGCGCCGACACGACGTAGTCCTTGAGCGCCTGGGCACGGCCCTGCTGTGAACCTTTGTTGGAAAGGCCCGCACCGAAGAGCCCGCGGTCATGCGCACCGAAGTGGAATTCGCCGATCAGCACTGGCACATCATAGCCGCCCGGAAGCCGCCAGTCTCTGATGCCGTCTGAATAGATATTGCAGCTCGCCACGTCGACGTATTTCGCGCACGCCGCGACCGCCCACGAGACCGCATGGCCACCGAATCGGCAGCCGAGATACATGAGCCCAGGATCGAACTCGCGCAGCGCCTCGCGCGTACGCTTGAAATACTCCTCGCAGAGGACGGCGGTGAACGCCTTCAGCTCCGCCTCCGGCACCTCGTCCTTCTTCGGATCGATTCCCTTCGCCTTCAGCCGGCGGACGAACTCGACCTTCGCGGGCTGATCGTCCGGGCTCCACAGCGTCCACTGCGCAAGATCCGTCTCCTTGCGTCCCCACTCGATCTCATTGTCGATGAAGAAACCGATGCACCAGGGATCATGCGCTTCACGCCCGTGACGGGCGAGTTCCGCCTTGCACCCTTCCTTGAACGATTCGTCGAAAGGATCGCGGAACTTGAACCAGATACCCCAACTCGCGGCGATCGGCCGCGACAGGCACTCGACGCGCTCGGCGTACGGCGTACGGTCCTGCAGGCAGATCCGGAGATCGGACGAGTTTGCGATCGTGTTGCAGCACCAGCTCCGAAGGCGCCGATGGCAGCTATCGGAATACTTCGCGAACCAGTCCGCACCGTATTTGCGGTAGAGGTTGGCAGACGAAAAATCGTACCAGCGCGTCTCCTCCCGCTTTTCGTAGAATGGCTTGAGGAGATCGTCGTAGGTGTCGTAGAACGCCGCAAGCGGCTCGCCCTTCTTCGGCAGCGCCTCGAAGAGGCAGTCGCGGTCGGGCATATTTCCACCAACCTTGGGCGTGCGCGGATTGCCGTTGAGGGGGGTCATCGCCGAACTCGGCGTCACCCGCACCGGCCCCCAGCTCCAGAAGAGACGTCCTTCGGGATCGACGAGCCACCACTTGCCGTCCACCTTCTCGGTACGGAAGCGTCCCGTCGCCTTCAGCTGCGGGCCCGCCGTCCAGCCGCCGAACTTGTTCCAGTCCTTCGGTCCAGGATGTGCCGCGAGATCCTTCTCCTCCTCGGCCGTCACCGCCTGCATCTCGGCGTCGGAATGGGTCTTGCCCGGCCACTCGCGCCACTTGAACTGACCGTACTTGTCGAAGCAGGGCAGGAAGTCCGCCGTCTTCATCTTAGTCCACGGTTCATTCGAGACGTCCATCTTGATCTTGCGGGAGCCGAGCCAGGAGTTGTTGCTACCGTTCTGCCACGGTCTGTACAGCGCATCGACGATCTCAGCCGGCGACATCTTCTGCCAGACGATCAGCCGCGGAACATGCGCGTTGTCAGCGATCATGACGGGCGAATCCCACACCGGTACCGACCTAAGATCGGGTAGCCGGCAGATCTTGCCGGTCATCAGATCGCACCACACGCCATTGCCCTTGCTGTAACCGGAGAGAACTCCGGAGAGGTCGGCGCGCTCGTATTCGAGGCGGTCGCCTGGCCTTTCGCCCGAGAACCAGACGGCGTAGACGGGCGAACTCTGCCGCTCGAACTTCGCAACCGTCAGCTCCCTGCCGTTCACCGTCCGCTTCTCGATGCCGATCGCGTGTACATCCTCATCGAAATACGAGTAGACGTTCTGCATCGCGAAGTAGCTCGGCCGACGATACACGGGCTCCTTCAGCGCATTCGAGCGGATGAGGCCGAAGCTCTGCAGCATGAACGTGTACTGCAGGTCGATGAAAGTGAAGAGGCTCGACGGGATGTTCCGCACGCGGTCGCCCATCGCCCGCCGGAGGTCCCACTTCGCCTGCGCGTATTCCGTCCACTCGACGTTGGAAAGCGCATGGGCGAACTCGAGCTGCGAGGGACACCCCACCTCGCCCTGCACGATGTCGTAGTCGGACGAGTAACTCTTGACGAGCTTCCGGAGTGGCAGCGCGAGCGAATCGTAGCTCGTGTCGGGATTCTGCGCATAGGGATGGTAGATCCACCACTTGACGAGGTCGAGCGCGTTTTCCCTCTTGAGCTTCTCGAGAACCGTGTAGTAGTCGCTCTTCGTTGGGTCGCCATTCCAGGAGATCGCCGTCACGAGGCATACGGCCTTTGGCTGCACCTCGCGGATCGCCTTCGCCGTGCGGTAGACCATCTCGGCGTACTCCTCGGCCTGGTTGAACGGCTCGTTCCAGATCTCCCACTCGTCGACGACGTCCTTGTACCGCGCAACGAGCGCCTTCGTGTAGCGCAGCCACGCCTCGAATGCCTCCGGCTTGTCGGTGATCTGCTTCACCCGCATGCCGAGACGGAAGTCGCTGCCCCACACGGGGTTGCCGTAGCTGATGCAGACCCAGGGCTTCACGCCCATCGCCGCACACTCGCGAATCTGCGGATCAAGCCAGGAGAAGTCGTACCTGCCCTTCTCCTGCTCGGTCTTCGCCCAGCCGCTGAAGAACCGCGCGCGCTTCACGCCAAGGTCGCCAAGGAAGTGCTTGTACTGGTCCCAGTCGCCATAGTCGCGGTCGAGCGTCTCGCAGCCGACCGACCACCAGTCGTTCGGCTTGATGCCGCTCGCCGGCCGCGTCTCAAGCTGCCCGGCCGGCTCGAGGCCCGAGTTCATCTTCAGAATCTTCTGGTGCGTGATGCACGGCTTCTCCCTGCCGCCAGGCCAGCGCGGATCGCCGATCTGCTTCATGTGGTCGTTCCATGCGTCCCAGGACTTGATCTTCGCCGCGTCCTTGAATGACACGATCCCCGGCGTGGCCGAATTGGCGCCAATCAGCGGGAACGAAATCGCACCCGCGCACAGAATAGGCAGCAGATATCCATTCATGGCAGACCCCGTTCGTGTTCTTCAATGAATAGGCTTGAGCGCGACCTCGCGGGTGAAGAGTCGCTTCGGCAGCTTCGTGAACTCGACCTTGCCGTCGTTCTCGACGGCAACGGCACGCGAATACACGTGGAAGAGCGCCTTTTCGGGCAGCATCTCCACCACGGCCCAGGCTCCGTTGACACAGGTCATGGAACCGCAGTTGACGTTGCTGAGGCAGCCAGCCTGGCCGACCGGGTAGCGTCCGTTGTGCTCGTGGCCGTTGATGTAGAGATCGCAGCCGTACTTTTCAGCCATAGCCAGCAGACGCGCGCGGTTGTTGTTCATCTTGTTGGCCGCGCAGGCGTCGACGATCGGGCATGAGAAGTCCTTCCCCTTGGGCGCAATCGACCAGTGCGAGGCAAGGACAATGTGGCGAATCGAGGGATCGGCCGCCGCCGCAGCCATCTCCTTCTCCATGAAATCGATCGCCTCGTCGGAAATGACGCCGGTACTAAGGTAGTGCCCCTTCGGTGCCGGCAGTCCGCAGTAGGAGGCGAAGAAGGTGATGAAGCGCGTGTCGCCGCAGCGGAACGAGCACTCGCGGTAGAAGTCGCCCACGCCGGTGTCGTGGTTGCCCTGGATGGCGATGATCCGCGAATCCGGCGGACGCATCTTGAACTCGATGGGTTTCTGTCCGCGCCCGAGGTTGCCGCGGCAGATGTAGGACGGCGGCGCGCGGAAATCGAAGTCAGAAACATCCGTGCCCTTGGTCTTGCTGTAGAGATCGAGCGAACCCAGCGTGCGATAGTAGTTCACCATCTCGGCGTCGAGGTCCTTCTGGTGGCTGGAGTAGCCAGTGTTGATCTGATCGCCGCCAAAGAGCGCAAAGGAGGCGTCGCGGCAGAACGGATCGGTATTGATGAACTCGTAGGTCTTCGTCATGGCCGCATGATCACCCGGCTTCCAGCAGGTGTAGACCGGCTGGCCCTTGTCGGCACCAAAGCTCTGGACAAAATCGGTTTCGACGTGGTGGTCGGCCATGAAGATGAACTTGCACGGCCGCGGCGTCCTGCCCGGGACCATGCTCCCGCCGACTGCCGCCGCCCCCAGGCCAATGAATCCTCTACGAGTCCAACCGTCACGTGTGTACACTGACATTGCCATTTCTCCTTGTAGTTTTGGTTGTTGAAATTTCATGCCGTCTAGACCACCGCGCCGACAAGTTCGCGGACGGACTTCACTCCGTGGCGCTCGCAGTATTCCACCACGCCGTCGTAGATCAAGCCCACCGCGTTCGGATTGGTGAAGGTGGCGGTACCGACCGCTATCGCGGTGGCTCCGGCAAGCATGAGCTCCAGCGCATCACGCGCATCGTAGACACCGCCCATGCCGAGGATCGGCAGCTTGACCGCGCGGTGCGCATCATGAACGAGCTTCACCGCCACGGGGTGCACGCATCTGCCGCTCAGGCCCCCGGTGCGATTGCCCAGCACGGGGCTTCTCGTCTCGATGTCGATCACCATCGCCGGAATGGTGTTGATAAGCGCAATCGCGTCGGCCCCGGCATCCTCGCAGGTCTTCGCATAGGGAGCGATGTCGGGCACATTGGGTGCCAGCTTGACGATCAGCGGCAGCCTGGTGGCGGCGCGTACCGCCTTCACCACCTCCGCCAGCACGGCGGTGTCCTGCCCGAAGGTATGCCCACCCGCCTTGACGTTGGGGCACGACACGTTCATCTCGATTGCGCCCACGCCCGCGACGCCGTCTAGCGCGGCGGCAACCTCGGCATACTCGCCCTCGCTGCCGCCCCAGATGTTGACGATGAGCGGCGGCGCCTTCGCCGCGCCGCCCGCGGTCTCAATGTAGTGGGGAATGTAGTGCTCGACAAACGGCCCCACCCCAGGACCCTGCAGACCAATTGCGTTCACGAGCCCACCAGGCACCTCGCAATGGCGCGGCATCGGATTGCCGGGCCAGGGATCCTTGCGGACCCCTTTCACCGTCACCGCCCCGAGCTTGGCATAGTCGATGCAACCTGCATACTCGACCCCATAGCCGAAAGTGCCGCTCGCCGTGGTGAACGGCGTCGCCATGTCAAGTCCGCCAAGATTCGTCTTCAGATCTGCCATAGTGTCCCCCGTCAGAAGATGTACGAAAGCGTCACGCAGACGCAGTGGGTATAGCTGTTGTCGGTGCGGAAACGATGCTCGTCGCCAGCGGCGTCGTCAAAGTACATGCTCTTAGATTCCATGATGATCAGCGCATAGGCCACGGAGATCTCCCAGCTGTCCCCAAGCGCGTACGAACCGCCAAAGCTGACGATGTGGCGATCGCCGGCTGGAAGCATCGTCGCCGGACGCTTCTCCCGCGTGGGATCCCAGTCGTAGGTGTAGCCGACGAGCGCGGTGAAGTCGTCGGTCACGTCATAGCCGAAGCCGAAGCCGGTGCGGTATGCGTCGTGCCAGCGCAGATCCATGGTCTGCATGCCTGCCGGCAGCATGAAGTTGATGGTGTCGATGCACGACCATTCGGTCCAGGTCAACGAGGCGCCAAAATGCAGAGGATCGATAATGTCCCAGTTGGCACCAACGGTGGCGTTCATCGGCAGATCGAGCTTGTCGCCGATGTCGCCACGATATCCGTCGCCAATCACCTTCGTGCCGATCGGCGTGTTCACCGAACCGGGCACACCGCCAACGGAACTGTCGCCCTCAAGATCAAGCCGCACGCGGGAACGATACACGGCGCCCATCGAGAAACTGTCGGTGAACTGATAGCGCGTGCCAAGCTGCCAACCAACATCAACATCGTTGTCGACATCGAACTTCACGCGCATCCGGCGTACCCCAAGTCCAAGCGCGGAAAGATCGGTGGGAATGTAGCGACGCTGAACAAATGAGGCGTGGACCAAACGCAGACCAGCCGCCACCGACCAGCGATCCGTAACCCGGTATGAAAGATTAGGGTTCACCGTATAGCCACGAAACACCGATTCGACCGAGTCCCAGCTAAGCGGCCAGGAATTGTCATAGTGCGAGCCCAGACCATAGTCGGCATAGAAGCCGAGGCCGGCCGTGAGATCCCACGGCAGTTCCTGCACCAGAAAGGCATTGGGAACGAAGAAGCAGCCCGGATCCATCTTGTGCGTGCTAACACCATCCACCTCCGTATCAAGTGTAGGATGCAGCGTCGAAAAACCAACCGTCACCACCGTGCCGGTAAAATCGCTCATCGTGGCAGGATTGTAGTAGTTGGCAGAAGCGTCCGCAGCCCTGCCAAACACATGGCCACCCATGGCCGTCGCCTTGGCGCTCATCTCATACAAACCAAATCCAGCACCGGAAGCGACAGCAACCATCATTGCAGAAATCATCACAGAAATCAGCTTTTTCATGATCTTTTTTCCTTTAGATCCTTAATTACGCCAAAATACATGTGACATTTTATCATTTTTTGTCGCAAATGGCAAGTAATATTTTCATGCGTGAAGGCCCCCCATCAACGCTCCTGCCGCCGCGCACGCGAGAATGGACGCCATGATGGACACTCTGCGCGACAGGACCGACCAGCAGCAGAAACCGATTGGCAGCAGCGACAGAGGGTGCAATGCCACATTCCAGAGGGCGAAAGACATGGGGCAATCCACAGTGTTGGCCGTCCACAGGCTCATGCCGGCGAAGGCCATCAGGGCGAACAGCAGCAGTGAACAGGTGGCGGGGCGAACCCCATGGACTATACCCTGCACGATTCGGCTGTTTTTCCATCGCTCCATACCGGTCAAGGCGAAGGTGAGGAGGAAGAACGACGGTAACAACAGCGCCGAGGTGGCGATTGCCGCTCCTGCGACTCCCCCCAGACGATAACCGAAGAAGGTGGCGGCGTTCACGCTCACGGGTCCAGGCGTTGCCTGGGTCAAGGCCATCAGATTCGAGTACATCAGAGCCGGCAACTGCAGCCACGGCGCCGCCTCCCCGACGAACTCCGCCAGGTAGAGCGGCACCAGCACGAACCCGCCGCCGAAACCAAGGAGGCCGAACTTGATGAAGGCAAGAAATATTCCCGGGTGAAGGAAAAGCGCCAGGGCAATGGCGGACATAACGAGCGTGACGAGTCCAACCCGCGCTGGAAGGGATCGCAATCCCGGCGGAGGAACGAGTCCCGCTGAATCATCATCGCCATGTGGGAACGGGACTATGAGCTGACGGGCGACCCCCACAGCCATCGCTCCCAGCATCACCAGAGCGGGATTGAAGCCCAGGCACAGCAGCGTGAAGGCGATCGCCGCCACGACATACCCGTACACGCCGCACACGTTCTTCGTCCAGGATTTGACCAAGGTACCCAGCACCACACCCGTCAGTGCGCCTCGCAGGACGAAAAGCGCGCCTGCGATCCAGCGGTTTCCGATCGGCAGCATGGAATAGCCGGCCGAGATACCAAGAAAGACGAGGAACGACGGCAAGGCAACAGCGAACAACCCCAGTGCCGCCCCCAGACGCCCGGCCACCTTCATTCCCACGTAGATCGCGGTATTGCCGGCAATGAGCCCGGGGACGGTCTGGAACACTGGCAGATGGTCGAGCAGCTCGCCGTCCTTCAACCAGCCCAGGCGGCGACCGAACACATCGTCGGCCACCACTATTATCGCATACCCACCGCCGATGACCAGAAGCGATATCCTGAACAGCTCGAAGATCATCCTCGGCAGCGATGGTGAGACGGAATCCTGTCTAGTTCCGTCCACTCGCTCACCTCTGACCGAAATCTGGTTCGCGGCGACCTGCCGCGTTGGGGCGCTGCCGCTTGTGGCGTTTGGCGTTGGCGGGATGGACTGGATGTCCGTCCTTCTTCTGCTGTCCCCAGAAGCGGGCACCGGCATGGCGCTGGTTGCCCTTCTTGTTCACGTTGGCCCCGCGAATCCAGGGCGCCTGTGGCAGACCGTCACCGCCCTTGCCCGTCAATCGCTCCGCAGTCTCGGAATGGAACGGATGGTCGCGGTCGACATGGATGGTCTTGCGGATGAAGCGCTCGACTGCCTTCAGCAGCGAACGCTCCTCGGGCGCGACAAACGAGATCGCCACCCCGCTCTCGCCCGCACGCGCGGTGCGGCCAATGCGGTGGACGTAGCTCTCGGTCTCGACTGGAAGCTCCATGTTCACCACGAGGTCGACAGACGGCACATCGATGCCGCGGCTTGCGATGTCGGTGGCGACCAGCACACGCACCTTGCCCGACTTGAATCCCTGCAGGGCGCGGGGGGGCTGATTCTGGGTCTTGTCGGAATGGATCGCCGCCACCGTGATGTCGTGCTTGCCCAGCTTGCGCTCCACGCGATCGGCGCCGTGACGGGTGCGGGCAAAGACGATGACGCGGAACCATTCGGGGTGGTTGTCCAGCAAATGGACCAGCAGGATGTCCTTGTTACCCTTGTCCA
>JAZRXT010000036.1:0-4826 GCA_045600365.1 Kiritimatiellia bacterium | reverse complement strand
GTCGTTGACCGGGCCCGAGACCGTCGCGCCGCCGGCCCAGGAGAGTTCGCGGTGCTCGTACCAGGCCTCGTTGGAGGGAATCGACTCGTCGCGGTGTTCGCGGCGGAAGAAGTCGTTCAGCAGGTGCGAGTCGGAAAGGTACATGGCGCGGGCGCGGAAGGCGTCGCGTTCAGTGAGGTCGGCCTCGTGTTCGATCATCACGCGGTAGCGGTTGCGCTCTACCTCGCTACCCCAGTGGCTGTAGTGGTGCTTGGAGCCATAGAGGTGGTTGGCGTAGCGGTCGTAGTCCTCGTCCCAGGCGCGGTAGAGCTTCAGCTTGCCCTTGCCGAAGTCGTTGAGACCCCAGCGGATGGTCTGGCCGAGGCCGAAGCCGTTGCGGGTGCGGTAGTCGGCGTAGGTGGAGCCGCCGAGCGACGGCACGCCCTCGCGACCCTCGTTGACGATGTCGTAGACGTAGCCGCAGAGGATGAAGCCCCCCCAGCGCGAGGTGTAGCCGGGGGTGAAGCGCCAGCCGTAGTCGGTGTTGAGCGGGAAGTACCAGAAGGGCACCCAGGCCACGGGCACGTCGTGGTAGCGCAGCCAGGCGTTGCGCACCGTCACCGACTTGTTCTCGACGTAGCGGAAGCTGCCGTTTTCGATGCTCTCGAACGGGGACTTCGTGGTCAGCGACCAGTGCAGATGGTCGACGGCGTTGGTGCAGGTGGTCATGCTTGTTTCGCCGCCGAGCTCGTAGGCGCCGTCCGCGGTGTGCGAGATGCGGTCGGAGTGGAAGCGGTAGACCCCTGAGACTGCGTTGACGTTGCCAGTGGCGGTGAGTTCGCCGGTGGCGCGGCTGGCGGAGACGTAGTCGCCGGTGATGACCACCTTCTTCATCTGGCGCCCGTTGCCGGTTTTCTCCGGGAGCAGGTCGTCCAGGAAGTTGGTGCTGGCCAGAGTGGCGCCTGATGCCACGAGGGCAAGCAGAGTGGGTAGCTTCTTCATGGTTCTATCCTCAGTGGAAGACGGGGCGGGGCGAGCCAGAGCTGTAGAGGACCTGTCCGCTCTGGGCGTCGAGAATCGAGAACGACTCGGGATGGCGGTTGAGTTCCGCGACGAAGGTCAGCTTGGTCTCGTGCTTGGCCTGGAGTTCGGCGAGGATGTGGGAGTCCTCGGTGCGGAGGCGCTGCATGACCACGGGCGAGATTACGATCTTGGGCACGAACGGCTTCTTCTCGGCCTCGGCGCGGCGCAGAAGCGAGGTGAGCTGGCGCTGGATCTCGATGGAGATCGCGAGCGGGCTCTTCACCACGCCGTGTCCGCCGCAGCAGGGGCAGGTGCTGGAGAGCATGGAGAGGATCGACTCCTCGTGGCGCTGGCGGCTCATCTCCAGCAGGCCGAGTTCGCTGATCTCGAGCACATTGGTGCGGGCGCGGTCGCGCTTGAGGGAGTCCTTGAGCGCGCGGTACACCTGCTTCTGGTGCTTGCGGCTCTTCATGTCGATGAGGTCGAGCACGACGAGTCCGCCGATGTTCCTGAGCCGCAGCTGGCGCGCCACCTCCTCGACGGCCTCGAGGTTGACCTCGAGAATCGCCTCCTCCTGGGAGCCTTTGCCCTTGTGGTGGCCGGTGTTGACGTCGACGGCGATGAGGGCTTCGGTCTCGTCGATCACCAGGTAGCCGCCGCTTTTGAGCTTGACCTGGCGCTGGAAGGCGTCGTGCAGCTGGCGCTCGATGCCGAGGCGTTCGAACACGTTGGCGGGTCCGTCGTAGCGACGCACCTTGCCGCGGGCCCGGCGCGAGATGCGGGCGGTTACGTCGCGGAGCGACTCGAAGGTCTTCTCGTCGTCGACCAGCACGCTGTCGATGTCCTCGGTGAGCCAGTCGCGCACGACGCGCTCCACGAGGCCCGGCTCCTGCCAGACGCAGCAGGGGGTGCGCAGGTTCTTCACGTTACCCTGCAGTTCGTGCCAGCTTTCGAGCAGGTTGCGCAGGTCGCGCACGAAGGCGCTGCCGTTGGTGCCCACGCCGGCGGTGCGCACGATGAGGCCCACCTCCTCGGGCACGAGCAGGCGGTCGAGGATCTTCTTGAGGCGCTTGCGCTCGTCGGCGTCGCCGATCTTGCGCGAGACGCCGCGGGTCTTGGTGCCGGGCATCATCACCAGGTAGCGGCCGGGGATGGACAGGTTGGTGGTGACGCGCGGGCCCTTGGTGGAGATTGGCCCCTTGGTCACCTGGACGATGATCTCGGTGCCGGGCTTGAACTTCTCGTGGATCTCCTCGTTGGTGAGGCGCGGCGGGCGGCCGCGGCGCTTGCCCTTGCCGTTCTTGCCGTTGTTCTTGCCGCCCTTGCCGTTCTTGGCGTTCTTGCCCTGGTTCTCCTCCTCGTCGTCATCATCGTCGATCTCGTCGAGGAAGGCGTCCACGTCGGGCTGCATGTCCCAGTAGTGGAGGAAGGCGTTCTTCTTGAGGCCGATGTCGACGAAGGCGGCCTGGAGGTCGTCCTCGAGGTTCTGGATGCGGCCCTTGAAGATGCTGCCCACGAGGCGTTCCTCCTCGGGGTGTTCCACCATGTACTCCTCGAGGCGGCCGTTTTCGAGCACGGCCACCCGCGTTTCCAGTTTCTCCACGTTCACCGCGATCTCGCGGCGAACCTTGTTTTTCTTCAGCCAGCTGGCCACCTTGCTGACTACAGTGGTGATTATTGACATTTCGTGTTGTCCTTTCGGTTGTTTGATTGTCGGTTGCCGCCGCGACTGGTTGGGGAGTAGCGGTGGCGTGGTGTCAGGTTTGTTCCTCCCGGTGCACGGCGACGCTTTGCAGCAGCCCCGTCGCGGCCATGAGGATTACGAGGAATGTCCGGCCCGCGCTGATGAAAGGCAGCGGCAGACCGGTGATCGGCATCAGGCCGATCGACATCGCCACGTTGACATAGACGTGGCAGAAGACGAGGGTGGACACTCCTATGGCCAGCAGGCGGCCGCCGTCGTCGGAGGCGCGGAAGGCAATGCGCGTCGCGGCGGCGAAGTATCCAAGAAACAGGAGCAGCATCAGTGCCGAGCCGACGAAGCCGGATTCCTCGGCGAGTACTGCGAATATGAAGTCGTTCATCGACACCGAGGGCGGCAGATAGCCCAGGAACTTCTGCGCGCCCTGCCCGATGCCCTTGCCCCACACCGAGCCGGAGCCAATGGAGATCTCGGCTTGGCGGAGGTTGTAGCCGGCGCCGTGGATGTCGGTGTCGGGGAAGAGGAACACCCGGAGGCGCTTGATCTGGTGCTGTCGCAGCGGGAGGTGCGAGTAGATCTCGGCGCGGCGGTCGAGGTCGGGCGTCGTTTCCGCCACGTAGACGGTGCCGAGCGCCGCGCCCACCGCCAGGGTGCCGGCGAGCAGGAGCACGAGAATTCCGCGCGTCCACACCCTAGCGGCGAGAAGCATCGTCAGCGCCGCCGGCACCAGGACCAGCGCGGTGCCGAGATCCGGCTCCACGAGGATGAGCGCCACCGGCACGCCGAGCGTGGTGCAGCCGAGCAGGAACGCCTTGAAGCCGGTGCGGGCGCGCTCGGCGAAGATCTTGGCCGTTATCATTATCACCGCGAGCTTGGCGACTTCGCTGGGCTGGAAGAACCACAGCCAGCGCCGTCCGCCATAGACCTTCGCCCCGAAGATCAGCACTGCCACCAGCATCGCGAGGGAGATGGCGTAGAACGGCAGTGCCGTCCAGTTCAGGATCCGGCGGTAGTCAAGGTGTGCGAGGATGAGGTAGATGGCGAGGCCCAGTGCGGCGGTGACGGCATGGGCGCGCCAGACCGAGTGCAGTGCGACCACGGTTCGCGCCGAGCCGGCGGAGTGGATGAAGATCGTTCCGATCACGGTGAGCGCGATGGTGCACACCAGCAGCGTGAGGTCGAGGCGAGCGAGGGTGGAGAGGAAGCTCTTCATTGCGCCACCCCCTTGGTCACTTCATGTTCGCCGAATATGGACGTGAGCACGTTGTGCACCCTCGGGGCCACGGTGGAGCCGCCGGATTCGCCGCGCTCGACGATCATCGCCATTGCGATGGTGGGGTTGTCGTAGGGGGCGAAGGCGATCACCCAGGTGTTCTTGCGCCGGGTGGCGCCGCGCCCGATCTCGGCGGTGCCGGTCTTGCCGGCCACCGTGGTGTTGAGCGCGAACTTTCGGCGCCGGGCGCGGTTGCCGTCCGGCGGCTCCAGCCAGCGCATCAGGATGCGCTTGCCGGTTCCCTTTTCGACCACGTCGCGCATGCCCTGGCGCACCAGCTCGATGTCCGCCGCCGGGAATGGGAGCGTGTGTGCCGGCGCGGGTACGCTGCGTTCGCTGTCGCGGGCGTGCAGGTAGGGCGTGAACAGCTTGCCGCCGTTGGCGAGCGCGGATGCCACCACCGCCATCTGCAGCGGTGTGCAGAGCAGCATTCCCTGGCCGATCGACATCTGGCAGATGTCGCCGGGGTACCAGGGTTCGTTGAAGTTGCTGCGTTTCCAGGCGTCGTCGGGCACGATGCCGGCCGTCTCGCCGCCGAGGTCGATGCCGGTGGTCTCGCCCAGACCGAAGGCGCGCGCGGCGGAGATGACCGCATTGGTTCCCACCGCCGTGCCGAGGTTGCAGAAGAAGGAGTTGCAGCTCATCTCCAACGCCTCGCGCAGAGCGATCTGGCCGTGACCGTAGCGGTCCCAGCAGTGCAGATGCAGATTGCCGAGGCGGAAGACGCCGCAGCAGTCGTACAGGTCGTCCGCTCCCCAGCCGGTGGAAAGCGCCGCGAGTGCGGTGATGGTCTTGAACGTGGAGCCGGGCGCGTAGGGCTCCGCGGTGGCGCGGTTCTGGGCGCGCTTG
>JAZRXT010000035.1:0-19299 GCA_045600365.1 Kiritimatiellia bacterium | reverse complement strand
GACGAAGTACTTCGAACTATGCGCCACCACGAATCTTGCCGTCCCCCAGTGCTGGCAGAGCATCGCATACTGCACCTTCCCCGTTGGCGCAACCAATATGCCCATTACCCTGTCGCGAGGGCTTCTTGGCGGCTATGGCATCTCGAATCTGTGCTGTTTCGCCTTCATCGAGTCCGGCGACGACGATGGTGATGGTCTGGACAACTGGTTTGAGAGGTTCGTTGCCAGGACCAGCCCCAATGATGAGGACACGGATCAGGATGGTCTTGACGATGGTTTGGAAGTGTCAATAGGAACAAGCCCAACCGGCTGCGATACGGATGGCGACGGGCTTTCTGACCAGGAGGAGGCGGGGGGCGTCAAGATCCTGCCAGAGTTTGAATGGTATGACACGTCTGGTCTGTATACCGAATACGGAACTGCCCCCCAGAGTGGAATAGCCGGGTATTCCGGGGCCAGCGCAATATGCTATTTCGAGGAACCGGTCAGCATCTGGGGACTTCCGTGCACGTATCTTATCGCCTTTGATACCGGATGTCTTTCGCTTGTCACCCCGTACGATTTGATGTGGTGGGTGTTCCCGCAGACATGCTATCCCCTCGATATAAACTACTACAACACCGGAAGCTTCTGGGTGGCCCCCTATTGGCGGTTCGGGCGCGCAAAGTATGGTGACACCAATTCTTTCATGAGGGTCGGTCGACCGGCTGGCGCGGACGTGACCGTCGTCGAGTACAGGAACATCCGTGAATCCATCTTCACCGAACCGTCCGCAACCTACCAGGTCATCATCCCCGACGGAAACAGCAATGTAGTTCGTGTCAGCTATCTGTGCTCTGACTACCCGCTTGACGGCGGTGCCCGTATCCTGGCGAGTGATGGAAATGGCCTTGGATCTGCGGAAGTGGATGGCGTGGCGAAGGTCTACGTCTCGGCTGGCTGGATGGCGACCAACTATGTCATCCGCGCCAGACATCCCGTTTGCACCAACAGCGTGGATGTGGTCGCGTTCACCGTGTGCCAGGTCAGCGTGAAGAATGTTCGGTTCAATCATGACACGTCCTCCAGCGTGTCGGACGGAATCAATGTGCGGTCTAACTATTCAATGGCGGGTTTTGACTTTGCCAAGGGCGAATGGGCTGAGAACGGCGATGTGTGCTTCCCCATTTGCTACAAGGCAGGGGTGCAGCCGACTGTCCAGGCGAAGTTCGGTATCGAACCGGCCAATATATCATCGGCGCAAGTTTTTGCACAGCAGATTCGTCCGGGTTCTCCCCTTGGAGGTTTGGTTGACTGCGAAGTGACCTTCGCAAACGGGCGGTCGGACTGGGTGACGTTCACGGACGTGTCGGCCATACCAGCAGCCGTGGCACTGAGTTCTGCCGAGTTTGAGTGGTACGTGCGCGGCCTTGGAGGTGAGACGGTGACTCTGACATCGTGTGGACGTACCGGCCCCAACCGCGTCTATGTGGTCCTTGACGATCCCGTCGAGCCATGGAGTTCATCGCTTGCGTCCAACCAGTGCGCCTGGACAAACGCTCTTGAACTCGCTTGCGGCTGGGCGGGTGGGGCC
This sequence comes from Kiritimatiellia bacterium, assembly GCA_045600365.1. Classification (GTDB taxonomy): domain Bacteria; phylum Verrucomicrobiota; class Kiritimatiellia; order RFP12; family UBA1067; genus RUG572. The sequence continues at coordinate 17,726 of JAZRXT010000035.1, read as the reverse complement.
ACAACACTTAACGAGGCCGCGTCCCTCGTGACAGAAGAAATTAATTCGTCTGGTAAGTTTTGCTATGACAAAAGGAATGGAGAAGCTCATTATTTGGTTGAAACATTTTGGAACCTAACTAAAAAAATAGATCTTACAACTTGCATTGAACACTTGCAAGAAAACGGGAGCGACATTCATTTGGTCAATTGTACTGATTGTGCGAATTTTGTTACAAGCTTTTCGAATTTACTGGGATGTGAATTGTATTCCTCGCGAATGGGATCAAATTTTATTACAAATCCATACATTGCAATTGGTAGCAATGATTGGACGCCTCCAAGTTGGGGATGGGGATTTAATTACCACGAAGTAGCCTGGACTGGGAGCTGTGGTGATTCTGATTATGTCTTTGACGCCTGCCTTCGATATGATGGAGACGGGAATCCATGTGGCGCACCAAGAACGGCTGTTATTCCAGTTGGTGTGATGTTTAGTGATGGTAATCCTTCGGTACCGCTCGTCTATCGTGAGAGATTGGCCTCTCCAGGGGTGAATGGTTATGGTAGATGCCAGTCGCTAACATCGACAAAAATAAGGAGACAATTGAAGTGAAAAAAACACTTGTCGTTTGCGCGGCATTGTCTATCTGGTGCCTGTTTGCCCAAGATACGGTAAGTGAGAGGGCTGCCGAAATATATTCATTCTCGAATTGGTGTGGAAGAGTGAAACAGGATTATTTCCCGATTCCAATCCAGTGGACTATGCCTGTTTTGAATCTTGCATCAGAAACGAACACCATGTCTGTCTCGGTTTCAGAGAAAAAGCGGGGGGCGCTTAGTGAACTTTTTATATTTGATCAAGTTAATCGGGAACTTGTTTTAAATGTTAAATGCCGTATCGCTACAAACATTGTGGAAGCACATGGGATGATGATGTCAAGTTTGGCCACGATTACATCGACATATGATTATAGTTCATGTACTAATTCTTTCGGCGATCGTGGATATGATTTGCTTGGGGCAATTAAGTTTGTGCGAAATAATGTCTATGTCAACATAATATCTTGTACGAATTCTATATTGTCATCTGTTGCCGAACAGATAGACGCTGACATTCTCGCACATAGTAATGTTGTTACAACTACACCGCAGGATTCTTCTGGACGCTGAACTCTTTGGTGGGATTCGATGATGGCGCATTCGCTTGGCAACATGGTCGTTTCGTCGATGATCCAGGACCGCGGGCTAGTGCCCGCCAGATATCTCATGTGCAATTCTGCAGTGCCGGCGGAGGCGTATGATCCCGATCCGTCGCTCCGCGTTCCGCAGCTCGTTCATCCCGACTGGGAAGAGTATCCGACGAACTCGTGGGCGGCCAGCTGGCATTCGTTGTTTGATTCGTTCCCCAACGACGACCGACGCCTTCTTGGCTGGCCGGGAAGGTTCGCCGACGTCGCGCAGTATGTCGTTGAGATCAATGGTGTGACCGATACCAATGGATGTTTCGTGATTGAGGGAATTACCACCGGAAATGAAATCGAAATAACTCTGACCAAACCAGGACATTATTCCTCTACGAGAAGACTGTGTTATGTTAAGATGGGTGATGAAAGAGAGGTCAAAGATGGTTGTTGGCAACCTTGGGGAATGGAAGAATGTATGGTTATAAGGAAAATTGAGGATCCAATTAACATTCGAAATTTCTGTGGGTTTATTGATGTACCAGCAACAAATAGGTGGATGGGTCTTGACCTTAGAGAAGGATGTTGGGTAAAGCCGTATGGTAAAGGACTAGTTGCAGATATAGAAGTTCTGGTGGTTTGGGATGGTCTTCCGAAACCTTTGAGCAAGACATGCATGGTGCGTGTACGATCAGTTGGCAACGATGGTGGTTGTTTCTTTCCAAGAATCAAGGATAGTGCTTTCCCGAATGTAAAGAAAGCGAGTCCTTGTACTGTATATGAACCGATTTTGTTTGATTGTGTAGAACGTGTCAATGGAGTGCGTATGCTGGAGGGTTCACGATGGGAAACACAATCCCTTGTGATGAGGACGAGATGTGTAGAAGATGATGTCATGGACCGTATAGTTACCTGCAACTATCTAAATTTGTATAAGTTGAAAGTGTCTCCGTCTAGAAGAGGAAATGCAGTGGTAAATATAGAATATGTTTTCAATTCGAAACCTAATGATAACAATCTTGAGGATGTTCGTATTTCCCAAATGCAGGAAGAACAATTTAAGCGTTATAATTATAGCCACTACCCGCCAGCCCCGTGAGTGATTTCCTGTGTTCCGTAGTAGAAATGATATAGCATGTATTCATGTAATTGGGTATGATATTGTCGTCCAGAATCTTTTTTGTATTCTGTTTCCTTTGAGGTTACAACAACATGAATAACGAATTGGTGTTTACCGTTAGGATTCTGGACAGCTTCGGTCTGCTGCCGTTTACACGCCTGCGAGCATCTCGGTGCGCTCTGTAAATTGACACAAGACACCATCAGGAACGGATGCAATACCGGTCGGCGTGGGGTGCCGCCACGACCATTTCGGACGCTCTGAAGCGTGTCCCTCCAAAATTTTGCCGCCGCGAGCTCGCCTTGGCTCGGGAGAACGGATGAAGGTGGGAAAACTCATTCTGACAATTTTCAGAAAATCTTCAGGATATTCCATTTGATTTACGGCCCCGAACGCGCATTATCGTCAATAGTCAAAGGCGTTCATTGATTTCGCCCTTACAAAATTGTCGAACATATTTCATCCATATTCCATGAAAATATTCTCAGGGAATAAGTTTTTGTTGGAGTGGAGGTGCCATTGGATGCTATCATCGTGGTGTCGGACCCACTTCGGGACCGTGAAGAAAGGAAATGGGATATGCTCGCAAAATGCTATTCGGGGGCGCTGTCGGGAGTCGATGCGCGTACGGTGGAGATCGAAGTCTGCACCGCAGGGGGAAATCCACAGTTCGCCATAGTCGGTTTGCCCGACCAGGCGGTGAAGGAGGCGAAGGACCGGGTTGTGACCGCAGTGGTGAATTCGGGCTTCAAGGAGGTGGAGTCGAATATAACCGTGAACCTCGCGCCCGCCGACGTTCGCAAGGAAGGGCCTATCTACGATCTCGCCATTGCCGTGGCGCTGACCGTGTCGGTGGGGAAGGTGGTGTGCCCCGAGCTATCCGAGTGGGCCATGGTCGGTGAGCTGGCGCTCTCCGGCGAGGTGCGGCGTGCGCGGGGCATTCTGCCGATCGTGATCGAGATGCGCCGCATTGGGCGCAGGGGGGTGTTGGTGCCGGCAGAGAATGCGGCCGAGGCTTCGGTGGTGGAGGGTATAGACGTCTATCCCGTCCACACCCTGCGTGAGGCGGTGGAGTTCCTGGCTGGCCGTCTAGTCATCGAGCCTATGCGTTCGGATCTCGCGGCCATGGTCGGGGCGGGTCTTGACGATGGCGACGATTTCGCCGACGTCAAGGGCCAGGACTTTGCAAAGCGCGCCATTGAGGTTGCGGTCGCGGGCGGACACAACCTGCTGATGATTGGCTCGCCAGGAGCTGGCAAGACCATGCTGGCACGGCGAATACCGTCCATCCTGCCGCCTCTCACGCCCGAGGAGGCGCTCGAGGTTACGCGGATACATTCCGTGGCCGGCGAACTGCGCGGCGAGCGTCGGCTCTCGATGCGGCGTCCGTTTCGCTCTCCCCATCACACGGTATCCGATATCGGTTTGCTCGGTGGCGGGGCGCATCCGCAGCCGGGCGAGGTTACGCTTGCTCATCGCGGGGTGCTGTTCCTTGACGAATTCCCCGAGTTCCGCCGCAATGCGCTGGAGGTGATGCGCCAGCCGCTGGAGGATGGGCACGTCTCCATCGCCCGGGCCGCCGCCGCGTGCGATTTCCCGTCGCGCTTCATGCTGGTGGCGGCGATGAATCCATGCCCGTGTGGCTATGCCGACGACCCCAAGCGCGTCTGCCGCTGCTCCCGCCGTCAGATTGCGCAATACCGGGCGCGTATTTCCGGTCCGCTGCTAGATCGTATTGATCTGCAGATAACCCTGCCGCCGGTTTCGTTCCGCGAACTTTCATCGCTGCCGGTGGGCGAATCGTCTCGCAGCATCCGGGAACGGGTGGTGGCGGCACGAGAGATCCAGCGTCGCCGCTTCGCGGGAATGCCGGGTGTGCATTGCAATGCCGATATGCATTCGCGCGATCTGCCGCGGTTCTGCCAACTGGACAAGGCGGCGCAGGAGCAGATGAGGATGATGCTGATGGAGCTTGATCTATCCGCCCGTGCCTACGACAGGGTGCTAAAGGTGGCGCGTACCGTCGCCGATCTGGCGGGCAGCGAGACGGTTGGGGTCGACCACGTGGCCGAGGCCAGTACCTGGCGTGAGCTTGACCGCGCCTACTGGAATTGAGACCAATGCCCGAATTGCCACGTATTTCCCTTGCGGTGCGTCTCGCGTTGGCGGCGACGACGCTGGTTGCCGGTGAGATTGCCGGCTTTGCGCTGCCCGCGCTGGCGCGGGATTGGCCGTGGGTGGCGGCTGTCGGGGCCGAGCTGCTGCTTGCCGCCTGGGGCCGTGGCGTCTCCCGCCTGGTGTGGCCGGCTCTTTTCATCGTTGGGCTGGTGCTTGCGCTTCGGGCCGAGTGTTCGCTGGTGACGCTGGTGGAGGAGAATTCGGGATTGTATGGACCAAGACAGGCGCTTGAACTGGAAGTGGAAGGCCCGGTGAGCTCGTGGCGCCGAACCGGGAAGAGCGGATGGAACTGCTCCTTCGAATCGCATGCTGGGCCAGTTTCGCTGAAAGTCGTGCTGCCGATTGCGAGGAATGGACGGTATCCGCGGCTTGGCGAGGTGTGGCGGTGTGAAGGGTGGATCTCGCAGTCGCGGGATTCCGCTGGCCGCTGGAAACGTCGAACACTGTGGGTGGGAGATGCCAGACAGGCGGAACTCGTGGAGTCTGCGAGGGGTGGTTCCTTCCGCTCGCGTTGGGAGAAAATGAGCGAAGCGCTCGCGCGTGGGTGTGGTATGGGGCTGGACGCCTGGCCGGAAACTGCAGGTATGCTGAAGGCGATACTGCTGGGACGAAGGGGCGGGCTTTCCAGGGAGCGCAGGGCACGGTTCGCCGATGCCGGAACGGTGCATGTGTTTGCAATTTCCGGTCTCCACGTGATGGTGGTGGCGTTCGTGCTGCGGCAGTTGCTGTCGCGAATCGGGCTATGCACCGTGGCTCAGGGGTTATTCACCATCCCGCTACTGGTGGCATATACGGTGTTGACCGGGGCGCGGCCGAGTGCCGTGAGGGCGGCGGCCATGGCGTCGTTGTGGTTGCTGTCATTGGCGTTCGGACGTCGGCCGGATTCGCTGGCCGCCTGGTCGATCACGGCATTTGCGGTGTACGCATATTCGCCGGAGCGCATCCATGATCTTGTCTGCACGCTTTCCTTCATCGTCATGCTGGGGATTGTGCTATGGTGCCGCTGGTCGCGTCAGTTCTCTTCGCCGCTGCCTGACCCAGCGGCTTTCCCCTCTGGCTGGCGCCGCCGCCTGGTGAGCACGGGCAATGGCGTTCTGGGCGGTATCGGCGTGTCGTTTGCGGCCTGGGTGGCTGGAGTTCCGGTCATCGCCGTTACTTTCGAACGTTTCACTCCAGGCGCACTCCTGGCCAATGTCGTGGTGCTGTGGTGTGCAACGCATGCGGTTAAAATAGGCGCCATGGCCCTGGTGGCCGGCGTCCTGTGCGTTCCGCTGGGCGCACTGCTCAACATGGTGGCGGCCCTGTTTGTGTACGCGATGGCGTACCTGTCGGAGAAAACGGCCGCGATTCCGTTCGCCTCCTGCGAAGTAGTCCCGTGGACGGCTCTGGAATGCGTGTCGTGGTATGTCTTCTGGCTGCTGCTGGCAGTGCTACTGGGGCGATTCCTCCCCCGCCGCGATCTCGCCGGCAGGAGGTGGTGGTGAGATTTCCGACGACACCTCGCCTAGGGTTCTGGTGCCAGAAAGCAGCGCGACCACCTGCTGCTGGACCTCGGCGATGTTCTCGAGACGCAGCCTGGGATCAAGTACGATGAAGGACTCCCCGGTCTTGCGATGCTCGTAGACCCGGATGATCGAGCGGTCTTTTTGCTCTCTTGCATCGCGTTCGACCAGTATCTTCGACCGCTCGAGCATCACGGCAAGCACGTAGACCACGTTTTTCATCGTCGGATCGTCGAGCGATATCAGATGGCGCAGCAGTTCGTCCGCCGTTTCCTTCTTCAGCGGCTCCTTCTTCGCATCGGGCGGCGGGGGCGCGGCATACACGCCCTCCCACTGGCTGAAAGGAGTCCAGTCCCGCTCTTCTGCCTTCCAGCATTCAAGGTGGCAGTCGAGCCGTTCGTATCCGTCCACCAGTTCGCGAAGGGCGGACACAACGGGCGCTCTGTCGACGAGCGCCTTCCCGCAACATGAACAAACGTGTCCGCGGCTTTTTATGTTCCATTCCTGTGACATGTTGCTAATTATAGCATATTTACAGCGCAATGACAAGATGGCATTGCTTTCAGGGGGATTTTATGGTAAAATATTCTTTCGTTCCGTCCCTGTGGTTGGGGCGGCGTTAATAATCGGAAAGGAGGCGCGGCATGATGTCGATATACAAGTGGGAAAACGGAGGTCTCAAGGAGACCGCCGAACCGTGTGAGTCGTGCTGGATCGACCTTTCCGAGCCGACTACCGCCGAGCTTGAGCAAGTGCTCAACCATTCGAAAGTGCCGCGGGACTTCCTTACCGACCCGCTTGACCGCGAAGAGCGGCCTCGTTTCGAGAGCGAAGACGGGTACCACCTGGTGATCGTGCACGTTCCCTATCCTGTGCGCGGCGACGAGGACGACGACAGTGTGCTTCCATACGCCACCGTCCCGTTGGGCGTGGTCCTGTTTGACCGCAGCGTGATCACGATCTGCTCCTCCCGCACCCCGGTCACCGGCGCATTCCTCGACCAGATCCGCCGGGTGTGCCCGCCCTGCGAGCAGAACCGTTTCACCTTCCGCCTGCTCTGGCATGCCGCCGTGCTTTTCCTGCGCTATCTGCGCGACATGCACGCTAAAGTCGAGGATCTCGAGGATTCGCTCCACGAATCGATCTCCAACGAGGTGCTGTTGAAGCTGCTCACGTTCCAGAAGTCGCTGGTGTACTTCGCCACGTCCCTCAAGGCCGACAATATCCTCGTCGATCGCCTTGGACACGCCCGCCAGCTCAATCTCACCGAGGATGATTCCGACGTGCTTGCCGACGCCGCGGTCGAATATCAGCAGGCCTTCGAGACGGCCACCATCCACTCCAACATCCTCAACGGCACGCTCGATACCTTTGCCTCGCTGATCAACAACAATCTTTCCAACGTCATGAAGTACATGACGGCGGCGACGATTCTGCTGGCCGTCCCCACGGTCATCACCAGTGCGTATGGAATGAACATCCCCCTGCCCATGCAGGGCTACGAGCACGCCTTCGGGGTGATTTCCGCCATTTCCGGCGTGCTGGCTGCGTCCATTCTGGGAATTCTGTTCTACCTCTCGCGCAAACGCGTTTTCTAGTTTGCCATGGTTCGAGTCTCCTCCAGCTCCTCGGAACGACGCTTCTTCAAGGTCGGTGCGCGCGGGAGTGCGCTCTCGGTGGCGCAGACCCGGCTTGCGCTGAAGCAGCTTGCGGGCGAGTTCCCCGGCATCACCTATCGCCTGGTGCGCATTTCCACGCCGGGCGACCGCGATCTGGTCACTCCCATCGACCGCGCCGCCGACGATTTCTTCACGCGCGACCTGGATGAGGCGGTGCTTGCCGGGCGCATAGACTTCGCGGTTCATTCAGCCAAGGACATGCCGGCTCGCATAGTCGATGGCCTTGACTTCGTGTGGCTGCCGTGGCGTGCCGATCCTCGGGACTGCTGGGTGTTCCGCAAGGGCGAGGGTGGACGGGCCGAAACCGACGGTAGCGGCATGCGTGTGGGCATTTCCAGCGAACGGCGTAACGCCTACGCGCTGAAACGGTTTCCCAGGGCTGTTCTCGCGCCGGTTCGCGGTGCGATCGACAGCCGCATCCGCCAGTTGCGAGATGGAGACTACGATGCGGTGCTGATGGCGGCGGCTGGTCTGAACCGTCTCTATCCGCGGGGCGTGCCCGGGGTCGAGGTGATCCCGATACCGACCGATGAACTTCCCCCACCCGAGGCGCAGGGTGTGCTCGCCCTTGTCTTCCGTGCCGGCGACGAGCGTCTGCGGCGAATGCGCGCGCGTTTTGTGAAGGCCGTCCGCTTTGTGTCGGCCGGTACCGGCGACGCCTCGCTCTGCACGCTGGCCGGGGCCGATGACATCGCGCTTGCCGATACGGTTCTCTACGATGATCTGCTCGGTGCCGAACTCGCGTCGCGCCCCCGTCCCGGGCAGAAGTTCGTTCGGGTGGGCAAGCGCTGCGGGGCGCACTCGATGAAGCAGGCCGATATCACGCGCCTCATCTGCGACGAGGCACGTCGGGGCAGAAGGGTGGTGCGCCTGAAAGGTGGCGATGCCGGCATATTCGGGCGTCTCGCGGAGGAGACCGACGCATTGGAGACGCTGGCGATTCCGTACGTTGTGCGTCCTGGAGTTTCCGCACTTACCGCCGCCACCACCCCCACGGGAATGCTGCTCACGCGGCGTGGGGAGTCCGCCGGATTTTCCGTGTACACGCCGCGCAGGGCCGCGGAAGGGGCCGATGGTTCGCAGGTTGAGGGAACGCTGGTCGAGTTCATGGCCGCCAAGATGGCCGCCGCCGAATCCCGGCGCCTGGTCGCCGAATGCGGGTGGAGCGCTTCCACGCCCTGCGCCATTGTCTGGGATGCCTGCGGACCACGCGAGGAGGTGTTTAGGTCAACCCTGGCCAAGATGTCCGCCGACGCTGGCGTCATGGTCGATGACGATCGCCCCGGCCTGTTCGTGGTCGGCAGGGCAGCGCTGGGCAAGCGCCCTTGTCTTGGCGAATATGGCGGACGCAGAATGCTGCTCACGTGTTCCACCGCCGTGGCTCCCCGCGCCTCGTGCGCGGTGGAGGACCGTGGCGGCGTGCCGGTGCGTTTCCCGCTGATCGAGCTGAGGCCGTCCGCCGCCTTCAGGCGGTTCCTGCGCCGCTCGGTCGGTCCTGGTGGCGAGGGGATGAGCGCCGCCGAACGCTATGACGCGCTGGTGTTCACCTCGCCGTCCGCAGTGAGGGTCTTCTTCGACCACTGCCAGGTCGACCGGCGCCGTCTCGGTGAGATATACACCTGCGGGGCCGGAACCGATGCCGAGGTGCGTCGGTACGGACTGCGCAGCGACGTGATGCCGGAGAGGAATTTCTCGGCGGACGGACTGGTGGCGGAGATTGCCGGACTGGACCTGACCGGGCGGCGCATCCTGCGTCTTGCCAGTGCCAAGGCGGGGCCGAAGGTGGCGCAGGCGCTCGAGCGCGCTGGCGCCACGGTGGAAGAGCTGGTGCTCTACGACAATGTTCCCACTGCACCGGCCGCGCTACCCCGCTTCGACGACGTGTTTTTCGCGTCCGCCTCCGCGGTCGAGGTGTTCCTCGCCCGCTATGGCGCGAAAGCGATGAAAGGTCGCGGCGTGTATGTCATTGGCTCGCCCACCCGTTCGGCCCTGCCGCGGAGTCTGGCGGCGCGCGCTTGCCTCTTCCCGATGTTTGACGTCAACCGTTGATAGGAGCAGAAAATGGAAGCTGAGACAGTTGAGCGGCCGCCGCAGTGGTATATGGACTACATTCTCCGCCGTCGTCCCGGTGCTTTTGCCGAGAATGCCAAGTTGATGCTGTACGTCGTGAAGGCGCTTGCCCGGGAGGGCGAGAAGGTCGTGGCCTTCCCAGCCGACGCCATTCGCGGCGGCGACTGTGGCAGCATGAACGACAATCCCGCCTTTCAGCAGGCGCTTGCCGCCGAACTGGAGCGTTTCCTTCGCGCCGTGGCGAAGATGAGGAACGCGCCCAGGATCAGGTTCCTGTCGGTGCCGGCGGACGATCTGCTGATCGCACCCGGGCCAGATCCGCGTCTTCCGTTCTGCGGCGCTCCTGACCAGGTCTTCGCCCGCCAGACGGTTGGTCTTGCCAAGCGCCTGGCGTCGATAGGCTGCAAGACGGTGGTGATTGGTCTTTCCGGCGGTCTCGACAGTGCGCTCGCGCTGCTGGTGGCGTATGCCGCGTTTGAACTGCTGGAACTCGACGTCGGCGGAATAAGGGCGTTCACGCTGCCGGCATTCGGAACCACGCGACGCACCCGCGGTAACGCGGTTCGTCTTGCCGAGGGACTCGGCATCTCGCTGGAGTCGGTGCCGATGGCAGAGGTGTGCCGCCAGCACTTCCGCGATCTCGGCCAGCCGGAATCGAAGCACGACGTCGTCTACGAGAACGCCCAGGCGCGGGCGCGTACCATGTTCCTGATGGACAAGGCCAACCAGCTTGGCGGCATCGTGCTTGGCACTGGCGACCTGAGCGAGATCGCGCTGGGCTGGAGCACCTACAATGGCGACCACATGAGCATGTATGGCGTCAATGCCGGCGTGCCCAAGACCGCGGTGCGCGAGGTCTGCACGTGGTTCGCAAGGAACAAGCTCATGCCCAGCGGCGGCGACAACCAACTGGAAGACGCCGCCGCCGCACTGCTGGACATCGTGGCCACCCCGGTTAGCCCGGAGCTGCTGCCGGTGCGCCGCGGAGTGATTGCGCAGATCACCGAGGACAGAATCGGGCCCTACGAGCTGCATGACTTCTTCCTCTGGCATTTCATAGCCGAGAACGAGGACCGGAAGGGCATCCTGGCCGCAGCGCGGCGTGCGTTTCGCGGCAAGTTCGATTCGAAGACCATCGCCAAGTGGCTGGACGTTTTCTTCCGGCGCCTCTTCTCCCAGGCATTCAAGCGCAACTGTGCGCCCGACGGGACCCGCGTCTTCGGCGTCTACTTCTCGCCCGACGCCTGGCACGTGCCGTCGAACTTCGCCTTCAGGTGATTTCAACAGCTTCAGAGTGGAAAAGATGTCATGACGAAAAAACCAGATGAAAAGAAAATCGCCGCGCTGGTGCGCCAGCTGCTGCTGGAGCTCGGCGAGGATCCAGAGCGGGACGGACTGCTTAAGACGCCCGAGCGGGTGGCGAAGTCGCTCGCCTTCCTTACCCACGGCTATCGGCTGACGCCGCGCAAGGTGCTCAACAACGCCGTATTCGACGCCGGTGCCAACCACATGATAGTGCTTCGCGGCATCGAGGTGTACTCGCTCTGCGAGCATCACATGCTGCCTTTCTACGGGAGCTGCGCGGTTGGATACATTGCGCACAACAAGGTGCTGGGGGTGTCCAAGATCGCCCGCATCGTCGATGTCTTCGCGCGCCGTCTGCAGATCCAGGAGCGCCTGACCGAGCAGGTGGCGGCGGCGATCCGCGACGAGGCGAAGGCCGAGGGCGTGGGCGTGGTGTTCAAATGCCGCCATCTCTGCATGATGATGCGGGGGGTGGAGAAGCAGAATTCCGAAATGGTCACCAGTGCCATGCTCGGTAGCTTCCGTGCCGACGAAAAGGTGCGCCAGGAGTTCCTGTCTCTGATCAAATAGCCATTAAACCATCAATTTTCCCTACTATGAAAAAGCAAGCTGTCAAATCGTCGCTGGGTGCCGTCGCCGAATATTCGCGCGGCTATATGGAGTTTCTTGCGCGCGGCAAGACCGAGCGCCGCTGCTATGCCGCGGCGGTGGATCTGCTGAACGCGGCCGGTTTCAAGCCGCTCGATGATTTCAAGCGGCTGCGTCCTGGCGACAAGGTCTACCGCGGCTACCATGGCAAGACGCTGTTTGCCGCCGTCATCGGCTCGACCGCCGCCGGCGTTCGCGTTGTTGGCGGGCACACCGACGCCCCGCGCCTGGATCTCAAGCCGAGGCCCTTCCTCGAGAGGGGCAAGGTGGTGTATCTCGACACCCACATGTATGGTGGCATCAAGAAGTACCAGTGGCTCGTGCTGCCGCTGGCGCTCTACGGAACGATCGTGAAGAAGGATGGTTCCATGGTCGAGGTGGCCATTGGCGACGCCCCCGGCGATCCCGTCTTCATGATCAGCGACATCCTGCCCCATTTTGGCAAGGAGCAGCTGGAAAAGAAGGTCAAGGACGCCGTTGCCGCCGAGGACATGGACGTCATTGCCGCGTTGGGCAATCCCAAGGACAAGGTGGGCGGCGCCAGGAAGCATCTGCTTGCGCTGCTGAAGCAGAAGTACGGAGTCGATGAGGCCGACTTCCTCAGTGCCGAGCTCGAGATCGTGCCGGCTGGCGGACCGCGCACCGTTGGCTTCGACCGTTCGCTCATCGCGGCCTACGGCCACGACGACCGGGTCTGCGCGTATGCGGGACTGCGGGCGCTGCTTGATCTTGCAGAGTCCGGCCGCAAGCCGCGCCGTACCGCGGCGGTGGTGCTTTGCGACAAGGAGGAGATCGGCTCCGTCGGTGCGTCCGGAATGGAATCCACTTTCTTCGCCAACACCGTTGCCGAGCTGCTTGACCGCGAAGGCGACGGTGCTCGTGACATCGACGTGCGGCGCGCGCTCGAGAAGTCGCAGATGCTTTCCGCAGACGTGTGCGCGGCTGCTGATCCCCATTTCCCGGACGCGGATTCCGTGGGTAACGAGGCCCGTCTGGGCCTTGGCCCGTGTGCGATCAAGTATACGGGCGCGGCGTCCAAGGCTGGTGCCTCCGACGCCCGTGCCGAGTTCGTGGCGGAGATCCGCTCGATCATGGACTCCGCCAAGGTCAGATGGCAGATGGCGGAGCTTGGCCGCGCCGAGAAGGGTGGCGGCGGAACGATTTCCAAGTTCATGGCCAGGTACGGAATGGATGTGCTGGACTTTGGCGTGCCGCTTCTCAACATGCATGCGCCGTGGGAGCTTGCCTCGGCGGAGGACTGCTACAACACCAAGCGAGCCTATCTGGCGTTTCTCGGCGCATGAAGAAAGGAAAGTGCGATATGACAGGGTTTGTTCCGGAGAACAAGTCGAGTGCGGTTCGGTCGGCGATGCTGGCCATCGTGGCCATGTTCATCGCCACCGGCGCGTCGGCGGATGGCGTCATGTCTGAAATCAGTTCGTCGGTGAAGGCGAACTGGCGCAGGATTGCCAGCAAGTCAGCGGACATTCTGGAGCTGCGCGAAGAGCGCAAGACGCTGCCTGAAAGCACGTTCTGGTTCTGGGAGACGGACAAGAAGGACCAGGATGCCAAGATCCGCAGTGCTCTCCGGTCGGTTCGCGAGATTCTGCTGTCGACCGACTCCCAGAAGATGATGGAGAGGATCGACGATCTGGATGAGGATATTGCTGGTGTCGAAGAGGACATTCGCGACGTCACCGAGGAGCGCGTTCTCAATCTTGACAAGGCGTCAGAGTGCGATGAGAAGCTCGCGAAGCTCCGTCAGAAGAAGGAGGCCCTGCAGGCGAACCGTCGCAACCTCGCCGCCCAGGTCTGTGCCGAGCTGCGAGCGCTCGGGCTCAAAGTGAGCGGAGAGGCGGCTGAGCAGTGCCTGTTCCCGGTCAACTTCGGGGATATCGTGGACGGCGTGGTAGTGGCGCGAAGCGTGGCCAGCGTGGTCGACAATCTTCGCGAGCTGATGGCCACCGGCGATGTTGCGTCCGCGCGCCGCTATTTCGGCATGTATCTCGTCATGATCGACGTGCAGGTGCTCTGCTTTGAGGACTATCTTGCGAAAAGCAGGGACGGTGAATGGCGTCAGGGGTTGAACCGTATTCTGTCAGACGCGACGACGGCGCGCGACGAGGCGCTTGCCAACTCTCGCTGCGACACCTTCACGGCCGAGCAGCGCCGGGTGTTTGCGCACAATTCCGACGTCAACGGGGCGACGATTCGTGCGGCCACTGCCTATCTGAAGATACTGGACTCGCACGAGGTGGTCATTTCCGACAAGCTGGCGGCTGCCCGCAAGGTGCGCATGGTGGTCGAGAGCTCCTACGATACGGTCAATCTGGCGGGAGACTTCCTTGGGCTAGCGAAAGCGAACCAGAAGGCGTTCGACGCACTGCTCAACCTGGATCTCCCGCCCGTCGAGATCTTCGACGACGCGAATGTCCAGCAGGAGTTCCTGGCAATCACCCGCAAACTCAAGGAATAGGGTTTCAGGATAAGTTTTTTGTGAATATACTTGACTCCAAAATAGTGAAGTGGTATAACGTGAAAAATTGTACGGGCGGGTTTGTGCCCCGCTCGGCGGCTGCTTGTGGCAGCATGGATCTTTGAAATGCGTGGGTGGGCACAAGACACCTGCAACCAGCCCAATGGCTGGCCTTTCGTGTAGATATTGGCCATGACATCATCCTCGCACCGGGCTACTCAACTGGCAGACTCGGGTCGGTGATTAGCGGGCCGATTCGCCGAATTTTTGCGGCGAATAGTTGACTCTGGTTCTGTTGATGTGATATAATATGAGTATGTATTTGCATGAGAAAGAAGATTGGACTCGCTTCACGATTGATTACGAGCGAATCTGTCCTTTGGTTGCGGCCGTTCGCCGTCATCAGGGGTGGGTTCTGTCTCAATTTCAGACGGCCGGGCTTATAACATCGAACAAGGCCCGTGTGGAGGCGTTTGTCGAAGAAGTGTCGAAATCCGCCGAAATCGAAGGCGAGAAGTTTGACCACGGTCATGTTCGATTTTCCCTTTGTCGTCGGCTGGGGATTGATTTCCCTGATGAAGGCAAGCCGGTTCCTAGAAATGTCGACGGGGCGGTGTCGGTGATTCTCGATGCCGTCATGAACGCTGGGGATGAATTGACGGAGGAACGTCTGTTCGGATGGCATGCGGCCTTGTTCCCAACCGGTTACAGCGGACTCTACAAGATCGCGACCGGAAGGTATCGTGACGGAGAAATGCAGGTCGTCTCGGGTGGGTTCGGGCGCGAGAAAGTGCATTACAAGGCGCCGACCCCGGCTTTTGTGCCAGGACTCGTGCGCGATTTTCTGGCTTGGTACAATGCGACGGATGGGAAGGACCTCTATGTGAAGGCGGCCGTTGCGCACGTGTGGTTTGTGATGATTCATCCCTTTGACAACGGCAACGGACGTCTTTCGCGTGCGATCTCCGACATGCTGATTGCGCGGAGCGACGGCCCGGGTGCGAAGTTCTACAGCGTGTCCCATGCGATTATGCAGGATCGGAAGCGGTACTATTCCCTGCTGGAATCACTCGGCCATTCGAATGGTGATCTCACGGAATGGATCGAATGGTTCATCGGTCGCGTTGACGCCGCATTGTTGCTTGCCGAAGGTGCGCTTGGGGCGACATTGCGGAAATCGCAGTTCTGGGACAAGCACGCCGAAGAGGATTTCAACGAACGGCAGCGCAAGGTGATCAACATGCTCTTTGACGGCTTTGACGGAAAGCTGACGTCCGGTAAATGGGCGAAGATTTGCAAGGTGTCGTCCGACACCGCCTTGAACGACATCAACGTCCTGGTCGAGCGTGGAATTTTGAAAAGATCGACATCCGGCGGACGCAGCACGAATTACGAGCTGTCCAAGTAGTAGTGCCGCAATTGTTCGATGTAGTCTTCTTGACGATCTTTACCGTCTGCTTTTCAAACCCAATAATTCAACATAAATGCATGAGAACTCGGAACCCTCTTTGGCAAAACGTGGTGCAAAACACAGTATTGCATTCTGGCGCGAAATATGGTAGAATATTACCTTCAAGCGGCGGAATGCAAATGGCTAGGAAAGTAAACGATCCACGTCCTGGATGGGACGAATATTTCATGGAGATCGCGCAGGTGGTCTCCAAGCGCTCCAATTGCTCGCGTCGCAAGGTCGCGGCGGTGGTGGTGAAGGATAACCACCTGCTTTCCACCGGGTACAATGGCACCCCCCGATCGGTGAAAAACTGCTTCGACGGCGGCTGCCCCAGGTGCGCCGGGAAGACGCCGAGCGGGGCCGGGCTGGACGAATGCCTCTGCGTGCATGCGGAGCAGAATGCCATCTGCCAGGCGGCGAGGTACGGTATCAATCTCACGGACGCCACCATCTATGTGACGATCTCCCCCTGCCTGACCTGTGCGAAGCTGATAATCAACGCCGGTATCCGCGAAGTCGTGTATGGTGGCGACTATACCGCCTTCGTCGGCACCGTCAAGAAGCTCTTCCGCGAGGCGGGTGTAAAGTGCAGATGCTTCAAGTCCGCGAAATAGCGATTTCCAATCTCAAATCAACAACAAAAGGAACTAAGAAATGCGTAAGAAAATCATTGCCGGTAACTGGAAAATGAATGTCAAGCCGTCCGAGACGGCCGCCCTCGTCAAGGGCATTGCCGAGGCGACGAAGGAATTCACCAATGTCGACGTCGTGTGCTGCACGCCCGCAATCGACATCCCGGCCGCGGTTGCGGCCTGTGCCGGCACTGCGGTCCAGCCCGGCGCCGAGAATGCTCACTGGGAGGCCTCCGGCGCCTACACTGGCGAGATCTCCACCGGAATGCTGCTTGACGCCGGCGTCAAGTACTGCATCATCGGCCACAGCGAGCGCCGCCAGTATTTCGCCGAGACCGACGAGACGGTCAACAAGCGCACCACGGCCGTCATCAAGGCTGGCCTCGTGGCGATCGTCTGCGTTGGCGAAACGCTCGCCGAGCGCGACGCCGGCAAGGTCGAGGAAGTGATCGTGCGTCAGATGAAGGAGGGCCTCAAGGGCCTTTCCGCCGCCGACGCCGAGAAGCTGGTCATCGCCTACGAGCCCGTGTGGGCCATCGGCACCGGCCGTACCGCCACGCCCGAGCAGGCGCAGGAAGTGCACGCCCTCATCCGCAAGGTTCTGGGCGAACTCGTCGGTGTCGACGCCGCCGAGACCGTGCGTATCCAGTACGGCGGTTCGATGAAGCCCGGCAATGCCGCCGAGCTCCTCGCGCAGAAGGACATTGACGGCGGTCTCATCGGCGGCGCAGCCCTTAAGGCCGATAGCTTTGCGGCGATCATCGCTGCGGCCGCGGCCGCGAAGTGATCCGCGCCACATATAAATTACAGGGCACGACATGAGAATCAAGCCCTTCATAACGGCGGCCGCGCTTTTATGCGCGGTCGCTGTCGTTAACGCGGCGCCGACCAAGAAGGTGAAGGCCCCCGTTTCCGCCGGCAAGGCGCAGGTGGCCAAGCGCGCTCCTGCTCCCGTGGCTCGTCCGCCGGCGCCGGCAAAGAAGGCCCCGGTGGCGGTAAAGCCACCGCCGCCTCGCCCGGCTCCTGTAGTCAAGGCGCCGTCGCCTGGATACCGTCCGGCCGGCACGGTGGCGTTTGCCGACCTCGGTGCGGTGGCGTCCACGGTGGCGTCGATCGGCGGCAAGAGCGATCCAATTCTCGGCCTCGCGGTTCCGGCCGCCATTCGCGGCCAGGCCGTGGTGAAGCTGTTCGGCGCAATGCGCAAGGGCGCGCACGGCGTGGCTGTGTGCTACGTCGATCCCGTGATCGCGGCAAGGGTGGCGGCGGCGAAGAAGCCGTCCGACTCCGACCTCGACCGCGTGAAGCGCTGGAGCGTGGTCTATCCGAGCGCGATCGGGCGCGACCAGTTCGTGGCCAGGCATCCGCAGGGCAAGTCCGAGGCGGACGGCACGTTCCGCCTGCCGCCGGGTCCGCATTCGAGCCGCACCTTCTGGGTGTGGTTCTCGCCTGATTCCCACTGGGTGGTGCTGGCGCCGTCGCCTTCGATGGCGCGCAACGCCCA
>JAZRXT010000034.1:0-9480 GCA_045600365.1 Kiritimatiellia bacterium | reverse complement strand
CTTCGCAGTAGCCGTCGAGACGGCGGACGGTATCGAGCTGCGTTGGGGGCGGGCGGCAGACTGGTTTGCCGCCGACCTGGACGAGGGGACGACTTCGGGTGGACGCTGGACCGAGAATGACGATACCAACCGCGTGTTTGCCGCCGAGCGGAGCGCCAATCGCATGGTGCGCTGCACGACACGGGTCGCGTTCTCTGGCTTCGGCGACGCGCAACGGCTCGCGGCGAAACTCGAGGAACTCGCCGCGGCGGGTTCGTATCCCCAGGGTGCGGTGACCGTTGCCGATGATGGCAGCGGCGCGATTAGCTGGCGGGGACTCGTGAAGGAGAATGGCCAGATCGTCTGGAAAAAGCTTTCCTGTGAGGTTGCGATGAAGACGGACTACACCATAGTCATGGACGTCGACTTCCTTTCGGGTGCGCCTCGCGTGCGCTATGTCGTCTGCCCGGATGGCGGTACGGCGTATCCGCTGGCGGATGTGGAAGGACGCTGCTGGTTTGACGGTGCGGGTGATGGCCTTTCGGCCGCGGGGACGGTGAAGTTGTCGGGCGTGGGGAAGGTCTCGTCGGTCACGGGGCATATTCTTAACGTCTGGAGGGGTTATGTCATCGTGCTTTTCTGAAAGGGGAAGAATGCCGAAACTCCTGTTCTCGACGGCGGCCTTCGCGGTGGCGCTCTCGCTGGAGGCGGCACTGAGCGACTACGAGCGGCATGAGGTCCCGAACTACAATGGTAATGAGGGGTTGACGCTCGTCACCTACACCGGTGTCTGGGGCAACTCCCACACCGGCCGGGCGTGGATCGTGAAGGCCGATCTCAGCTACGGCTACCGCGTCACCGCGCGGTGCGGCGACAAGAATGGCAAGCGCGCGACCGTTGGGGCAATGGCGGAGGAGATTCTCGCGGACGGCGTCGAGACGCCGCTCTGCGGCATCAACGCCGACTACTTCTTCATGAAGGAGGACTACAACCGGGGACCGAACGGCGAGACGATGGCGGTGCCGGTGGGGTTCTGCATTTCGGACAGCCGCCTCGCCCACGCGGGCGGCGAGCACTTTGACTCGAAGTGGAATGCCCCCTGGGTGGCCGGAAGGTGGTTCTTCATGGAGACGGCCGATCACCGGCTCGTGCACGCCGTGCCGGACGCGACGGGGCCGATGAGCACCGACACGTTCTATGTCGACGGCTACGGGCGCGAGATCACGGCGCACCGTCCGCTCTACTCCTGGTCGATGACCGTCGGCGGCAAGAAGATCCGCAACGCGGTCCAGACCGGCTGGTGCAACTATCCGGTCCGGAACGGCCAGATATACATCATCGGCAACGGACAGGACCGCAGTCAGTATCCGCGCGTCATGGTCGGGCTCGGCAAGAACGCGCTCGGCCACGATCAGGTCGCGTTCTTCCTCAACGACGGACGCCATGCCGAATGGTCGTACGGCGTCACCGACGAGGACGGGGCGAACATGATGATTGCCGAGGGCTGCACGGACGTTGGCGAGTTCGACGGCGGCGGCAGCGCCCAGATGTGGGCGGCGGCTGGTCTCGACTCGGTCTATCCGCGCGATACGACCGCGAACGGCGGCTATCTCAACAAGGCAGACGGCAGCTCGCTGCGTAAGGACGCGACGGCGATCTTCATCCTGAAGCCGCGCACGCACTGTGATGACTGGGTCGCCGGGGAGAATCTTTATGAGACAGAGGCGGAAGCGCGGGCTGCTGCCGCGCCGGGCGAGGAGGTACGGTACAGGTGGACGGAGCGACTTTCGGACGCCCGTTATCGCGAGTGGTTTGCGGGAGACTACAAGGCGGGGACGTCGTTGAACGGGAACTGGGAACAGCTTGGAGAGACGAACCTCCAGTTCGCCGCCTCAGTAGTGCAGCTGGCTGGCAAGGTGCGGCTTGTCACGGCAACGACATTCAGCGGCATATTCAAGGATCAGGTTCTGGACGCGAAGCTCGACGAGTTTGCTGCGGTTGGGAAGTATCCGCAGGGGGCGGTGATTATCGCGGGCGATGAGGACGCCCTAGTCTGGCGGGCGCTAGTGCGCGAAAATGGACGGGCGGTCTGGAAAACGCTGCGCGGCGAGGCCAAGCTCAAGACGGAGTATATGGTCGTGATGGACCTCTACCTCAGGGGAGCTCGTCCGCGCGTCCGGTATCTGATCAGCCAGGACGGAGTCGAGTTCACGGTGCTTCACGACGAAAGGGGCGAATCGTGGTTCGATGGCGCTTCAGACATGATGCGGGCGGAGGGAGTCGTCCGATTTGAAGGTTTTGGGGATGTTCGCTCCGTCCGCTGCATCGCCGATGGCGGCGGCGTCGTTCTTTTCTTCCGCTGAGGCGCGCAGCGGCTTGCCTATTGCCTGCTGCCAACTGCCCTTAGCGCCGCCTCGGCGATTTCGTGGTTGATGCCCGCCACGGCGGCGATTTCCTCGGGCATGGCCTTGGCTATGCCGCGGATGGAGCCAAAATGGCGCAGCAGGGCGGTCTTCTTCGCCGGACCGATCCCGGGCACGGTGTCGAGGGCCGATTCTCGGATGGTGCGTTCGCGCAGGCTGCGGTGGTAGGTTATGGCAAATCGGTGGGCCTCGTCCCTTAGCCGGGTGGCGGCGAACAGGCCCTGGGAGTCGCGGGGAAGGACGATGTCGCCGCGCTCGTCATCGGTGACGATGATCTCCATGCGCTCGGCGAGGCCGACGACTGGGATGTCGGTGACGCCGATTTCCGCAAAGGCGGCACGGGCGGCGCGGAGCTGGGTGATGCCGCCATCGCAGATGAAGAGGTCGGCGCGTGGACTCTTTGCTGTCAGCGTCGATTCCGGACCATATCGCCTGCGCACCACTTCGGCCATCGACCTGGGGTCGTCGGCACCCTCCACCGTCTCGATCTTGAAATGGCGGTAGAGGCGGCGGTCGGGTAGACCGTCCACCGCCACCACGAGCGATGCCACGGAGTGGGTGCCGAAGAGGTTGGAGATATCGGCGCACTCGATTGTTCGAGGCGGTTTTTCCATTCCCAGCGCGGCGGCTAGCTCGGCGATGCCCTTGAGCGCGTCGGTGCGTGTTTCCTCTGGGCGTTTGCGCACGAAGTGCTGCTTCGTCATCTCCTTCAGGGCGGCGACGGTGTCGCGCAGGCGCGCCGCCTTGGCGAAGTCCTCGGCGGGGGCCGCCTGCCTCATCTCGTCCGCAACGGCGGCGATCACTGCCGGGCGTTCGCCCTTCAGGAAGGCGCAGGCCTCGTTGAAGCGTTCACGGTAGACCGCCGCGTCGATGCGGCCGAGGCACGGGGCGCTGCAGAAGCGGATTACGTCCGCATGGCAGTGGCGGTGGGCATCGGCGTCGGGCGCGAGTGCGTTGCAGCCGCGGATGCCGTAGCGCTTCTCGACGAAGTCCTTGGCGGTGCGCACCACGGGTGCGGACGGGAATGGCCCGAAGTAGAGCGCACCGTCGTCGCGTACGATCCGGCAGGTACGGAAGGCGGGGAATTCCTCTGCGGGATCGGCGCGTAGCGCGAGGTAGCGCTTGTCGTCGCGCATGAGGATGTTGAAGTGGGGTTTGTACTTCTTGATCAGGTTCGCCTCTGTGAGCAGGGCCTCGGCCTCGTTCTTGACGGTCATGAACTCGAGGTCGGCCACCGTGTTCACCATTGAGCGCACCTTGGGGGCGTGGTTGGCGTTGGGGCGGAAGTAGGAAAGCACCCGGCGGCGAAGGTTCTTCGCCTTGCCGACATAGATGATGACGCCGCGACGGTCGCGCATCAGGTAGCAGCCTGGGCGTTCCGGCACGGTTTTGAGCCGATCTCTCAGAATGTCGTTCATGAGCCGGCGGCCGCGAGGCGGGCGGCGCGTCCGGCGGCGAGAAGTGAATGCAGGGTGGCGCCGTCGCCATTCGCGATGGCGTTGCGGTACTCGCCAAGGCAGGCGATGAGACGGTCGAGGACCTCGGTCAGCGCAGTCTGGTTGGCCATGAACAGGTCGCGCCAGATGTCGGGATCCAGACGAGCCACGCGGGTCATGTCGTGGAACGAGCCGGCGGAATAGCCGGCATGCTGCCTGGCCAGCGGATCCTGCACGTAGGCGGACGACACGACATGCGCGAGCTGCGAGGTGATGGCGATCATCCGGTCGTGGTGCTCTGGCGTGGTGGTGACCGTGCCGCCGAAGCCAAGCTCGGCGAAGAATGCGAATAGACGGTCGAGCGGGCCGCGTCCGCAGCTGGGGAAGGGGGTGAGGATCATCGAGGCACCATTGAACAGGGTGGCGTCGGCGGCGGCGAATCCATTCACCTCCCTACCGGCCATGGGATGTCCGCCAATGAACGTCCAGCGATTCTGGAAGGCGAAGCGTTCCAGTGCCTTGCAGACCACGGTCTTGACCCCGGCGACGTCGACCACGATTGCGCCGGTGGCGAATTCCTCCGCATGCGTCTCCACCCAAGGCACCACGGCCCTGGGTGGCAGTGCGAGAATCACCAGCTCGCACGTGCGGGCGATTTCCTCTGGCGAGGCGGTGGCGATGCCGAAGGGGGCGAGCGCCGGCGCATCAAGTGCGGGATCGAAGCCG
Source organism: Kiritimatiellia bacterium (assembly GCA_045600365.1). GTDB lineage: Bacteria > Verrucomicrobiota > Kiritimatiellia > RFP12 > UBA1067 > RUG572. The sequence goes on along the minus strand of JAZRXT010000034.1, from coordinate 4,916 downwards.
ATCACCGTATGCCCGGCGCGTGCTGCTGCCTTGGCGAACGACCCGCCGATGAGGCCGAGCCCCACCACCCCCACGCGAAGTCGCGGGAGAGACGTACTTGAAATATCCATTGTGTGTTCCAGAAAGTGTTCTTGCGCGAAACGCCATTGTCCCGCCGCGGAAATGATTATATACTTTTTCACCTCCAGTGTCAATATGGTATATTCTAGTTCACTTCTCGCGCAAGTTTTGGTATAATACGCATCATGCTGATAAAGACAAAGTCATTTGCCCGCGCCGGACTGCTGGGTAATCCGTCCGATGGGTACTTCGGGAAGACGGTTTCATTCGCCTTCTCCAACTTTTCGGTGGAGCTCGTCGTGTACGAGACGCCCGAGCTCGGGTTCATTCCCGCCGACGTGGACGACGCCACCTTCGCCTCGCCCGACGAGCTGATCAACGACATCCAGCTCTTTGGCTACTATGGCGGCATTCGTCTGCTGAAGGCAACGGCGAAGCTGTTCTTCCTCTGGTGCCGCGCCCATGATGTGCGTCTGCCGCAGAAGAACTTCTCGGTTCGCTACACCTCCAATATTCCCCGCCTCGTTGGCCTTTCCGGCTCGTCCGCGATCTGCACCGCGATGTTGAAGGCGCTGCAGCAGTTCTACGGTGTGGAGATTCCGATCGAGGACCGACCCACGATCTGCCTCGAGGCCGAACGCGACGAGCTCGGCATCCAGTGCGGTCTGCAGGACCGCGTGATCCAGATCTATGGTGGGTGCGTGTTCATGGATTTTGACCGCGAGCTGGTGGAATCCACCGGGCACGGGCACTACGAGCGGCTTGATCCATTGGCCCTGCCCAAGCTCTACATCGCCTACGACCCCAGCCGCGCCGAGGTGTCGGGCACGTATCACAAGAAGCTACGTGTTCTCTTCGAGGAACGAAAGCCCGATATCGTATCTGCGATGAGCGAGTTCGCCGACATCGCGCAGCGCGGGCGCGACGCCATCGTGGCGGGACGAATCGGGGAGCTGCCGGCGCTCGTTAACGCCAACTTCGATCTTCGCGACCGCATCTTCAACGTGGCCGAGGCCAATCGTCGCATGGTGATGACCGCGCGTTCCACTGGCGCATCGGCGAAGTTCGCCGGCTCGGGTGGGGCGATTGTGGGTATCTACGAGGACGATGCCCAGTTCGATCGTCTGTCCTCTGCCCTGGCGGCCATCGGCTGCCGCACCATCAAACCTGAAATCGTCTAGCGCCATGAATCCCGGAAAAAGGGTGTGGGTCGAGATCGACCTCGGCGGACTCCGCCGGAACTATCGTCGCATCGCCGCCGCCGTCAGTCCGGCCGGGGTGCTCTGCGTGATGAAGGCCAACGCCTACGGGCTGGGCGTCGAACCGTACGCCGCCGCCCTGGCCGCCACCGACTGCGCCGGCTTCGGCGTGGCCGAACCCTACGAGGCGCTGCAGCTGGCGGAGTTCTTCCGCCGGCATCCGGGCAGGGACGGCGGGCGCCCGAAGCCGATCCAGATACTCTCATCCATTCTGCCCGACGAGATTGAACCGATGGTGGCCGAGGACATCACGCTGCCGGTGATCGACCTGTCCACCGCGAAGCTGATCGACCGTGCCGCCCGGCGGCTGGGCAAGAAGGCGAAGGTGCACATCAAGCTGGATACCGGCATGGGCCGCCTGGGCATTCTCGCGAGCGAGGCTCCCCGGGTGATCCGCGCCGTCAGCCGCCTCGCCAATCTCGACTGCGAGGGCATCTTCTCGCACTGCCCTATGGCCTACGATCCGGCCTCCCCGTTCACCGAACAGCAGATTGACCTCTTCGAGTCGGTGCTGCGGAACGTGGCGAAGGACGGCATCAGCTTCCGCAAGGTGCACATCGCCGCCTCCGACGCGATCAACAACTGCCCGCGCACCCGGCGCGCGCCGTTCAACCTGGTGCGCACCGGCATCAACCTGCACGGATCCTTCGACCCGAACGGTCGACGCGAGCTGAAGGTGGAGTCGGTGCTTACGCTCAAGACGCGCGTGGCCCAGGTGCGGAACCTGCCGGCCGGCGCTACGCTTGGCTACGGGCGCACCTGGTGCCTGGCGCGGCCCACCCGCGTGGCCACCATTTCGGCCGGTTACGCCGACGGTCTGCCGCTGGCGCTCACCAACCGCGGCCATGTGATCATCGCCGGCAAGGCGTGCCCGGTGATTGGGCGCATCTCAATGGACTACACGACGGTGGACGTTACCACGGTGCCGTCGGTGAAACCCGGCGACGAGGTGGTGTGCCTCGGTGGCGATGGCGCGGCGCGCGTCACCCCCGACGACTGGGGCGCACTCAAGGGAACCCACGCCTACGAGATCATCTGCTCGCTCGGCACCCGGGTGGAAAGAAGAATCGTCTAGCATGGAACTGCTTGCCCCCGCCGGCGCGTTCGACACAGCGCTCGCCGCCTTCGCCGCCGGTGCCGATGCGGTGTACCTCGGGCTGGACGTTTTCTCGGCCCGCGCCGAGGCGTCGAATTTCTCGGTGGACCAGCTGGCGGACCTCCTGGCCATCGCCCGGCGCGACGGCAAATGCGTCTATGTGACTTTCAACACGCTCGTCGACGAGTGTCGCCTCGGGGAGGCGGCGGAGAAGCTCGCCGCGCTTGAGGAGCTTGGTCCCGATGGTGTGATCGTGCAGGATCTTGGAGTGGCGCGGATGGTGGCGCGGAATTTCCCCGCTCTGAAGCTGCATGCTTCCACCCAGATGGCGGTTCATAATCTGGAGGGGGCGCTGGCCCTGAAGGAGCTTGGCTTCACCCGGGTGGTGCCGGCGCGCGAGCTTTCGCTCGACGAGGTGCGCGTTCTGGTGCAGCGCAGCGGGCTCGAGGTGGAGGTGTTCGTGCACGGGGCGCTCTGCTATTCGCTTTCCGGGCTTTGTCTCTTCTCCGCAATGGAGCTTGGCCGCAGCGGTAATCGCGGCCGGTGCGCCTACTGCTGCCGTTCACCCTACATCGACGCCGCGGGCGGAAAGTCGTACCCGTTTTCCATGCGCGATCTACGCCTCGACGACCACCTCGAGGAACTGCGCGCCGCCGGCGTTGCGTCCCTGAAGATCGAAGGCCGCATGAAGAATGCGCTGTATGTATCGACCGTCGTGGCGCACTACCGCGCACTGCTGGACGGCACTCCCGAGACCGTCTCGCGCGAGGATATGGAGACCGTATTCTCGCGCCGCACCACTTCGCTCTACGTCGATGGTGCACCGCCGCCGGCGGCGCAGGACGTGCGCACCGGCTCCGAGGCGGTGATCGACCCTGTTTCCCTGGGGCATCTCGGCACGCCGATCGGCACCGTCAAGCGCATCACCCGGGACCGTGAGGGGCGAAGCTGGCTGCGCTTCCACACCAGCCGTGCGCTCGAGCGGCACGATGGCCTCCAGTTTCCGGCCACCGGCGGCGGCAAGAGTGCAGGATTTGGCATCTCCGAGATGCGATTGGCGATCTCGCGCCGGCCGGTCTTTGAGGCACCGGCCGGATCGGATGTGGAGATTCTGGTCCAGGGCGCGGATGAATCGCTGCAGCCGGGAACCACCATCTACTGCTCTGCCTCGAACGCCGTGCGGCGGCGTTTCCCGGTGCCGTCGTTCCGCCCCGGCGAGGTGCCGGGCGGTCGGCCAATCGCGATTGCCGTGAAGCTGCGCGCGGATGGCGTGGAGGCGGTGGCCGAGTCGTCCACCCTGCCGCCAGTGACGATTTTCCACAGCTTTGCCGCCGAACCATCGGCCCATCCCGAGAAGACGGCCGCTGCGGTCGAACGCGCCTTCGCGCGCCTGGGTGGTACCGGTTGGCTGGCGGCGTCGGTGAAGACCGACGACCCCGACTCGCTTTCCATTCCGGCATCGGTGCTCAATGAAGCCCGCCGCGAGCTGGTTGAGCGCCTGGACGCGGTGCGGGCAGATGAAATCGCCCGCCGGGCGGCGGCCGCCGCCGATTCCGCATCCGATGCTGCACCGGCGCCGATGCCGCCGGAACGGGTGCTGCGGATGCGGGTGGACCAGTCGCCGTCGGCGAATCTTGCGGACTACGATGAGGTAGTGGTGGCAATCGGTCGTCTTGCGGGCGCTGCGGCGGAGACGGCACTGCTGGCGCTTGCCGATACCCTGCGTTCCGCACTGGGCGACCGTGGCGAACGGGCCATGCCGTCGCTCCGCGTGGCGATGCCGCCGTTCACGCACGAGGAGGAGTTTGCCAGGCTGCGTTCGACGGTGAAGCGTCTGGCGGCGGCGGGATGCTCGAAGTGGGAGGCGGCGGATCTCGCCACCCTGCGGATGCTGCGCGAACTTGGATTCGCCGACATCACGGCGGACTGGTCGCTCTACGGATTCAACCATCACGCGCTTGACGCCCTGGCCGCGCTGGGGGTGACGCGCGTGGTGGCGTCGCCGGAAAATAACGCCGAGAACCTTGCCTTCCTCGCCGCCCGCACCGCGACGCCGACGGTGGAGTGCCTTGCCCGTCAGTCAACGCCGCTGTTTCTCTCGCTCACCCGTCCGGCGACGGACGACCCATCGATGCTGGAGTCGCCGAAAGGCGAGCGTTTCCGCTGCCAGCCGATACAGGGCCTGTGGACGACCACTCGCGCCACCCCCACCAAGTTCAGCGTACCCGACAACTCCGCCACCATCCGCGACGACATTTCGTACGACGTCCCTCCCGGACCATGCCACTGAATCAACAGGACAAACCCGAAACCAAACCAGAATCTTGCTCTCTGTTTGTGATTTTGGTATACTTTTCCCTGTAGATCATGCAGGATTTTGTTCATAGTGTCCAGCGGCTGGTTTGCGATGCATGCCTTGTCGCACTTGGACTCGCCTTGCTTGCCATTGCGGCCAGGCGCTGCTTCCGTCTTCTTTCGCGTTTCATCAGTCTGCAGTCGTG
>JAZRXT010000033.1:0-9730 GCA_045600365.1 Kiritimatiellia bacterium | reverse complement strand
GAGTTTTTCAAGAAAAAAATCGGACAGAGCAAGGAGCCCTGTCCGGTCACTGTTCAGTTTGCTGCCATGCGCTCTCCCCTGCTTTTCTTCACAGTGACGGCAAGAATGATGCCGCCCTCGCGGGGCTCCCCGCCCGACTTTCCGTAATCAGCGTCCATTGTCAGTTTCCCGAGTTCGTTCCGCAGCCGCTTTTGCCGCCGCCTGTGGATAACGTTTGGCCAGTTCGGCCGCCAGCTCGTCGGCCTCCTTCGCACGGCCCAGCCGACGAAGGATGGCGATGGCGCTGACCAGCGCCGGGGGCGTCGCCTCCGGATCGTCGAAGAGCGTTCCCACCAGCATGTGGTAGCCAAGCGCCTCCTTGTCGTCACCGCGCTCCTCTTCGTTGCGGGCGAGTGCGGAATACGCCCTGACGCGAACAGAGGCGTTCTCGGCCGAATTCGCCCGGTTCACCGCATCGCCAAGATGGCCCTTCGCCTCGTCGAACATTCCCGCCTCAGTCTCGAGAATGCCAAGTGCAAGCGCGGCACGGGCGCCAGATGAGGTCTTCGCATCGCAGGCCAGGGCTCGCGCGTAGGCGGAACGGGCGGCATCGCGCTCGCCCAGCCCCTCGTACGCAACACCTTCGAGCGTCGCCGCCACCTGGTTCCACGATCCGTCGATATTGCGCGTGGCGAGGATTTCCGCCGCCTTTAGGGCCGAGGCGTAGTCGCCATTGCCTGCGAGCGCGTTGGATATCCATTCAAGACGGGCGGGAGGAAGGCGCTCCGAGACCTTGGTGGGCAGAAGCTGGGCGTACATCGCGGCGGCATCCTTGGCCGAACCGCGGGCAAGCAGCACGCCGGCTAGCTCAAGCCGCACCTCGCGCGCGAACTCCGGGGATGGTTCGGTGGCGAGCGCCGCGCGCAGATGACGCTCCGCCTCGTGGACATCGCCAATCGCATTCGCGGAAAATCCACGCCAGTAGAGGGCTTCGCCCCGCTTGGCCGTCGAGGGGAAACGCGTCAGCAGCTCGTCCAGCGACCTGGCGGCCGCACGGTACTCGCCCTTGCGCACCTCCTCCATCGCGCGGGCGTACAGCGCCTCGGGGGCGAACGGCGAATCGGGATAGCGCGAAAGCAACGTGGTCCAGTCGGCCCGGGCCTGTTCGGGCCGGCCGGCCCGCACCTCGCAGGCGCCGGCCTGATAGAGTCCCTGGGCCGACACAGCCGACTTAGGCCAGCGGTCGGCCAGCGCCCGATACGCCACCGCGGCGCGGGCGTTGTCGCCGGTCTTCTCCAGCAGCCAGGCAAGCCGATGCGTGGCCGTGGAGGCCAGCGGACTGTTGGTCATCTTCGCCGTCAGCGTGGCATACTGCACCGCGAGCGTGAAGTTGGTGGTGGCGATCGCCGCCTGGCAACCGTGGCTCCAGGCACGATCGGCGATTGCCGCGGGGGGATTGACGCGGGCGGATAGCGTCTTCAGCACTTCGTCATAGCGGCCCAGGGAGGATAGAATCGACAGGCGGTCGAACCATTCTGTGTCCAGGTGGCGGCCATTGGGATACCTGGCCATTGCCGCATCGTACGCGTCCACCGCGTCCTCCCGACGCTCCAGGGCCCGAAGCGACGCGGCCACGAGATAGCTTGCGTCCTCGTTCCCCTCCTCCCGCAGGACGGTGGCGATTTCCAGTGCCTCGGCGTGGCGTCCGGCCAGATGGTTCGACCAGGCGGCAAACACCCTGCCCTCCTTGGCGCGCGGCGAATCGGGAAAGCTGGCCGACAACCGGCGGAAAAGCGCCGCCGCCTCGGCGTATCTAGCGTCGTGGTAGGCTATCATGGCGGCGAAATACGCCGCCTCCTCAGCCAGACGCCTGTCCTTGGAGGCGGACAGATCGAGATACACCGATAGTGCGCGCCGACGCTCGGCGGAATCGCTGGAGGCGGAAAGCACGGCGGCGCCTCTCAGACGCGAATAGCTGGCCACTTCGTTGGTCGGCGAGACCTGCGCCGCCCGATCGTAGAACTCCACCGCCCGCTTCGGCTCGCCGCGCTTCTCCGCGTGCTGGCCCATCCAGTACAGCGCGGTGGCGCGGACGCGCTCGGGGGCGCCAGGATGGTCGAGACGAGCCAGCTCCCGGAATTGGCTCTCGCCCTCCAGCAGCAGAGCCCTGTCCAGACGGGCATAGTCGACATACTTCGAACCCGGGAACTCCTTCAGCAGGGTGTCGTATTCGGCTAGCGCCTCCGTCTTTCGCGAGAGCGCACGGTATTCCTCGGCCAGACTGAAGCGGATCTCATCGCGGGGCAGCGACTTCTCATTGCGCAGCGACTCGAACTCCTTCAGCGCCTCGGCATGCAGACCGCGGCGCGCCAGTCCCTTGGCGAAGGCGAAACGGTCCGCCGGCAGAGCGGAAGACAGCTGGGCGAGTGCGCTCATCCCTGCGGCAAGCGCCATCGCCATCGCGAGCAATTTCCTCTTGGTTGAGTCCATTCCCTATGCCTCCGGTTCGGTGTGCCAGGTTATCAAATGCCAGAAAAGGGCGTGTCTGCGGCGGCCATTGGGACCGTCCTCGCTCTCGTAGAAGGTCCAGAACGGCGACCAGTTCCGCTCCATGCCTTCGGAATGGCGGATCAGGTTCAGCTCCAGCACACGTGAGCGCATGCGCCCGTTCTCCTCCTCGCGGCTCCAGAACGGCCATACGCGGTCGAACGAATGCGTTCTATTCCCCTCCACGCGGCGCTCACGGGTATAGAACGGGAAGAACGAGAAGCGTTCGAGACGGGTGCTGGCGCTCGTCAGCTCAGTCGACTCGATGAGCTGCCAGCCGACTCGCCAGGTCTTCTCCTCGGGTTTCGGCTCCGTCGCCGCGTCTTTCCCGCGCCGGGAGTATGGATAGCCGTGGACGCGCTCCCAGAGCGGCCAGATGGAGAGGCGATCGCGGGTGGTGGACGAAAGCGACTCGAAGAGCGGCCAGGGCAACCGCCATCTGGTCGCGTCATCGGTGCTGGCATAGGAGAAGAACGGCGGCAGCACCATCCACTGGGTTTCCCGTTCACGGCTGACGTGGCCCAGCAGAGGCCAGAACATCCAGGAGAAGCCGGCCCCGGAGGTGTCGCGGTCGCGTTCATACTCACCATGGGTGAAGATCGGCCACAGCAGATAGGCGTGCTCGCTCTCGCGCTGGCGCGCCCTGCCCCATATCGGCCACACTCCCACGCCCTCGCGCGGCGCGTCGCGCCAGGTGATGAACGGCCACAGCACCGCATGGCTTCGCACGCCCTTCACGGTGTAGGTGTGCCAGAAGGGCCAGAGCACGAACTCCCAGTCGTCGATGAGCGCGACGTGCGGGTGGTGCCCGTAGAACGGGAACAGGCCCCAGTAGTCCTCACCCCGGCGGGTGCGCCCGGAGAACCAGAGCGGGAACACGTTGAACATTCCGGAACCATCGTCCACGCGCTCATCGCCAAACGCGATCAGCGCGCGCCACCAGGAGGATCCACCGTGGGCATGAAACGCGGCGAGCGGCCACAGGCAGTCGTCTACCGATGTCGAGCTTCCGGCGTCGCGGATCCGGGAATAGAACGGGCGTACCGCAGTGTAGACGGAATCCTTGCCGCGGCGATATTCGAAGAACGGCCCCACATGCCAATGGGAGATGGCATCGCCCTCGACGCGGGCACGGCGCGCCTCACCGTCGTAGGCGGCGGCGGTCAGCGCCAGGCAGACCACGGCAAGCGCACCGAGACGCCGGCATTTCGTTCCGTGTACCGTTACGCCGGGCATTCATCCTCACTTGGCGTTCTTGTTGGTTGCCTTGAGCAGCTTCTCGAACTCGCCCAGATCGTACTTCGAGAGCTCCTTCTGGCGGGTGCGAATCGTGCGCAGCGTGCCACGGGCGTGACCAAGGTCGTTCTTGGCGATCTGCACGCGCGCGAGCGTGATCTGCATGCGCAGATCCTCGATGTTGTTGATTTCCTTGGCAAGCTTGATCGCCTTCTTCACGCAGTTCTCCGCCTCGTCGAGATCCTTGTTCTGGTCAAGGAGAGTCGCACCGAGCGTCTCCCAGGCGACATAGAGTTCGGGCTGGGTGCGCACGGCGTCGCGGGCGAACTTCTCGGCCTCGGTGTAGCGCTGCAGACGGCGCAGGACCTCCGCGAGGTCGTTCTGGGCCGCGGCGATGGGATGGTCGTCGGCAACCGAAAGACGCAGGAAGGTCTCGGCGGTGATGTTGTCGCCCTCCTTCAGACGCAGCGATCCCATCACGTAGTTCGCGAGCTTGCTGGAACGGTCCTGGCGCAGAATCTGGCGCGCGTGCTTCTCGGCGGCATCGCCATCGTCCATCTGGATGTCGAGGTTGAGGATCATATCACCGACCACCGACACGTCCGGACGCGAGGTGCTGGCGACGACGAGCGCGTCACGTGCCTGCTTGCGGAACGACTGTCCCTTTCGCATCCACACGAGCGCGCGCGTCATCTGCACGAAATAGTCGCGGGGATTGTCCGCCAGGGTCTCCATCTTCGGCAGGATCACGCCCTCGATCTCCTCCAGCGACTTCTTCTTGAGGGCGGCGTCCTTGCTCTGGTCGTGCTGCTGCAGCAGCACGCCCGCGAGCAGCGACCACGCCTGAAGCGACTTCGGGCGGATGTCGGTTACCTTCTGGAGCGAGAGACGGGCGCCGGCCAGATCGTTGTTCATGAGCGCGAGCAGTGCGCGGTCGAAGCCGGAGGATTCGTCGTTGCCGGCCACCTTTACCGCGCGGGTCAGGAACTCCCTCGCCTCGTTGACGGCGCCGTTCTGCAGCGAGAGGCGGGTGAGGCCGATCAGGGCGTCGTGGTTGTTGGCATCGCCCTCGAGCACCTTATTGTAGACATCGCGTGACTTTTCCGACTGCTTGCCGCTGGCGTAGACGGCCGCCATCATGTTGAGCAGGCCAGTCTGGCGGTCGGCGGGAACGAAGTCGGCGGCACGCTGCAGCTGCGCGATGGCGTTGCCGGTCTGCCCGCTGCGCGCCCATGCGAAGCCCATGCGGGCGAAGACCTCGGGCGAGCGGATGTAGCCATAGTAGCGCGACAGCGACCAGAGCATGTAGCGGCGCTTCGAATCGTCGACGATCGACTTGAGCTGTCTTTCGATCTCGACCTTGTGGGCGAGGGCCACCTTGACCCCGGCGCGCGCCATCTCGAACTCGTTGAAGAGCGCGCTGATGTTGTCGCGGTCGATTTCCTTGAGAACCAGCTCGTAGAGGGCGAACGCCTCGTTGTCCATGCCGAGGTCCTGCAGCGTGACGCCCAGGTTGTTGGCGAGGAAGCCGACGTGGCGGCGAAGCTGGAGACGCAGCATGGTGACGGGGTCGTCGACCTCGGCGATGGCACGCGAGCCCTTCTTGCCCAGGCCTGGCAGCACCGGCTCGACCCGCTTCCAGAACTCGTCGAATTTCTTCTTGAGCTCCGCGCCGTTGACGGCCTTGACGTCGGCGACGCCGCCGAAGAACATGCATTCGGGCACCGGGGTACGCTCGCCCATGTACCAGAAGTCGGGCACGCCGAAGATGGCGACCTTGGACGTGATGTCGGGGTCGCCAGCCAGCCAGTCCTGCAGGAACGGCAGAACGCCGAGCTGGATGGAGAGCGAGAGGTTGGCGTTACCCGCCTTCAGGCCGCGCTCCTTGACGAGGGCCGAGAACTCCTTGAGATAGGCGTCGTCCATGTCGCGCTGAAGGCAGATCAGGTCGAGGTGGCGACCACGGGCCGAGGCGACGGCGCGCAGATGGTCGTCGAGCATGCCGTCGGTGACGAGCCAACTGCGTTCGCCGAGACCGTTCAGGATCTCGCCGGCGCAGATGTCGGCAAATGCGCCGCGGTCGCGTCCGCAGCCAAGCGAGTTCACGAGCGACCCGAATGCCACCACCGCGAGGAAGAGGAAAAGCGCCACGGGAGCGATCCTGCGCCCGACGAGGGCGACCATCGGCACCTCGCGCTGTTCACCGGCCTCGGCAACCGAAAGACGGGTGCGCCACAGCACCAGCCAGTAGGCGGCGAGATAGCCGGAGAACGCGCTCACCAATGCGCTGGTGGCGACCGGCTCGATACCGTACTGGCGCATCACTCCCTCTGGCGCAAGCGGGGTGGCGTAGCCGAGAATCGCGCAGATCGTCATTGCGATGTGGAAAAGGTACTGGCTCCAGGCGCGCTCGTTGTTGAGCCCACGGCCGGCCGCGAAGGCGCAGGCGATGAACGGAGCCACCGCGAACAACTGGATGAAGAGCCAGCCGGGGCGGCCGAACCACTGGCGCATTTCATGGGCATAGTCACGAATGCACCGCACAATCACGTCGCCAATGTCCTTGAAGCCGCCGGCCTCCGCGCCAGGCGTGGTCAGGAAGGCCGCCGCCATCGTGCGCGCGGTGAACAGCCATCCGATTACCCAGCCGACCAGGAAGAGCGCGGCGGGCAGATAGAACTTGCGGCCGCTCTTGACGGAAACCGCGACCAGCGTGAGCAGATAGACAACCGTCAGCGGCAGGAAGATGGGGCTGTCGACGCAGAATGCGCCGGCGCCGACGCCCAGCACCGCCCCGATCAGCGGAAGCAGGCCGGGCCTGGAAATCGCGGGCAGGAACAGCATGAACAGCGCCAGCGCCACGAAGACGTCGAAGATGCGGTATTCGAGATGCGTGGACGTATGCCACACGGCGACCGAGAACACAAAGGTCACCCCCGCGACGATGCCGGCAATGCGCGAGGCGGCGGTGGCATGCGGCAGCGTATCCTCGTTGGTTACGCAGTTCCTCACGAAGGTGCCCACCAGCACGCAGATCATGCCGGCGGAAACGACGCCGCACACGAGCGAGAAGACGTTGAGGGCGGCAACCGATCCGAGGGCGCCGCCAAGCATCTTGACGATGTTGCCCCATATCGGGTTGACCGGCTTCTCGAGCACGTCCAGACCAGACCACTGCGTGAACAGATGGGCGGATTCGCCTGGGAAGAGATACCCTGCCAGAGTCGGTAGATACACCGCCAGGGCGAGAATCATCGCTCCCAGACCAAACCACCAGAGTTTGGAGGAGCTGGTTTGCGTGGCCGCCGCCTTTGTGTCCGCCATTGTCATTCTCCTTGCGTTAGTCAGTTTGTCAGGTGATTGTGCGCGTCAAGATGCCCCACCCGCGGTCGGAACGTTGCCGCCTCCTCGGGCGTAAGCTGCGCGAAGGACATTACGATGAGCAGATCCCCCACCGCCCCCATGTGCGCCGCGGCCCCGTTGAGGCAGCAGATTCCGGAACCACGCGGTCCCGGAATCACGTAGGTCTCGAAGCGGTTGCCGTTCTGCACATCGGCGCAGAGGATCTTCTCGTTCTCAAAAAGCCCCACTGCCTCCATCAGATCACGGTCGACGGTGAGCGAGCCCACGTATTCAAGGCACGCCTCGGTGACGCGGATGCGGTGCAATTTCGATTTCAGCAGAGTCACTAGCATTTCACTTAAGTCCGTTCTCGACCATCTCCCGGGTCACCACGACCTTGCCGCCGCGGCTGGCGGAGGCATTGTACATGACGTCGGTCATAATCTTCTCCATCGCCGCGCGCAGACCGCGCGCGCCAGTCTTGCGCGACACCGCCTCGTGCGCGAGGGCGCGCAGCGCCTCGGCGTCGAACTGCAAGTCGACGCCATCGAGGGAGAGCAGCTTGCGATACTGCCTGACCAGGCAGTTGCGCGGCTCGGTGAGCACCCTCACGAGGTCGTCCTCGGAGAGCTCCGTCATCGTGGTGATCACGGGCAGACGCCCGGTGAACTCGGGGATGAGGCCGAACTTCACCAGATCCTCGGGGCGCACGCCGCCGCACGACGGCCTCTTCGCCGTTTCGGCCACTTCGCCACCCTTCTCCCGGTCGAACCCGATCACGCTCTTGCCCGAGCGCTCGGCGATGATCTTGTCCAGCCCCACAAAGGCGCCGCCGCAGATGAACAGGATGTTGGAGGTGTCGACCTCGATGTATTCCTGGTCGGGGTGCTTGCGTCCGCCCTTGGGCGGGAAGCGGCAGACCGTTCCCTCGAGGATCTTCAGCAGCGCCTGCTGCACGCCCTCGCCCGAGACGTCGCGGGTGATGGAAACGTTGTCGGTCTTCGAGGCGATCTTGTCGATCTCGTCAATGTAGATGATGCCGCGCTTGGCAAGCTCGATGTCGCCACCGGCATTTTGCCACAGGTAGCGCACTACGTTCTCGACGTCCTCGCCGACGTATCCCGCCTCGGTCAGGGTGGTGGCGTCGCCGATCGCGAACGGAACCTTGAGCATCTTGGCCAGCGTGCGCGCGAAGAGCGTCTTTCCGCAGCCGGTGGGCCCGAGGAGCAGAATGTTCGACTTCTCGATCTCGACGTCGGCGAACTCCTCCGGCGCCTTGGAGCCGTTCTCGCGGTCCTCCAGGCGGCGGTAGTGGTTGTGAACCGCCACCGCGAGAATCTTCTTGGTCTCGTCGTGGCCGATCACGTAGCGGTCGAGGAACTCCTTGATCTCGGCCGGCGCGGGCACCTTGCCCAGCTTTGGCGTCGACTTCTTCTTCTCGCCGCCCTCCAGACCCATCGCGGCGTCGGCGATTTCAATCGCCTGGCGAGCGCAGTCGGAGCAGATCGCAACCCCGCCGGGCCCGGGCACCGGCACGACACCATCGGCCAAGCCCCGCCCGCAGAACGAGCAGTGCATCGAGACGATGTCGTCATCATTGTTCTTGCGTCTTGGCATCTTCACTCCGCCTTCGGTTCGAGCACCTGGTCGATGAGCCCCCATTCCTTCGCCTCGACGGCGCTCATGAAATGGTCGCGGTCGGTATCACGCACCACTTCCTCGACGGGACGGCCGGAATGGGAGGCCAGAATCTCGTTGAGGCGCGCCTTGAGCCGCAGAATCTCGCGCGCCGTGATCTCGATGTCGCTGGCCTTGCCCTCGGCGCCGCCCCACGGCTGGTGGATCATGATGCGCGCATTGGGCAGCGAGAAGCGCCGCCCCTTCGTGCCCGCTGTGAGCAGCACCGCGCCCATGGAGGCGGCCTGCCCGATGCAATAGGTGGCAACCGGGCAGGTGATGAACTGCATGGTGTCGTAGATGGCCAGCCCCGCCGTGACGCTGCCGCCCGGCGAGTTGATGTACATCGATATCTCCTTCTTCGCGTCCTGGGACTGGAGAAAGAGCAGCTGCGCGACGATGGAATTGGCCGAGTCGTCGGTCACCTCGCCGCCCAGCAGCACGATGCGGTCCTGGAGCAAACGGCTGTAGATGTCGTACGAGCGCTCCCCGCGGGAGGTCTGCTCAACGACCATCGGAACCAAATATGACGCCTTTTCCCTCATTTCGGAGCACCCCGCGTTCATTTCGCCTCGGCGAGTACGAAGTCAAGCGCCTTCTGCGAGAGGATATGCTCCTTGAACGCCTCAAGACGATTGCCCTCGACGATCTGCTTGCGCAGTTCGTCGGCGCTCTTGCCGCTGCCCTCGGCCATCTTGGCGAGCTCGGCGTCGACATCGGCATCGGCCACCTCGAGCTTCTCCGCCTCGGCGATGCCAAGGAGGATGTAGCTGAGGCGCACGCGCTTCTTGGCGGCGGCATCGGCGTCGGCGAGGATCTTCTCGCTGTTGTTCTTGAAATAGTCGGCGTTGATGCCGGAATACTGGGCGCGCTGGTAGAGCTCGTTGATGTACCCCTCGGTCTGCTCGCGCACGTACGACGGCGGCACGTCGAAGTCGGCCTTCTTGAG
>JAZRXT010000032.1:0-15445 GCA_045600365.1 Kiritimatiellia bacterium | reverse complement strand
TTTTCAGTCTTCAATCTTCAGTCTTCAGTGTTGGGTAGTCGGAGGTAGGTGGTTAGTCTTCAGGGTTCAGTCTTCAATCTTCAGTCTTCAGGGTTCAGTGGGCGGTAAATGTCTTCGGCGATCCACTGAAAATTGAAGACTAAAAACTGAAGATTGAAAATTTTTTTGAAAAAGTCGTTTCGCCCAATATCTACTTGGATGGCAACATGCTCCGGCGGCAGAAAACTGCCATTGTCACGTTACACTTTTGCCCATTTGACTCCGTAAGTAAATTAGAGGGGGTGTGTGTCGAGAAATTGAGCGGTTGGGTCGGTGGGCGGCGGTTGGTCAATGGGCCGATGGGCGGCGGTTGGCGGGCGGGACGCGGCGGCGAAGGGTCTCGGCGCCCTACCGGTGGGTGGAACACTCTGCCCTCGCGGCCCCACGCTCCCCCCCCTTGTGGAGTTTTCAATTCCCCTCGTGGAGTGAAGGCAGGGTTGTGATGGGGAACGTCAGGCAAGTTCCCAACCGGGGCGGTAGGCGGTGGCTAGGAACTCGTTCGCCTTGACGCCAGTCGTGAACTTGGTTCCATTCCAGGAATATACGCCCTTGCCAGACCGCGCCGTGGCGTTGCCGAGCATCAGCACACGGGCCAGCGGCACCGAATAGTCGAAACACGTATTGGCCTCGCGCCGCTCGCGAATCGCGTTCAGGAACTCCATCACGTGCTCGTCGGCCTGGTAGGCCACCTTGTTCTTGATGAAGTCACGCCCGATCCCCTTCGGGAAGAAACGCAGCGAACTGTGGAAACAGTGCCATATCGCACCCTTCGAGCCAATGAACACCGAGCCCATAAATGCCAGAGGCGCTCGCTCCAGCCGATAGCGCTTTTCCAGTTCGACCAGCTCGGACGGGAAATTCAGATACTCCCGCTTCTGGGCAATGTTGTTATGGCCTTCCACGAACGGCATCTTGAGCGGCACTCCGTCCTTGAGCCCATCATGCCAGTGCAGGGTGATCGGCGGCAGATTGTTCCTTGCGGGGAAATGGAAGTCGATTGTGTCGCGCCGCGCCCAGGCGCCTTCCGCTCCCCAGGCAACGTCCTTCACCTCGACTCGATCGGGAGCGACAGCGCCCAGATCCAGGGCCCAGAACGGCGCGTCCATGATGTGGGTGCCCATATTGCCGATCGAGCCATTGCCGTAGCCGATCCAGCTGTGCCAGTCGTGCGGATGAATACCCGTGCGCTCGCGTCCGTCCGCGCCACCGTAGCGCCCGTAGTATTCGCACCTGGGGGCTGGGCCGCACCAGAGATCCCAGTCCATGCCCTTCGGCAGGGTGCCGCCGTGCGGACGGAAGTCGTTGGAGTTGCAACGGTCAGAATAGCTGTACACCTCCCGCACCTCGCCGATCACCCCGCGCCTGACCGCGTCGACACACATCTTCATCGCGGTCGTGGAGTGTCCGTAGTTACCCACCTGCGTGACCACCCCGGTCTTCTTCGCCTCGGCCTCGAGCAGGTTGACCTCCTCCATCGTCAGGGCAAACGGCTTCTCCAGGTAGAGATGGATGCCACGCCGCACCGCCATCAGCGCGGGCAGGGCGTGGTGATGATTCGGAGTCGCGATGAACACGGCGTCAAGCGAGTCGCCAACCGCCTCGAACATCTCACGATAGTCGACGCCCTCCCACGCGCCAGTGAAATCGAAGCCACCATAGAAATCGACGGCGGATTTCTTGACGCGCACTATCCCCATTGGGTCAGGATCGACGAGCGCCACCACCTTGACGTTGGCCGCGCCACCCATGCGACGGATCAATCCCGTCATCTGCGCGCCACAGCCGATCAGTCCCACCCGAATCCGATCGCCGGCGGCGACACACCTAGCACGCGACCTGCCGAATCCGGCACAGCCGATGTTGAATAGCGGCAGGGCACACGCCGCCGCCCCGATGAATTCGCGTCTTCTCATCGTCACCCCCCAAATCAGGCAAAACAGGCCTCGGGCACACGCGTAGAACCGGCACCCATCCATCCACCGTTGACATCGATCATTCCGCCGTTGATCACGAATCCGCCGGCGATTTCCGGATTGACTGCACGGATCGCGCCACCCCACCCGCGGCACTCCACGATCGAACTGTCGCCGATCCACGGAAGCTGGTTCTCGCGCTTCGCACCCTCCGTGAGATACGGGCCCTCGATCATCGGCGACGGCGCGACGCGCCATTTGCCATCCACCTTGATTCCGTATTCGACGCCATTGCCACCGGCGGCGGTGATTAGACCCGGCACGCCACGACGCTCGAGCCCGAGCAGTAGCGCTCGGCTCGCGGTCTGACCGAAGTTGTGGGTAAAGCGATTGGCCGTGGCGAAATAGCGCAGCAGCTCGGCGGCGTTTTCGCATTCCAGCGCATACGGAACTATCGCGCGCGTGAAGAGCGGATCAATCGCCCGCTGGCATGAATGCAGTTCATCGCCCATTTCGATCGCAGTGGCGAAGAGTTCCTTCAGGGGAAAACCACCGCGACGGCGCAGCACCGCCGCGATCGGAGCGAAGAGCTCGTCGCGCATGTAGACGAGATTGGCGGCGATCTCTTCCGAATACACGCCCCAGCCACAGAAGCCACCGCCGAAGCGCCCTTCGCTTGGAAACACCCCCGCCTTGCCGCCGGTCTCGCGATCCTCCACGATCAGAAGCGGAACGGAGGCCGTTATGATGCCGGTGCCGGAGCCATTGGTGGCGTAGTCGCAGGCACTCTCGCAGCGGACCGCGCCCGTCTCGAGCAGCTCCAGCGCCTCCGCCTCGGTCTTCGCCCATCCCTCCATGTAGCAGGCGCTAACCATGCCGCGACGATGGAGCGGGCACATCCGCGCGAATTCTATCGGCGGCCCCGCATGCAGGATCGTCCGCGGCGGCAGTTTCAGGAAATCGCCCGCCGCCTGCACGTCAACCCAATATGGATCGCCGGCGAAACGGTATTTTGCGGTTTCGGCGTCAATCATTTCCCGCCATCCTTTCCCTGAGATGTTCATCGACGGTATGCATTGCGAGAAATAGCTTCTCTGGCATTCCACAGCCAATCTGCTCGATCACGCGAACCGCCGTGGCGGCGATCGCCCGCTCGGAGAGATCGCCGGCGTCATCCGCACATTCGCCGATCATCCGGTCATAGAAGTCAATGCGATCGGCGCAGTAGCGCAGGGAGCGGCCGACGGCTTCGGTGCCCCTGACCACATCGCCCACGCCATCGTATTCGTGACCGCACACGATGTTGTCAATGCGTCCCGGCGCATATGCCAGCAGCTTCTCCATGCTATGGCGGTATGCCCGAAGATCGCGGTAGAAGCCAATGCCCTGGGTCGGCGTGCCATTCCCCTGAAGCGAATCCCCCGTGAAGGCGGTGCGGGTGGCGGTATCGACCCACACGACGCAGTCGTCGTCGTGTCCGGGCGTGGCCAGCGCCAGGAACCGCCCTTCAAGCAACTCCCCTTCGGCGAGAACCCCGTCGGGTTCGACGCCCTTGAGATAGGACTGCGGCGGCGGCGAGTTCTCGGGAAACTTTGTCCGCACCCTGATCGCCACCTTCACCGGATCGCGGAGGGCGTCGGCCGAGGATGTGAGACAGGCGGTCTTCAGTCCGTGCCTGGTGGCCAGCGAGTGGTGTCCGCCAATGTGGTCGCCGTGGCAGTGGGTGTTGAGCAGCCAGTCGATGTCGGACAGCTTTAGGCCGAGTTCCTCGAGCGCGGGAACGAGGTACCGCTCCGGTTCCAGGTGCGACGAGTCGATGAGGAAGTTCTTCTCCCCGCGCACCAGTATGATGCCGGTCCAGACCGGGCCGAACGGCACCCTCAGCAACCAGGTACCCGGGATGACTTCCTCGAAATGGATGCGATCATTTTCCAACTGGGTCATTTCAACCTCCGTTGCCGTTGACGAATTCCGCCGCCGACTCGCCGGCGATGCGTCCGAACACCATGGCGGCAGTGCCGCCATTGCCGCCGAGACGATTGAATCCATGTACGCCGGCCGTCACTTCGCCACAGGCGAACAGACCGGGAATGGTTCCGCGTCCGTCGGCGCGAAGCGCACGGCAATACGCGTCGATGGCGATTCCGCCCAGTGACGAATGGGCAGCCGGGGCGACGAGGATCTTCCGGGTGGCGGGATCCATCCTGCATCTGCGCAGCGATTCCGAGTCGCAGGCGGAAAGGTCGTACCACACGCCTGAGGTCTGGCCTGCCAGCGGCTGGACGTGGGAAGTGGATGGGGCGGTGCCGCGGCCTTCGGCAAGCTCGCGGAAGATCGCCCTCGACAGTTCGTCCTTGTTGGCGGAACCATCGACGAACTCCTCGCCCAGCCGATTCCGCAGCACTGCCCCTTCGTGGAGGAGCGTGGTTATCACCGGCACTCCGCGCATTCTGCCGTCGATGCGCACCGTCGGCTCGTATTGGACGTGTTCCTCGTCGACATCGCGGATTTCGGCGCCGAGCGCGCGGGCGAATTCTATTCCGTCGCCCTGGAGATATCTGGGGTTGGTGGAGAATTCGTATTTCCCACACCATCCACCCGTGGCGATGACCAGCGCACGAGCCGCCAGCGAGATGCCCTCGATGCGCGCGGTGAAGGCGCCATCGCCGGCAGCCACCCCAACGACGGTTCCGCGAATCACCTCCACGTGGTTGAAGAGCCGGGTGCATATCCGCTGCAGCGCAATCTCGCCGATCGCATGGTTTATGGAGACGCATCTCGGCACGGACGAGCCGACCGGGCGTATCACCGAGAACGAGCCGTCCGCATTGCGGTCGAACTCGAATTCCTCCCTAAGCGCCACCGAGCAGGCGCACATTGCGCGCACGAGCGTGGGATCGCCGCCATTGCGGCCGGAGGACAGGGTGTCCGCGACATACCTCTCCACCGAATCCTCAGGTAGAACCGGGCAGTTCAGAGCGTGGATTGCCGGGGAATTCCCCACGCCGTTAGCCACCACGGCGACGGAGCGCCCGCTGGCGGCAACCGCCTCCGCCGCGCGCCATCCGGCCAATCCGCCGCCGATGATCAGCACATCGACCATGAAACGTCCCTCACTCCCAGATGCCGCCGTGCGCCATCGAACCGACATTTTTCACGAAGAGGCGCAGATAACGCGGATACTTCGACCCGTCGAACTTCCAGTCGAATGCACGGCGACGGCGTTCGAGTTCCTCGTCGGCAGTGACGCCTGGGGCGGCGGCAGGAGTGAAGTCGATGCGGCGGCGGCCAATGTCGATTACGATTTCATCGCCGTCGCGCACCAGCGCGAGCGGTCCGCACAGGGCCGCCTCGGGCGAGACGTAGCCGACCGAAAGTCCGCTCGTGCCGCCGGAGAAGCGTCCATCGGTGACAATCGCGCAGCTATTGTAGAGCTCGGCGTGTCCCTTGAGCTCCTCCTGGAAGGTGAATGCGGTGGTGCCGAAACGGCCCTTGAGCCCCATGAAGCGCAGTACGCAGGCATCGCCGGGATGGATGGGCTCGACGGATGGGTTCTCGACGCCGACGGACCTGATCGCCGCCAGGGCGTCGTCCAGCGAATCAAAGCAGCGGGCGCGCCCGCGGTATTCCATGAGGTGCTCGGGGACGGCGGCGATCTTGATGATGCCGCCCTCGGGCGCGAGATTGCCGTAGAGGACGCCGATGCCGGGCTTGCGCATGACGGGATTGTCCAGCGTGCGGATCACGTCGCGGTCGTACACCTTCGCGGCGGAGACGTTCTCCGCCAGCGAAACGCCGGTGACGGTAAGGCAGTTGCCGTCAAGTTCCGGCTGCAACTCCTTCAGCACGGCGGGCAGGCCGCCGGCCAGATCGAGATCGTGAAGGTTGTACTTGCCGCTGGGCGCCAGATGCGATAGGAGGGGTATCGAGTTGGACGCCTCGTCGAAGTACTTCCACCAGGGTTCGTCGTATCCGGCCTCGTGCGCGATCGCGGGGATGTGGAGAATGAGATTGGAGCTGGCGGCGAGCGCCATATCCATCTTGATCGCATTGCGGATGGAGGCGGGGGTGATGATCTGCCTTGCGGTGACGCCCTTCTCCACCAGATCCATCACCCGGCGACCGGCGCGGTACGCGATCAGCGCCAGTTCGCTCGAGACCGCGCTCACGGTGGAGTTGTACGGTAGCGACATGCCGAGCGCCTCCGCCACCATGCACATCGAATTCGCGGTGGTCATCGAGGTGCAGCCGCCGCAGGTACCCCAGGAGTGGGTGATGAGATCCTCGTACTCCTCGGGATCCATCTTGCCGGCCTTCATCGTGCCCACCTTGTCCTGGGCGTGGATGTGCAGCACCTCCTTGCCGCGACAGGTGCCCAGCGGCATGTAGCCGCCGGTTACGAGCACGGTCGGGATGTCGAGGCGGGCGGCGGCCATGAGGTGGCCGGGAACAATCGAGTCGCAGGTGGAAAGCATCACCATGCCGTCGAAGAAGTTACCCTCCGCCGTGATCTCCACCTGATCGGCGATCGAATTGCGGCTGGGGATCTCGACGTACTTCGGATCCTTCAGCACCATGCCGTCGCAAATGCCGGTGGTCATCACCTCGACGGGATAGCCGCCGGCATCGCGTATGCCCTGCTTGACGCGTTCGGCGAGCGCCTTGAGATGGACATGGCCGGGATTGTATTCGTTCCACGAATTGACCACTCCGATCAACGGACGCGCCTGTTCCTCGGGCGATATGCCCATACCGCACAGCAGACCCCGGCGGCACTCTCTCGCCTCGCCGAACTCCCACTTGCTACGCAAGAAGGGACGGGGAGCGGACGAGCCGGAGGTTCTAGAATCGGCATTGCTCATAACTGTCTCCAGACCTTTCACTCCACTTCCCGAAGCGGGAAGTTCATCGACTCGATAGAGCCATCGCACGACTGGCCGCCGTCGACGCAGATCACCTGGCCGACGATGAAGCGCGTCTTCTCAACGTCCGCGAGGAACTGGATCATCGGCACGATCTCCTCGACCTTTCCGCCGCGGCCCACGGGGATCTTGCGCGAGAAGCTGGCGATGTCCGCCGGCGAGTAGCGCTCGGCGAGCTTGGTGAAGATGAGCCCGGGGGCGACGCAGTTAACGCGGATGCCGTACTTGGCCACCTCCACGCCGAGAGCGCGAGTGAACATGTTGAGGCCGCCCTTGCCGGCGGAGTACGGCAGCATTCTGCGATGGACCCAGGTGACCTGGCCGTGGACCGAGGAGATGTTGACGATTCGGCCCTCGGTCTTCTTCTCCACCATGTCGGCGACAGCATAGCGCGAGCAGTAGGCGGCGGCGTTGAGGTTGAGCGCTATCTGGCTATCCCAGTATTCCATCGGCATGTCCTTGAACTCGCCCTTGGGTCCGCCGGGAATCTGCAGCGCACCGCCGGCATTGTTGACAAGCACGTCGATGCTGCCAAAGGTCGCGACGAAATCCTCGATCATCGACCGGCAGTGGTCGTGGCTGCCGACGTCACCGGCGTAGATCTTCGTCTTGACGCCGTATGCCTCGCATGCCTTCGCTACTTCCTCGGCGCCGGCCGGGTTGCGATTGCAGGTGATGCCGATGTTTGCGCCCTCGTCGCGGGCGAAGGCGATGGCACATCCAGCGCCGATTCCGTGCGACGAGCCAGTGATCAGAATGTTTCTTGCCATGGTGGGTTCTACCTTGTCTACTGTTGGGATTTACATAGTTGGGAAATCGAAAGTTCTCCGCCCTGCGATCATCAGCCACCGCAGATGACGCGGCCGACGATCCACATGAAGGCGAACACGGCCACCGAGACGATGAAGGCGAGCAGCAGGCCCTTGCCCACGTCGCGCCCATCGGCCCGCACGAGCTGGCGGAAGCGCTCGATCGTCTCGGGTTTTTCCGGCGCCGTGAGGAACGTGGCGGACAGCCACACCACGGTGGTCACGGCGATCGTCCAGAGCAGCTTCTGCCAGAAGAGCAGCGTCACGTCGGAGACGTGCGGCCAGACGAGCTGGAAGAACACGGCGGCGAGGAAGGAGGCCGCCATCGCGGCAATCTCGGTCCAGGCATTGATACGCATCCAGAACCAGCGCAGCAGGAAGATGATGCCGGTTCCGGCGCCAACCTGCACCATCAGGTCGAAACCGGCCTTTGCGCTCTCCAGCAGCGGGGCGAGCAGGCACCCCGCGAGCATCAGTAGCACCGAGGTGATCCGCGCAACCATCACCATCTCCCTGCTCTCGGCGTTCTTGTTGACGAAGCGCTTCCAGATGTCGTTGGTCACGTAGTTCGCCCCCATCGAGAGATGCGCCGCCACAGTGGAGAAGAGCGCACCCATCAAAGACGCCGCCACCACGCCCATCCAGCCGCTTGGAACGCAGCGGATCATCGCGGGGTACGCCATGTCATGGCCCACCAGCGATGGATCGACGCCGGGGAAGGCCGAGCGGATGGACGCGAGATCGGGATAGACCAGAATGGACGCAAAGCCGGCGATGTACCACGGCCACGGACGGAGCGCGTAGTTGAGCAGATTGAAGAAGAGCGTGCCGCCCAGCGCGTGCGTGGGCGTCTTGGCCGTGAGCATGCGCTGAACGATGTAGCCGCCGCCGCCAGGCTCGGAACCGGCATACCACACGTTCCACCACTGCACCGCGACCGGGATGATGAACACCGCGATCAGCGCGTCGGTCTTCGAGAAATCGGGCAGGAACGATGACTTGGCCACGATCTGCGGATTAGACATCAGTGCGCTCCAGCCGCCGACCGCCGGGTGGTTGACGCCGTAGTACATCACAGCCAGGGCGCCGGCCATCACCACGGCGAAGAGGAAGAAGTCGGTGTAGATCGTGCCGCGGATTCCTCCCAGGCAGGAGTAGACCAGCGATGCAATCGCGGTGACCGCAAGAATGGTCCAGGCCGGAACACCGAACATCACGACGCCGATCTTGATGGCACCCAGCAGCACCACCGCCATCACCACCAGATTGTAGATCACGCCCAGATACAGCGCCCGGAAGGCGCGCAGAAAGGCGGCGGGACGGCCACCATAGCGCAGTTCGTAGAACGCGATGTCGGTGGTGGCGCCGCTGCGATGCCAGAGCTTGGCGTAGACGAACACCGTGAGCGCGCCGGTGAGCAGGAACGCCCACCACACCCAGTTGCCGCTCATGCCGTCGCGCCGGATTATCTCGGTGAAGAGGTTGGCCGAGTTGGTAGACGTGGTGGCGGCAACCATGGAAACGCCGATCAGCCACCAGGGCATGGAACCCGCACCCCTGAAATATTCGTCGCCGCCGCGCGAACGGACGCGCCACGCGATGACTGCCGGTATGCCGATGAGCACGGTGAAGAACGCGGCGATTACGAACCAGTCCAAAATGGCGAGTTGCATGGATGCTTTCCCCTATTCTAGCTTAACTTTCCACCCTCGAGAGTAAGGACGCGATCGCAGCGGGCGGCCGCCTCGGCGGAGTGGGTTACCATTACGCAGGCAAGCGGCGCCCCATTCGCCTCGAACATGAGGCGCAGGATGTCCGCGCCCGTCAGCGCGTCCAGATTGCCGGTGGGCTCGTCGGCGAAGACGATGGTCGGGCGGCACATCAGTGCGCGGGCCAGCGCCACCCGCTGCTGCTCACCCCCGGAAAGCTCAGTGGGCAGATGCTCAAGCCGGTCGGCGAGCCCCATCTTCGCCAGCAGCTCCACGGCGCGATCTCGCGCCCCGGTGCGCCGTACCCGACCGGTCATGGTGGGCAGCATCACGTTCTCCACCACGTCGAGTTCCGGCATCAGATGGTAGCTCTGGAAGACGAAGCCGATGCGACTGGCGCGCAGACGGGCGCGGCGGCGAGAGGCGCCAAAGCCACGGAAATACGATTCCCCCTCCAGCCACACGTCGCCGGAAGTGGGGCGGTCGAGTCCACCAAGAATGTTCAGCAGCGTAGTCTTGCCCGCCCCGGAACGCCCAACCACCGCCAGATGCTCGCCTGGGGCGACCGTGAATGAAACGCCGTCCAGCACGCGAATCGGCTTCTGGCCCGGCAGACGGTACTCACGAACCACCGAGTCCACCTCGAGAACCGGCCTGTTTTCCGTCATTCGTCGTCTCCTTCCACCCCGGATGCGGGATGCTTCCGTTTCGCCCCCCTTGCAAGGCGCCGCCCAAGAAAGAAAGAAATCAGCGCCTTGTAGGCAACCAGGCCGGCGGCGACGAAAACCCACATCGAGAAGTCGTTGGTGTAGCCAACCTGCGAATCCTCGGCAATTCGCACCGCGAAGCCAACGGCCACGAGAAACACCGCGGCCCCCAGCGTCAAGTACAGTTTCCGCCACTCAGCCATGCTGCTCCAGTTCCCTGCTGGCCCACTCCGGCAGCCTGGTGCGAAGTTCCACCGGGTCGCCCGAGACCGGATGCCGGAACGACGCCGCCAGCGCATGCAGACGGTGCCCCACCATTCCCTCGACGGCGAAGCCGCCGTAGAGCCGGTCGTTGACGATGTGCATTCCCGCCATCGCAAGCTGGGCGCGGATCTGATGGGTGACACCGGTATAGATCGTCACCTCCAGCAGCGAGAGCTCCTCACCCCCGACGCTGAAAAGCGCCATTGGACGAAACGAGGTCACCGCGTGGAGCGGAGCCGCCTTGATCCTGACCCGCGCCCGCGAGACGTCGATCATGCGGCAGAAAGGCAGAGTCGGATCGTGGACGAGGTCGTTCTCGAGGGTGCCGCCGGCGGCGACGGACCCTTCCACGAGCGCCAGATACGTCTTCTTGACAGTCTGCTCGGCGAACTGCGCGCGCAGACAATCGAAGGCGGCAGCACTGCGGGCGAAGACCACGAGTCCAGAAGTATCGGCATCGATGCGGTGAAGCGCACCCCCCATGAGCGGACGATCCCCGATAGCCGCGCATTCGCGCCAGCGGGCAGCGACACCATTGGCGAGCGTGCCCAGCTCCCGACGGGAAAGCGGCTGCACCGGCATGCCACACGGCTTGTCAAACGCGAGCATGGAGGCATCCTCGAACACGCAGGTGACGCGCACCGTAGAATCGGGCGCCACCACGTTGTCGCACGCCTCGGCCAGCTGCGGCACCACCACACGCTCGCCGCCGCGTAGCTTCATGCCCTTGATGGCAGGACGCCCATCCACGGTAACGCCGCCTTCGGCACACGCCTCGCGGCAGAATGCGCGCGTGGAGGAGGGATAATGGGCAAACAAGGCGGCGTCCAAACGGACCCCGCCTGTTTCCTGGATGAACTCCCCGTACTCAATCATAGTTGTCGGTCATGATCGACGGGAGCGGTCCCATCCCTTCCCATTTCTGGTTTGACGACCAAGGAAGATCTGAATCCTCAGCAGTATCCGCAATGCATCCAGCCAGCGTGCCCAGGGCGATCGCGCCTAGCAGCGCGAGCGCCCCGCGGAGCAGACGGCTATCAGTCGGCATAGACCGCATCACCATTCTTCGCCTCGGTCTGCTGCCAGTCGCCGACGACATCGGCAATGACGAGGTTCTTGCCCTGAACCGCCTGACGCAGACGGACCTTGCCGACGAAGTCGCCGGCGGCACCGGTGAAGCCCTTGCGGCGGAGAGACATCTCCAGCTGCGGCAGGGCACCCTGGCGCTCGGGCCCGAGCAGTTCCTTCATCGCATCGTCGGTGAACTTGACCACCGCGAACATCAGCTGGGGATTGACATTGACGAGCTCGCCCTTGGCGCCAGCGGTGAGGTTCGCCATATTGGCGCCCTGCGTGGTGGCAGCCGGCTGGGCCGCCTGGCTCTGCAACATCTTCTTGAGCTGGTCGACCAGCTTCTGGGACTTGGCGAGATCCTCCTTGACGGCCTCGGTCTCATCCTTGGCGCTCGTGACCTCGTCCTTGAGCGAGGAAACCTCGCTGTTCAGATCCTCGACCTGCGCCTTGGTCTTCTTGAGCTGATCCTCGAGATCGGCCTTCTGCTGCTCGAGCTCGGAGATCTGGGCCTTCTTCTCCTCGATCGTCACCTTGTCCTGCCGCATCTCGGGCTTGAGCTTGTTGTAATCGTTGACCAGGCTCTCGATCTTGCCACGGGAGGCGGCGAGTTCGGCACGGGTGGTGTTGAGCTTGGCCTGCTGGACCTTGGCACGGTCGAAGAGGACGTCAAGCAGCTCGACTGCGGTGCCGGGGCCCTTCTTCACGAAGTCGCCGGGGTTGGCGGGATCGGGGACCTTGTTGCCCTCGCCGTCAAGCTTGTAGAGCTGACGCAGCTGGATGCGCTCCTTGTCGTCCCACTTCAGCGCGTCGAGGTTCGCCTCCTCGTACTGGGCGGGATACTCCTCGAGCACGTTCTCAAGTTCGGGGCTGTCCAGCAGCTTCGCCTCGACAGGCGAAATGTCCTTGCGCGCCTCTGGCGGCGTGGCGGGCTTCGCGGCATCCGTCTTTTCGATCGTGCCGGAGATCTTCACCAGATAATCCTCCAGCTGACGGTTCCGATCCTTCAGCAGTTCCTTCTTGCCGTAGAGGTTGTATTCGAAATACAACGCAACGGCCGCGACCACGAGGATCACGTAAACGAGTGCATGCAATGCCTTGTTCATCTTTTAATCAACCTTTTTTTTGCCTTCTGGAAGCCCCCACGGGAAACCATCCCGTGGGCTTGTCCCTATATGATAGTAGAATTTGTGGGAAAAAGCAACTCAAAAATAATTATTTTTTCGTGCGACGCGGCTACGTCACATCGTCACACCCCCGCCAAGGGACTTGTAGAGGGCGATGAGATTGAGGGTTATGTTGCCGCGGCTGACCGTCAGCGACTCCTCGAGATTGAGCAGCGAACGCTGCGCATCGAGCACGTTGTTGAAGTCCGCGAGACCATTCTTGTAGAGGTCCTGCGAGATGTTGACCGCATCGGTGGCCGCCTTCACCGCGCCCTGCAGCGACTGGTAGCGGTGGTACTCCTGGGTGTAGGCGGCGTAGGCGTCGCGCGTCTCGCCGAAGGCCTGCTGCATAGCCAGCTCGTACTTGAAAGCGGCCTCCTCCATCTTCGACTCCTCGACCTTGATGTTGGCCATGATGTTGCCGCCCTGGAAAAGCGGCCACGAGAAGCTGGGGCCAAACGTATCCAGCAGCGCGCCGTGACGCAGGAAGTGCTGGGCGCGGAGGGAGTTGAGCCCGAGCGAGCCATTGAGGCGGAACTTGGGATAGAGATCGGCAACCGCAATGCCAACCGACGCCACCTGGGCGGCCAGCGCGCGCTCGGCCGCCTTCACATCGGGACGGCCGCGCATCGTGTCGAGCGGAATGGAGTCGATCTTCTGCGGGGCGATCAGCCAGTCGCGATCGGGAAGCGGCCCGAGCAGGGCGTGCAGTGAGCCCGGCATGGCGCCGGAGAGGATCGCGAGCGCGTTCATGTGCTTTTCCTCCGACGCCAGCAGCGTGGGGATGGTGGCGCGCGTCTGCTCGACGTTGTACTTCGCCTGGTTCACGGCGAGCTCATCGCCAATTCCGCTGTCGAGGCGCGACTTGAGAATGTCGTAGGTTTCGCTCTGCAGCTTGAGGTTGGCACGCGCCACCTTGATGCGCTCCTGCACCGTGCGCAGCGAGACGTAGGTGGACCCGATCTCAGAGGTGAGCGACACCCAGGCGTCTGCCAGCGTGCAGTTCGCGGCCTCGACCCCGGCCTGGGCGGCCTCGACCCCGCGACGCACGCCGCCGAAGATGTCAATCTCCCACGAGGCGTCGAAGCCGGCGTCGTAGACGCTGCGGTTCACGACGTGGTCGATGCCAACGCCAGTGGAGGTATGGCGGCCCCAGCGGCCACGCGTGTAGGAGCCGTCGGCACCGAGGGTGGGCAGCCAGTCGGCCTTGGCGCCCACCAGCTGCCAGCGCGCCTGCACCAGGCGCTGCTGCGCCATGAGGAAGGACAGGTTGTTGGAGACGGCGGCGGAAACGAGCCCAGACAGCACGGGGTCGTCGAACGCACCCCACCAGCGATCCAGCTGCTCTGGGATGATGGCGGCACGCACGTCCTCGGCCCCCTCGGCGGGCTTGATCTCGCCGGTCTCGGTGCGGTTGGTGGTTGGCCAGCCCGCGTCAGGCACGTTCGTCGTCACTGCGGGCGCCTTCACCTCCGGCGTCTTGTAGTCAGGTCCGACGGCCCACATTCCGCAGCCGGCCGCCAGCGTTAGTCCACATGTCATCAGTATTGTCTTCATGGTCGTTCTCGTCATTGATTGGTTGATTGGTTTGGTTGTAGATGGTAGGGAAGATTCTCCTATTCAGCTCCTGCTCTCCTTCAGCCGCCGCGCACGCAGCGCCCTCGCCGAGAGGTAGGCGAAGAAACGCTTCACGTTCTCGCGCCAGGTCTGGAAGAAGGCGTAGAGCCCCGGCACCAGCAGGATGCCGAATCCCACCGAGGCCGCCATCCCCCAGAACTCGGTCGTGCCGAGATGGTTGCGGCTGGAGGCGCCGGCGCCGGTGGCGATCATCATCGGCAGCGTGCCGGGGAGCGTCGTCAGGGCCGTCATCAGGAGCGCCCTGAGACGCTCGCCCGCCGCCGTGCCCGCCGCGTCGACGATCGAGTAGTTCTCGTTCTCGCGCTTGTCCTTCGCGAACTCGACGATCAGGATCGCGTTCTTCGAGGCGAGGCCCACGAGCAGCACGAGGCCCAGCTGCGCGTAGATCGACAGCGGGAACGGCGAGCCCGTGGTGAACATCCCCCAGTACTTGAGGCCCAGGAGCGCGCCGAACACCGCGACGAAGATCGAGAGCATCACCGGCAGCGGGATAGTCCAGGATTCGTACTGCGCCACCAGGAAGAGGTAGCCGAAGATGACGGCGAGCGCGATGAGCGGCGCGGCCGTGCCCTCGTTGCGCGCCTCCTGGAACGCAAGCGCCGCCCAGGCGTAGCCGAAGCCCTCGGGAATATCCTTGTCGAAGAGTTCGCGGATCTCGGCCATCACGGTGCCTGACGCGACCCCGGGCTTCGGGATCACCACCATGCCGGCGCCCACGTACTTGTCGCGCGTGGCGACCATGCGCGGGCCGAGCTCGCGCGTGATCGTGCCGAGCGAGCCGATCGGTACCATGTTCCCCGTCTCGCTCCGCACGTAGAGCCGCTGCACGTCCTCGGGCGTCGCGCGGCCCTCGTGCGAGGACTGCACCGTCACGCGGTTCACCTGCGTGCCGAGGTTGACGTCGTTCACGTAGCGCGAACCAAGGTAGTTCTGCAGCGTGGAGTACACCGTCGCCACAGGCACGTGGAACATCTCGGCCTTCACGCGGTCGAGGTTGAACTTCAGATGCGGCGTGTCGGCGTTGAAGCCCGAGAACGCCGCCAGCACGTGCGGGTTGGCGTTGAGCTTCACCAGCAGCTGGTTCTTGATCTCGTTCACGCGGATTGGATCCGAGTCCACCTTGTCCAGCAGATGGAAGCCGATGCCGTTCGCGTTGCCGAGGCCCGGGATCGCCGGCGGCGTGAACACGCTCCACTTCGGTTCCGGA
>JAZRXT010000031.1:0-8220 GCA_045600365.1 Kiritimatiellia bacterium | reverse complement strand
TATCTATTTCAATTTCGTCCCGTTCTTCCATCCCGATTTGATTGTTCCGAAATAAAATCGAACTTTCTGCTTGAAATCACTCTTCGCACCTGCTATACTGTTGGGCGATGAACCACAGGATTACCCGATGAACCACAGGATCAGAAACCGCCTCGTTGCCCATGGCCACGCGCTCGCCCCGTCAGCAGAGACGCTGCGCGCGGCGGGGGGCGTCGGTGCCACTGCCGACGGGAAGTCGTTCTTCGAGTGGTTCGGGCAGGACGTGCTCGGACTAGACTCGGAGGAGTACCGCCGCGCCTTCTGGCGCGAAGCAGGACATACGGGCCACTCGTCCGGCCACACCCCGCGCACGTTCGTGAACTGGCAGCGCGAACGTGGGGTGCATCCGGGCGCACAGGTCGGCGACATGGTCATGGTCTACCTTGTCGTGGGTGGCGCGAGCCTCGCCTTCTGGTTCATCCGTAGGATTGTCCGCCGCCATCTCGGCCGCGTGCGCCGTCCGTGCTACTATGCGGCGGAGCGTGTGCGTCGCCTCGCCCTCGTGCAGGAGCGGCGCCGGCAGAGTCGCCGCTCGACGACGAGCCCGCGCCCGTCGCTGGACGCGATCCGCATGCTCTTCGTGCAGGTCAGGGGCAACTCCGGTGCCGCGCTGCGCCTCGGCGGTCTGCTGGAGGACCTTGAATGCTACCTCGACAACCGTCCGCGATTCGCGGGCGAACACTGCCTCGGACGCGCTGGCGGCATCAAGCGACACCTGCAGAGGCACGCGCCGGACCTCTTCGCGCACTACTCCGCGCTCATGCGCTACAAGGCGATCGCGAAGCGTTTCCGGCAGGCCGCCGGCGTCGCCGATCCAGTGCCTGTGGACGCGTTGCTGCCCAGTGCGGCGGAAGGGGGTGCCTCGCAGACCACCGAGGGGAAAGCCGCTCCTATGCCGGCGCGGGAGAAGGCGGCGAAGGAAGGCACCATGTTGGCGGCGGCGCGGGAGAAGGCGGCACGGATTCTCGCGGATGGCACGGGGACGGTCATCGCGCTGGAGGCGGCGCTCGCGCTGCGGCTCGATCCGGACTGCATCCCCGCGATGGCGGATCCCGCTGCGGTATGCACGGAGATGACTGCGCCGCGGATCCTCGACTGGCTGCGACGACGACGATCGGCGTGAATCGACCAACGGAGCTTCGACTGGCGGGATGGTTCGGGCGGCTTGAAGAAGTTTGATTTTAGTTCGGAACGGTTTATTTCAGAAGTAGAAGTAAAGGCGGATGTTGGGCACTTGGGGTTCTGTGTTCTCTTCTCTGGCGAACTGCCGCAGCGTCAGGCGTCTCCCCGCCTTGATGGCATCCTGCCTCCAACTCGACAGCATGCCTTTTCGAATTGACTCATTAGATCGTACAGCTTTTTAGATCGTACAACTTTCGTTTTGGAAGACCGCTGACTTTCTGCTTGATTGGGGGGTGGGTTATTTGGTAGAATGTGGGTGGAGGTATTTTATGAAGTCCGTATTGATTGTGGTTTTGCTTTTCTCTGTAGCGTTCGGCGGCGAGGCGGTGGAGGTGAAGCTGCCAGGCGAGCCATGCACGGTGGCGCCGCTTCCGTGCAGCCCGTTCCCCGATCGTATGAGCGCATACGTATGGCGCAACTGGAATCTGGTGCCGCTCGAGCGGCTCGCGTCCGTCGTGAAGGCCCGCCCTGCCGATCTCGAGCAGATTGCCGCCGATCTGGGATTGGAAAGCGCTGGAAAGGTTCTGCCGGAATGGCGGCGCAGGGGCTACATCACGATTTTGCGGCGCAACTGGCATCTGCTCGGCTACGACCAGTTGACGAAGATCCTTGATATGACGCGTGCGGAACTGGCCTTCTCCCTCGCAGAGGACGATTTCCTCTGGGTCAAGCTCGGATACGTCAAACCCAAGTGTGAGCCGCTCGAGTGGGCGGCGGCGGATGCCTCATCCGACCGTCGCCAGGCGCGGCGGCGCATCGCCGCAATCCTGGCCGAGGAAGGTCTCGACCCGTCTGCGCCAGAAGAGCCGCGTTTCGCCTTCGTACCGGAACTTTCCCGTACGGACGCCTCGCCTTCGGAGAATGCGAAAGGATCCTCGCCTTTTGACTTTCGGCTTATCTTCTCCTACTTTGCAGACTATGCCGATCCGCTCGGCGACCCAGAGGTACGCTCATATCCCGAGGGCCTTCTGCAGAAGCTGGCGCATCAGGGCGTAAATGCCATCTGGCTGCACACCGTTCTGCGTACGCTAGCTAAGGATCCAAAGTATCCCGAGTGGGGCGAGGGTAGCGAGCGGCGTATCGCCAATCTGAAAAAACTGGTGGCACGGGCGGCGAAATACGGCATCAAGGTCTACCTCTACCTGAACGAGCCGCGGGGGATGGACGATGCATTCTTCAAGGCCGATCCAGAGCGCGAGGCATTCCGCGGCGCTCCGAGTGACGACATTAACATCTATGCGTTCTGTCCTTCCCACCCCGAGCCGCTGAGGTGGCTTTCCGACGCGCTCGCGCAGGTTTTCTCGCAGGTGCCGGGGCTCGGAGGCGTGCTTACGATCACGATGAGCGAGAATATGACGCACTGCAAGGCGCGGGGAACGCCGAAGCCGTGCACGAGGTGCGCGAAACGTCCGGTTGGCGACATCGTCGCCGCGATAAACCGCGCCACGATCGAGGGCGTTCGGCGCGGCAATCCCGAGGCCGAAGCGATACTCTACACCTGGAACTGGCCGGAGAACGAGGTGCCGGCGATCCTGGCGAAACTGCCGAAGGACGGTTGCCGTCTGGTGACGGTGAGCGAGAACGGCATGAAGTTCTCGCGCGGCGGCACGCAGAGCTTGGTCTATGACTACTCCATTTCGGTGGTGGGGCCGGGCGAACCCGCCCGCCGGCTGTGGGGCGAGGCGTCTGCGGCGGGGTTCCCTGTGATGGCGAAGGTACAGGTGGCAAACTCGTGGGAACTGAGCACCTTCCCGTATCTGCCAGTCGACGAACTCAATGCCCGCCATGCGGTAAATCTGGCGAACGCCGGCGTGGGCGGGGTCATGCTTTCGTGGTCGTGCGGGTGCTATCCGGCACCCAACCACGCGGTCTATGGCGAATTGCGCAAGGGTGAACGCACGCCGGACGCTATGCTCGACCGTCTGGCGGCGAAGCGCTATGGCGCGGCGGACGTCGTGCGCGTGCGAAGGGCGTGGAAGGCGTTCGCGGACGGTTTTTCCGAGTTTCCCTTCCACGTTTCCGTCATCTACTTTGGTCCGCAGCACTGGGGGGTGGCGAACCCGCTATATCCGATCAAAACCGGCTTTCGCGCGACGATGGTGGGCATTCCGTATGATGATGTACTGGGTTGGCGCGGACCATACCCGCCGGAGACGCTGGCCGGGCAGTTTGACAAGGTGGCCGCTGGCTTTGCCGCCGGGTGCAGCGAGCTGCAGGGCGTGGCCAGTGAGCGGGAACTCGATTTGTTCCAGGCGGAGCGGCTTCACTTCGAGTCGTCGGCCGACCAGGTGCGGTTCGTTCTGGCTCGCGATGCCGGCGACCGCAAGACCATGCTCGATATCGCCCGGCGCGAACTCGGGCGCGCCCGCGCCTACCTGCCGCTCGTGCGCGCCGACAGCCGCATCGGCTACGAGTCGTCGAACCAGTACTTCTTCGTTCCACGCGACGTCATGGAGAAGGCATTGTCGTGTCGTCTGGTCATCGACGCGTCTGCCGTCCCCACGCCGTGAGGACAGCGAGAAATGATTTGACTTGAAGGGCGAAAAACGTATATACTATACGACAAGCTTCGAAAAGGGAGCGAAATTCCAATCAAGACGAGGATGAAGAAGATGACACTGCATTGTGGAACGCTGGCGGCGCTTGGAGTATGCGCGGCATTGAGCTGCGCTGCCGACGAGGTGAAGTGGCTGGACGAAATGGATCTTGGCGCCATGAGCTGCGGGATGGCGAAAACGGCGCAGGCGCGCAAGTCGGTGCTGGGCAAGCCGCTGCGCCTCGGCGACAAGACCTACGAGCGCGGCGTGGGCACGCATTCCGAAAGCGTGATCGTGCTGCGCTCGGACGGCAGGGTCAAGGCGTTCGACGCCGTTGTGGGCGTCGACCGCGAGACGCAGGAATATCCTCCGTCCTGGCGCACCGGCAAGAACTGGGGCTCCTGCTCCTTCCGTATCTACGCCGATGGCAAGAAGGTGTGCGACTCCGGCGTCATCAAGGAGAAGGACGCCCCCAAGACCATCCATGCCGACCTCGCCGGCGCCAAGTGGATCCTGCTCGAGTGTACGGATGGTGGACACTGGGCCGGCTATCTCTGCGGACACGGCGACTGGGCCGATGCCCGCTTCACCTGCGCCGACGAAGCTTCGCTGACGCCTTCCCGGAACGATCCGCTGGTTGCGCAGCTGGGTGTGCTCACCCCGCCTGAAAGCCCCGCGCCGTCCATCAACGGCGCGGCCGTCTGGGGCGTGCGCCCGGGCCACGAGATTCTCTACCGCATTCCCGTGAGCGGGGCGCGTCCGATGACGGTTTCGGTGCAGGGCAAGGGCGGAAAGCTGCCCGATGGTCTCGTCTTCGACGCCGACCGCCGCATCCTTTCCGGGCGCATCGCGCAACCCGGCAACTACGATCTCGTGATCACGGCGCACAACGCCAGCGGTGAGGTACGGCGAGACTTCACGCTCAAGGTGGGCGAAAAGATAACGCTCACGCCCCCGATGGGCTGGAACAGCTGGAACATCTACGCCAGCGCGGTGACGGACGAGCTGGTGCGCAAGACCGCCCGCGGCATGCACGAATCGGGTCTGGCCGAACACGGCTGGTCGTACGTGAACATCGATGACTGGTGGATGAAGAACAAGGGTGCGGGCGGCAAGGGCAATCCCAACCACGACGGTCCCGCCCGCGACGCCCAGGGCCGCATGATTCCGCAGGCCAAGTTCCCCGACATGAAGGCGCTGGCCGACTACGTTCATTCGCTTGGCCTCAAGCTCGGCATCTACTCCTCGCCGGGCGCGACTACCTGCGGCGGTTGCGAGGGTTCGCTCGGACACGAGGCGATCGACGCCAGAACCTGGGCCGAATGGGGCATCGACTATCTCAAGCACGACTGGTGCTCGTACGGCGGTGTCTTCAACGAGGCCACGAAGGGGCGCAAGCCCACCGTCGACGACTACGCCAAGCCCTACCGTCTGATGACGAAGTGCCTGCGCGAGCAGAGCCGCGACATCGTGCACGCCTTCTGCCAGTACGGGATGGGCGATGTGCAGAGCTGGGGAGAGGATGCCGGCGCCCAGGTGTGGCGCAGCTGGGGCGACCTGAAGGACAACTGGACGTGCGTTCTCAACGCCACCGAGTCCTACGCCGACGCATGGAAGTTCACCCGCCCTGGCTTCTGGTGCGATCCCGATATGATGGTGCTCGGCTATCTCAACACCGACTTCGGGATGCACGACTCCTTCCTCTCCCGCAACGAACAGTACACCCATATGTCGCTCTGGTGCCTCCTGAACGCGCCGCTGCTGCTCGGGTGCGACCTGAACCACATCGACGACTTCACGCGCAACCTATTGGTGAACGACGAGATCATCGCGGTCAACCAGGATGCGATGGGCCGCCAGGCGCGGCGCGTCTACCACGACGACGGCACCGACATCTGGCTGCGCCCGATGTCCGACGGCACCTACGTGGCCGGCATCGTCAACCGTCTGCCGTTCGCCGAGCGCAAGACGTTCGCCTTCGCGAGCGCCGGCCTCGCCGGATCCTTCGTTCTGCGTGACCTCTGGCGGCGGTGCGATCTCGGCACCTTCAAGGACGCCTGGAGCGTCGAGGTGCCAGGCCATGCCACCACGGTGGTGCGCCTTTCCAGGGCGGTCGGCACCCCCGCGCCCTCGCTCGAGGAGAAGATCGCAGTGCGCTGCAAGATCACGGGTGTCGACCAGTGGTATGGATTCCGTCGAATCAACTTCGATTTCAACGGGCGCGCCGCCTCGCTGGTGGCGCCTTCGGTTCCCGCCGCCGCAGGAACGCCCTGGACCTGGACCATCCAGTGGTGGAGCGCCTTCGTCGACCGCACCGGTGTTCTCGACCTGCTTGGCCGCGGCTGGCATCACGTGTGGATCGACTGCTTCAACGACCGCGGCAACGAAAAGGCGATTGCCGACTTCGCCGCCTTCCAGAGCTTCCTCGTCGACGAGCTGGGATTCGCCGAGAAGACGTGTCTGGTGGGAATGAGCTGGGGCGGATTTTTCTCGACCCGCTACGCTGCCGCCCATCCGCAGAACGTGGCGAAGATATATCTCGACGCCCCGCTGCTGAACCTTTCCTCGCTGAACGGCCGGGCCGCGACCGCAGAGGCGGATTCCAAGCGCATCGGCCCCTGGGCGTTCGAGGCGCCGGCGGACGGCGACTGGTCGAAGGACGTGCGCATGCCGGTCAATCTCGCTGCGAAGATCGCGGCCGCGAAGATCCCGGTGCTGCTGCTCTACGGCGGGCAGGACCACACCGTAGATCCGAAGACCAGCAGCGAGCTGTTCGCCGAAAGGTTCAAGGCGGCGGGTGGCAACCTCACCTGCGAGCGTCGCGGTCTATTCGGACACCATCCCCATGGAGTCGACCCCAACAAGACCGCTATAATCACGAATTTCTTCGCGAAGTAACGTCTGTAATGGAGAAATTATCTGCAACTACTGATTGACATCGAGTGATGAAATTGCTATAATTGGCGTCGAAGTGCGCGGGTATGGTCGCGTGTGCTTTAGGTTCATGTCTCATCGAAAGTTGAAATTATGGAAAATAGTCTTTCTCGCAAGAACTTTCTCGGGGGATCGCTGGCGCTGTTCGCGGCGGCCGGCGCCAGTGCCGCCAACGCCCCCAAGGACCAGAAGAAGATACAGGGTTTCGATGAAACCAGCGTGGGCAAGCTATCGGCGAGTTCCTGGACTCCGTTCTCCGACCGCAAGGTGCGCGTTGGCATCGCCGGCGAGGGGTTCTGCTCCTTTGGCTCGTCATTTGGCTACCAGAACCATCCCAACGTCGAGGTGGTGGCATGCACCGATCTCGACTCGACGAAGTGCCGTCTGCTGCAAGAGCGCGTCAAGGCACCCAAGACGTATCCGAGCTGCGAGGAGATGATTCGCCACGCGGCGGAGGACCGTCTGGAGGCCGTGTACATCGCCACCGATGCGCGCAGCCACGTTCAGCTTGCAATCATGGCACTCGAACACGGCCTTCACGTGGCCAGCGCGGTGCCCGCCTTCCTGGGTAAGGATCAGCTTGAATACGTGCCGAAGCTCCTTGACGCGGTCAAGCGCAGCGGGCGGATCTACCAGATGAACGAGACGACCGCGTTTCGTCCGCAGTGCTACGCGATGCGCAAGCTCTACGAGGCGGGCTTGCTGGGCAATATCCTCTACACCGAGGGCGAGTACTTCCATCCTCGTGAGAACGGGATTGCGCCGCCGAAGCCGCACGACCATTTCTCCTACAAGGGCTGGCGCTGGGGCATGCCGCCGCAGTACTATCCCACGCATTCGAACGGCTACTACACCTGCGTGACGCACAAGCGTTTCACGCATGTGACGTGCAGCGGCGTGCCGTCGCTCCAGTACCCGTACACAGCGGGCAACGAGTACGGCAATCCGTACGGCAGCGAGTTCGCGATGTTCACCTGCGAGGACGGTTCCTCCGCACGTATGCTGGTGGCTTGGGACGGCCCGTCCTACGGTGCCGAGGATGGCCGCATCTGGGGCCAGAAGGGTTGCTACGTGGCTGAAAAGGGCGGCTATCGCGGATGGTTCGAGGCCGATGCGAAGAAGGTGGAAACGGCTAAACCGCAGCTTCCCCCGGGGATGCCTGCGGGTGGGCATGGCGGTTCGCACGGCTACCTCACCGACGACTTCATCCGCGGGATACTGCTGAAGGACCACCGTGTCTGCGTGGACGTGAAGACGGCGCTCGACACCACGATTGCCGGCGTCTACGCCCACCTTTCAGCGATGAAGGGCGGTGAACGCCTGGTGGTACCGGCGATTTAGTGCTGAGTGCAGAGTGCTGAGTGCAGAGTGAATTTGACCAATTTAACCCACTACCATCCCATAGGTGAAATCCTCTGAGCCGTAACGGACGATAATTCCGTTGCGGTTTTGATTTTTAGGCGGTTATGGTTTCGGTCTCTTCAATGCGTGTGCCGATTCGTTTCGTTCCATGCCCTGCTTTGGCGCG
>JAZRXT010000030.1:0-11256 GCA_045600365.1 Kiritimatiellia bacterium | reverse complement strand
GGATTGCGCCAGCCGTCAAAAACCAAATGCAGATCATCGTGTTTCCCGCGCCCATAAGGGGGACACCATTCAAGCATCTCTAGGTCAAGTTTGACAATTTCATTGGTGGCTGGATACGGCTTAAAGTCAACCGAACGGACTTTCATCTTAATCGGCATTCGGACTGACTTCAGGACAACGGTCAGCATCAAGGGATCTTGCGTCCAACGCCGGGTTGCCACGACCTTCTCCGTGGGCTCCTTGGCAACACTCTCACGGACGTGCGAATCATAGAAGCCCGCCTTGGTCACCTCGATGTTGACAATGGAATTACAACGTCCCTTGGTCGCATAGCACCCCTGTGCATCGGTCATGCCTTTTACAACCTCGCCTTTCTCGGGTGAGATCTGATATGCGACAACCGCGTTCGCATCCGCAACAGGTTCTCCCCGTTCATCAATGACCCTGAGGATGACATCTACGTCTGCGCAATCGTCAAACGGATCGTATGCGGCAAACAGACCGCCCGCAAACATCAACGCCGCCAGAAAAAGGACACGCTTCATCGAAGACCTCCTACCTCAACAATTTTCGAGAAAACGGGATGGACATAAAAATAGGCCACATCCTTCACGTCAGAATGCAAATGACGATTGGCTAGATCCGCGAACTTCTCCGTCGTTCTCGGCCAAGCATTCGGCATGAATTCTTCGGAATTCATATCGAATGACGGGATGCCTGCCGACGACAGATTCGTTCTTCCTGTCGGCGGGGAAAGCGCGGGTATCCCCATCGTAAGATGCGCGTCAATAACCAAGCGAGGATTAACCGAATTGGTCATCGAGGCAGGGAAGGCATTGAAGACCGTATTGGTGGCAAAAACGGAAAGATCAGTGATTGCATTTGCCTTTGCCGGTGTCCAATCGGCATCTTCGTTGAACCCCCACCCCGACCATTCCGTTGTTCCTGTAAAGGCGTACCAATGATACCGACCTTTCCAAAGCTCTTGCTTATGCCACGAATACCTCTTGCCCTTACCACTAGGGGAATCCAGACCATCCGTGACACCTGGATTATGCTTGTCCGTGTAGATCTCAAGCACCTCGTCTCCCGATGAGTAGAAGTTCACGGCAACAGGAATCACATTCGAGAATCGACCTTTCCACGTCAGTTTGCCGCGGGCGTCGGCAGGATTGGCGTTATAAAATTCATGCCAACGGGAAGTCCAGCAGGCGCTGGGGTAATTCGTCCAGCTTTCATGCACAAGGTGATTTGACGCCGACGCATCTGACAAGGACGGATCGAACGCCTCGGAGGGGATTGCCGAATTGAGCATGATCAGCTTGTCGACCTGCATCCCATAGTCCTGAATGGCAGCGGCGGCGACCATCGTGCCGAGGCTGTGCGCAATCACGACCTTCCGTCCAGCAATCTGATTTACGAGCGGGGCGACGCGGCTGGCGGTCACAAAGGCATTGGAGGCATTCACCTGATAGTTGTAGGCCGGTCCAATGTCCGACTCCCAGGCAATCGGATGAAACTCCATCTGCGCACCCGAATGCCAGAGCCGCTTGAACACCTCGGATGCCCAGGCACGGGCATCCTGCTCGCTCACGTTCGCCCCGTGGATGAAAATCACATTCGTCGGCTCCGTAGCCAACGCCGTCCTAGGAGAAACGAACGACATCAGAGCGATCATCAGAGGAACAACAATTCTTTCAGAAACTGGCATCATTGCGGATTCCCTTTACCGAACCGATACTTGCCTTTACCTTGACCTGACACGGGAATCAGCAATCCTTCGCTCAGCATCCGCATGAGCAATTCGCTTGCCGCCCTATCCTTGAGTTGGGTAATCAGGCACACGTCACTACGGCCAAACACCGTCTCTGAGCCAAAGCGAGCGAACAACGACAGGATATGCGCTTTTGTCGGTGCACTCATATCGAGGCCATCAACAATGTCTTCAAAGTGCGGCTTTTCACCTCCGATGGGCAGTTGCGCAGACTCAATGTGCGGTTTTTCGCCCCCAATGTGCGGCTTTTCAGTTTCAATGTGCGGTTTCTCTTCCGAAGTTGCCAATCTGCATTTGTAGATCGTTAGGAATTCGCCGGGGCGGTCGGTCCAGTCGGGATGCGGGTTGCCGTTGCGGTCGCACTCTTCCTTGATGCGCTTGATGCCGCGTCCGTAATGCTCAATGACACCCATGTCGTAAAGGGCCTGGGCGATGCGATCCGTCAGATGGGCGTTTTCGACGCTGATACGGCATTTCTCGAAAGCGTCCCGCGCCGTGAGGTAGGCCGAGTGCCAATCCTCCATCGCGGCGTAGCACTGGGCGAGCATATAGTAGGCGGTCGAATGGTCGGGCCGGTACTCGATGGCCTGCCGCAGATAGGTGAACGCCTTGAGCTCGTCGACGTCTCGCAGATCTACGCCTCCGAGCTCTCGCGCATCCGGGGAATCGTCCGTGCGGTCGTGTGGCTCAAGAAGGGCCTCATGTCCGTCCTGCGGGCCTATGGGATAGCACCGGGCGAAAATCGGAGCGACACATTGGAGTCCGTTGCGGCTCAGAGGATTTAACCTATGGGATGGTAGTGATCTCAAACATTCATGGGGAAGTCAATGTCATAAG
The DNA here is from genome assembly GCA_045600365.1 of Kiritimatiellia bacterium. Classification (GTDB taxonomy): domain Bacteria; phylum Verrucomicrobiota; class Kiritimatiellia; order RFP12; family UBA1067; genus RUG572. The sequence continues at coordinate 8,645 of JAZRXT010000030.1, read as the reverse complement.
ACATCGTGCTTCTTCTGCGAGGAGACGCGGTTCACCAGCGACACGATGCTGTTGTAGGGTATGCCGGAATGGGTGGCTAGGCCGATTTCGCACATACGGCTATTGGAGAAGCCCTCCTTCGCGCCCGACTTCTCCACCTGCGCGCGCAACTTCCTGAGCGCCCAGGCGTTGAGTTCCGGGTGCGTGAAGCCCTTGTCGCCGGCGAAGGCGCAGCAACCCACATCCTCGGGCACGAGCACCTCCTTTGCGCAGGCACGGGCCACCTTCTCGATTGTCTTCTCCAGCCCCATCCTGCGCATCGAGCAGGAGATATGCAGTGCCACGCAGCCATCGATCGGCGCGACCTCCAGCCGGTCAAGCAGGAACTCGGCGATGAATTCGGCCGGCTCGTAGAGCTTCAACCCCTTGATGTGCTCGCGCATGCGGTGCAGACACGGACTCTGATCGCACAGAATCGGCAGCTTCCCGTCCTCGCTCGCCTCGCGCAGAGCGCGCTCGAGTTCGGCGGTCTTGGCGTCCGCAATGTCCATCATGCCCTTCGACTCCCACATCATGCCGCAGCAGAGGTCCTTCATGTTCTTCGGGAACACCGGCTCGTAGCCGGCCTTTGCGAGCAGCTCGCACATCTCCTCCACCGCGCTCTTCCTGGTGCCGCCGCCCGGGGCCGGTCCCATGCGCTGGTTGATGCACGAGGGGAAGTAGACAACCTTGAGCGCGTCCTTGACGGTCTGGGGCGCACACGGCGCCTTGGCCGGGCCAGGCACGGACGGAACCCAGAGCGGAATCTGACCGAATGACGCGCGATGCAGGAAACGGCAGAGCGCCGACATCAGCTTCGAGCCCAGCACCGCATTGCCGAAGCGGGCGAGCGACAGCGCAATGCAGGCGAACTTCGAGACGAGGTCGAGGTGGCGGGACGAGAACACCCCGAATTTCCTCGCCATGAGCGCGAGTTCTCGCTCGCGCACCACGTGGATGAGGTCGCCGGTGTTGATGCGTACCGGGCAACTGGTGGAGCAAAGTCCGTCGCCGGCGCAAAGATCGCGCCCGATGACGCGAAACTCCTTCGCCAGAGCGGCGGCCGCTGCCTTCTCGCCCGCCGCCTCGAGCCGCGCGATCTCGCGCTGCACCACGATGCGCTGGCGCGAACTCATGGCGTAACCGTGGGCAACGCAGTTCACCTCGCAGAAACCGCACTCGATGCAGCGGTCCACAAGGGGATGCATGCGTGGCAGCGGCTTGAGGTTGCTCACATACGCCTTATCATCCTCATTGAAGATGACGCCAGGATTGAGAATGCCGTCGGGATCGAAGAGAGCCTTGACGTCCTGCATCAGGCGGTATGCCGCATCACCCCATTCGCGGCGCACGAACGGCGCCATGTTGCGTCCGGTGCCATGCTCCGCCTTGAGCGAACCGTGATACTTGTCCGCCACCAGCGCCACCACGGCACGCATCATCGCGTCGTACTGCGCGACGGCGGCATCGGTGTCGAAACGCTGGTTGAGGATGAAGTGCCAGTTGCCCTCGAGGGCGTGGCCGTAGATGACGGCGTCGGGATAGCCGTGCTCGTCGAAGAGGCGCTTGAGGTCGTCGGTGAAACTGGCAAGATCCTCGATCCTCACGGCCACGTCCTCGATCAGGCAGGTCGTGCCCACTTCGCGGGTGCCACCGACTGCCGGGAAGATTCCGCTGCGCATCGCCCAGTACTTGGCCACCTTCGCGGGATCAGCGGTGAACGCGGCGGGGGCGCAGAGCTCGAAACCGGCGAGGGCGCCGTTCACGAGTTCGCGCTTTGCGGCAAGCTCCGCGTCATTCGCGGCATCGATCTTGACCAGCAGAGCGCCGGCGGTATCGGGCAGGCCCTTCAGCTCGGGGAAGTCGTCCTCCACCGTGCGCATCGCCCTGCGGTCGAAGAACTCGGCGGCGGCAAGCGCGCCGGTGCGCTTCATCGCGGCAGTCGCCTCGCAGGCCGAGTGGGTGGTGGGGAAGAGCAGCAGGGACGATTCGCTCTTCGCCGGAATCTCGCCGGTGCGGAACACGATCGAGGAGAGGAAGGCGAGAGCACCCTCGCTGCCAGGCAGAAGATGGGCTATGATGTCAAGGGGGTCCTCGAATTCGACGAACGGCAGGATCGTGAGGCCGGTCACGTTCTTGATCGAGTACTTGCGGCGGATGAGATCGGCGAGCTCCGCGTCGGCAAGGGTGCGCTCGCGCAGCTCCGCGATGCGCTTGAGGAACTCGGGATGCGAAGCGGCGAACTCGGCGCGCGAGGCGGGATCGCCGGTGTCGAGGATTGTGCCATCGGCGAGAATGAGCCGCGCCGACTCCATGGCGCGGTAGGAGTTCGCATGGGTGCCACAGCTCATGCCCGAGGCGTTGTTCATCACAATGCCGCCGATCATCGCGGAGTTGATCGACGCCGGATCGGGCGTGAAGTACCGGCCCAGCGGACGCAGCGCGGCGTTGAGACGCCCACCCACCACGCCGGGCTCGACGCGCACGCGCGCGCCGCCGTCGAGGATCTCGATGCGCTCGCGGTTCTTGCCGCACACGACGAGCAGCGAGTCACCGCATGCCTGGCCGGAAAGCGAGGTGCCTGCCGCACGGAAGGTTATGTGCCTATGCTCGGAATGGGCGCGGGCCAGAATGGAGCGAACATCGTCCTCCCCTTCCGGCATCAGCACCTCCTCGGGCAGGATGCGGTAGAAACCGGCATCGGTTCCCCAGGCGAGACGGTCAATGGCCCTCTTCAACGTCTTCAAAACAGTTCCTCCTCAAGCATTGCGCAGAGCGCGTGGTAGACAGGGAGATGATACTCCTGGACAAGATAGGTCTCACTTTCCGGCACGCAGATAGCGGCGTCGCATATCTCGGCCAGGCGTCCTCCGCCGGCACCGACCAGTGCGATGGTGGAGATGCCCATCTCGCGCGCGAGAGTGGCGGCGTAGACGCAGTTGCGTGAATTGCCGGAGGTGGATATGGTCACCAGCACATCGCCGGCACGGCCAAGCCCCAGCAGTTGCTGGGCAAAGGCGCAGTCCCAGCCTACATCGTTTGCGAACGCGGTGAGGATGCCAGTCATGGAGAGCAGCGACACCGCGCCGATCGAGCCCTCGAGCCGCGAAGCGAGCTCCCTCCCTTCGGGTCCGCTCGCCTCGAGACGCGCACGCAGGTCGGCGGGGATGTCGCGGTGCTTCTTGAACTTCTTGAGCAGCTCGCCGACGATATGCTCGGAGTCGCTCGCGCTGCCGCCATTGCCGCAGACAAGCACCTTTCCGCCGCCAGCGCAGCTGGCCAGCAGCATAGAGAATGCCGCGTCGAAATCGGCGCGGCACCCATCCAGGGCCGGATGGCGGCGAAAGAGCGCCGCCGCAATCGCAGCCGTGGAATCCTTCATTGGCATTTAGGCCTCACTTGACGCGGCCGGTGTACGCCTTCTCGCCTGCGGTGTCGAGCTTGGCGTTGAAGAACTCGTTCGCCGCAACCTCGCGCGCCTTGTCCCACGGACGCGGTCCGCCGCCGAGCTGCACCGCCCACAGCTTGAGCTGCTTCTTGTGCCAGTTGACCATGCAGTTGGTGCCCCAGGCGCCACCATGGCCGAACCACTTGTCCTCTCTGTCCACGAGCGGGGCGTTGAGGCCAAGCGAGTAGTTGGTGTCGCCAACCGTGGCGGGACGGGTGGACGTGGCGAGGATGGACTTCACCGTCTCCTCCTTGAGGATCCTCACGCCGTTGTCGCCCATGCCAAGATTCATCAGCATCTTGTAGAACTTGAGCTGGTCGTTGGCCGTCGTCCAGAGTCCCGCTCCCGCCGAGGCGAAGACGCGCGAACGGTCGTTGTAGGGGCGCTGCTGCATGTTGAACTCGCGGTTGTACTTCGCCGGCGCGTCCTTCTGGCAGATGTACGCCTCGACCTGGTGCGAGAGCTGCTCGTCGGTGGGCCAGAACGTGGAGTTCGTCATCCCGAGCGGATCAAGCACCGTCTTCTGGAGATAGTCCTCCCAGCGCATGCCGGTGACGATCTCGACCACGGCCGCGCCAATGTCGATGCCGGTGTTGGAATACTGCACCTTCGTGCCGGGCTCGAAGAGGATCGGGCACGCCGCCGCGATCGCCGCCGTCTGACGGAGCGGCGCACCGCCCGACCAGCCGCCCCCGCGGATGTTGCCCTGCTTCGCGCAGATCTCGAACGGGAAGCCGCCCGTGTGGTTGAGGACGTTGCGGATCGTCAGCACGTTCTTCGCCTTGTCGAGCGTGCGTACGCCGTTCGACTCCGAGGACTTGATCCAGAGCGTGGCGAACTCGGGCAGATACTTCGAAACGGGATCGTCAAGCGTGATCTTGCCATCTTCGACAAGCTTCGCGATCGTCACGCCGCAGAAGCCCTTCGTCTGCGAGCACTGCATGTAGACGTCGTCCATCGTGATCGGGCGCTTCTTCGCCACGTCCGCATAGCCAACGCACGCAGTTTCCTGCACACCGTTGTTGTAGAACACGCTGATGGCGCCCGGAAGCTGGCCGTTGGCCACATACGGGGCAAGCGCCTTCTCGGCGAACTTGGTGCCCGAGTCAACCGCGTCTGCGCCCAAACAGGCGGAGAATGCCGCAAAGGCGGCCACTATCATGAGCTTTTTCATTATGAATCCTTTTTTGCTATTGAAGATTGATTCCAGTGCCAGATCAGAAGCTGGCCGAGGCCGCGAGGCCCGCCACGAAGTGGTAGCTGGTGTCCTTGCGGTGACCACCGGTGCAGCCAGGCTCGTAGAGGCGAGAGTTGTCGCGGATGTTGGAGTCGAATAGGAAGTCGTAGTAGGCGACGTAGGGAGTGATCTCGAGCCAGTCGAAAGGCTTCCACGCGAGTTCGAGCTTGATCATGGTGCCCATCATTCCCGAGTGGTCCATCGGATCGCCATCCGCGTTGAAGAGATACCCCTTCATGCGCTTGCTGTCGCCAAAACCCTGGGAGACGATCGGGCGCAGACCAAGCTCGGGATCATCGTCCTCGCTGGCACCGTCGATCAGCGCGAAGGTGTGGCCGATCTCGAGACTCACGTAGGTGCCGTCATCGCGCATGATGTCGCGCTCGTAGGTGAGCAACGGCTCGAACCAGAGATCGGGCAGGCCGGCGTAGAGCGAGACGAACTGGGTGTCGGGGTTGACGTTGTGGCCCGGATTGAAGGGATTCTTGCACTTCGCGCGCCGGGGATGGTACTCGTACATGTAGTCCGCGCCGAGATTGACCGAGGTGGGCAGCCAGTCATAGTCCTCTGCCGAGAACGTGTAGTCGAGCGTGACCTCGAAGTCCGCCTCGAAGTACTGCCACTGGCGGTTGCCATAGCCGTACTTGCGCGAGTTGTGGGTGGTATCCATGAGCCAGGCGGTCTCGAAGGTGAGCAGATCGTCGAAGAAGCCGAGCGACGCCTTAGGGGTCATGATCGGATCCTTGCCGTCAACCAGGCCGTAGCTCATGTACTTGGAATCATAGGCGATGCTTGCCGAGCCAGACACCCATTTGAAGTCGTCACTCTCCTCCAGCTCCACCGGCTTCGCCTCGTCCTCCTTGACGCCCTTGTCTGCGACATTCGCTGATTCTGCCGCACAGACGGAGCCGCAAATGGCAACCGCACACGCAAAAGACGTCATGAACTTCTGATTCATCTTCATCTCCTCTTTCCTTTGATTCTTGTGGTTGTAGACGGAATGATGATATTATATCAAAAAACTCCGCGCAACTCCACGAAAAAATCGCACCGAGGTGGGAAAGGAAGGAAAAGAGTAATGCAAAGTGCTGAGTGCAGAGTGCAGTAAATCTAACTATTTATCACTTGACATTTAGCGTAACTGGTCCCAGAAGGCCAGATTTGACCAGACTGGCTTTCTTCAGACCAGTCGGCAATGATGTCCAGGTCGGGCGATCTGGCTTTTCTTCGTCGCCGATCAGGCGATTGACCCAAAGGTTGCAGACTTCCACCTCCAATTCGTTGACTCCATCCCTGACCAACTGCGAAACATCCAGCTGGTATGGCGCAAAGCATACGCCCCCTGCGGACCGCCCATTGACCCTGACCTTCGCCGTCACCGCCACATCGCCCAGCGAGAGAGTCGCCGTCTCGCCCTTTCGCAGTGCCCCACATGTGAACCGCGTACGATAGACAACCTTCCCCGAATAGTATTTGATCGCCGGATCGTCCGCAGCGGAAAGGTCGGCAAGCCGACTCCAGACGACCGGGCGGGACGGACCCCGATGAAGCGCATCCGACTGGAAGCTGAGCGTCCACGGCCCGCCGATCTCGGCAGTGTCGCCCTTCTTGCCGGCCGAAACCGGCTTCATGTCAGCCAGGCTTTTCGCAAAGACGACAAACGCACTCTCCCGCGCCGCCAACGACAGACTGACAACCGTTCGAGAACCCTCGACACGCCATGCCTTCGGCGCACGGATCTCGCCCGTGGCCGCATCCCATATCTCGGGCCTCCGCCCGACCGTGCGGAACGAAATCTCGGTCGAGTCAACCGAACGACCGTCTGGAACTGTCAGAAAATAGATCTCGGCGTTGGGAAGCGTCCGGTGGGCAAAGGCGAGCGGATGGCTGCCTTTGCAGATTACGTCAGTTTCGGAACCGCGCATCTTGAGTAGCTCGTCAAGTGAAAGATTCCAGGCGATTATGCCATCTCCGCGCTGGGCAAACCGACAGGTCTTGCCGTCGACTTCGCCCCACAGGGCATCTGCTATTGCCTTGACTTTCGCATCCGCCCCGGGTTGACCCGCAAGACTGGGTGAACGCGCCGGCTTCGGGCCGAGCACCGTCGCGCCGGCGCGGACCATCCGGTCGATTTTCTCCAGCACGTTCGGGCGCATCGTCTCAAGAGGCGGCAGCACCAGAACCTCATAGGCCGTCCCATGCGGCAGCACAAGCCGCCCCCGCTCGTCAACCCCCGCCGTCTCGCACAGCACCTCGGCATTGATGAAGTCGAACTGCCGGCCCTCGGGCAAGGCAGGATCGGTGATGCCGGTCATCAACGGCGAAACCTCGCCGATGAAGTACGCAATGTCCGCCACGTTCAGACCCTGACGCAACAGATAGCCACAGCGCTTAAGGTAGCCGGTGAAGATATCCATGTGGTCGAACCAGCTGTTCTTGCGGTTGAATTCGTTGCCGAACCAGGCGATCATGCCGGGCACGGATTCGTCCGCCTGATGGATATAGAGATGGAGCAGCGAAGCGTTGACACCATCGGCGAAAAAGCGGTCCGTGCGCATCTTGAGGTCCATCGGACCGCGACTGAACGGGTTTCCGCTGCAGGTGTTGGATTCGCTCCAGACGAGGCGCTTGCCGTAGATATGGCCGCAGCTCGAAGCCGCACGGTTCTCGATATTGCCCAAATCGCCTTCGCTCCAGTATTCGCCGGCGATCTCGTCGGACTGTCCGCCGTACTGCAGGAACTCCCCGGGAAAACCCCAGTGGCCATAGCACTCGAGCCACGTCCTGAGTCCGCGCCGATTGCTCGCGGCGCGAAGGCCGCCCACATAGGAGTAGGCGACCTCGTCCGCCACGAAGCGACGGAGATCCCAGAGGAACCGGTCGGACGCGTCTCGGCTTCCGATGGTCAACCCGTAGGTGGCCGGCAGATATGGCGTCGGATCGTAGCCGAAGCTCGCCTTGAACCGTCCGACCAGATCGTCCGTCGCGTTCTGTCCACCCATCTCGTAGCTGTCCATCACGGCGTGCGTGATCGCCTTGCGATGCTCCGCCGGCGTACGGTCGATGATTTTGCCAAGATAGCTCTCGAAATGATCGGCGATGTGCCGGCGGCTCATCTTGTCGACCTCGTAGCCTGTCGCCTCGGGATTCGCCGGACCGTTCTTCGCACCGGTCGGCGTCATGACGACGCGAACGATACGCCAGACGCCATCCGGCGCATTCCAGACCAGCCGCCCGTCCGGCCTCAGCCGGTCAGTCAGCACTACGGCCCTTGCCGGATCGTATGCCGACCCCCGACGTTCGGGCGCCTCCTGCGGCCACATGTACGCACGCCAGGATGGGAACGGCGTCTCGAACATCTTGGCGAACGACTTCTCGAACGCATTGGCAACGCCTGGCTCCGCACAAAGCTCGACCGCCGAGAACGACGCCTTCTTGTGCCCTGATACCGTCACGCGGAACTTCGTGACCTTTGCCGGCGCAAACGTGCCGATGACGGGTGCCTGCGGCAGATACCCGACGCCGCGCATCGAATTGGCGCGGCTGTAGGCGAACTCGTGGATCTTCACGAACTTCTCCCCCGCCATGGCCTCCACCGTCACCGTGCCGGCGAATTCGCCGGGGTTCGGCCTCAGGCACACGCTCTGCGCCTCGAACGGCGCGGGCGAGTCGAACTCAATAACGATCTTTCCATCCTTGTCGGCGGCCATGGATCCCGTGCGCGTCAGTTTCGCATCCGTCCCCTCCGGCACCTGGTACGCAACGACGGCGACATTCTGCCATTCATCCGCCGGCATGCCGCCGAGGTCGGGAACCGCGAGCGTGAACGGTCCGGCCTTCGGGCCGACAACAACCGTCTCGCCACACGCGAGGCGGCGCATGGCCTTCTCGTGCGACACCCATGGTCCGCCGGACTGGCTCCAGCCCGGCGAGTTGAAGATG
>JAZRXT010000029.1:0-4020 GCA_045600365.1 Kiritimatiellia bacterium | reverse complement strand
ACGTAGTCGCCGACGATGCGGCGCGTCTCGCGAATGCCCATGAGTTCCGCCGTCGCGAGGAGCCGCGCGTTCTCCATGCCGCGCTTGAGGTACTCGTGCAGATAGCGCTCGTACTCGACCATGCTCTGGCGGCCCTCGACGAGGGCCTTGGTGAGCGACGCCTCGTCCGTGCCGTCGACGCCGAACGCATGCCCCATGTTGGCGAGGCCGAGTCCGCCCTCCTGACGGAAGATGCCCGAAAAGTGAAGATCGGGGACGGACAGCACCTTGTCGCGGTTCGCCTCGGGCAGGAACGCGCCGAACGGCTGGTGCGAGCCGGCGAAGCCGACCGGCTTCTCCTTCGCCCAGCGGTCCCAGTCGATCTGGTCCCAGTAGGATACGAGCGTGCCGGGCATCATCTTGCCATTGGCATCACCCTTCTTCCATGCGGCACCGGCCATGACCGAGAGCTCGCCGTTGCCCGTCGCGTCGATGTAGACCCTGGCCCTCACCGCCCACATTCCGCTTGGTGCGGCGCACACCGCATACTGGATCTCGCCGCCCTCGGCGACAACATCGACGAGGCGGGTGTAGAACCGGAAGTCGGCGCCCGCCTCCACCATCTCCTTGTCGTAGACGCGCTTGAAGGCCTCGATGTCGTGGGCCTGGCCCTTGATATGCGACTCCTTCGCAAGGCGCTCCTTCACGCGCGAACCGAAACCATCGGCAAGCGGCCTGACGCCATCGCCCCAGGGCATGAAGACCATCACCCGGCCGGCAGTCGACATGCCGCCCAGGCAGGTATGGCTCTCGGCGAGGAACACCTTCGCTCCGTGCCTCGCCGCCGCGACGGCCGCTGCCACGCCGGCTGGACCGCCGCCCGCGACGAACACGTCGGTCTCCACCTTCACGGGCAGACTACGCGAATAGGCGACCATTCCCTTCTCCGCTGCGACCGCCGCCCTGGCCGGGGACATCCCTCCCACTGCGGCAAACGCCGCATACTTCATGAATTCGCGCCTTACCATCTCCTACCCCCTGTTGATTGTTTTTTTCTTTTTTTATTCTTGCTTTAGTGAACGGAGTTTGATATACTATTTGCCGTGTTCGACCCCGATTGCCTCATGGTGTAACGGTAGCACCGCAGATTCTGAATCTGCTTGTTAAGGTTCGAATCCTTATGAGGCAACCATTACCTCCCCCAATCAAACCACATTGAAGCAGGCGCATTGTCTAGTGCCGTTGCACACCGTGGGCGGCGTGTCGCGCTGGCAGCGTTCGACGGCCACCTGGCAGCGGGGCGCGAAAGCGCAACCGGCCGGCCAGCGATCCGGCGGAGGAACGGTTCCCGGAATATCCGCGAGTGGCGCATTGCGCGGCGCATCGAGCGCAGGCACTGCGGCAAGCAGTCCGCGCGTGTAGGGATGACGCGGCGAACTTAGCACTTCCACCACGGGGCCGCTCTCCACCACTCTTCCCGCATACATGACATTGACGATATCCATCCGCCCGGCAACGAGGCCGAGGTTGTGGGTGATGAGCAGCACCGCCATACCGGTATCCGCGGCCAGCGAATCGATAAGTTCCAGCACCTGACGCTGCGTGGTCACGTCCAGGGCGGTGGTCGGTTCGTCGGCGACCAGCAGATCTGGCGAGGCCGCCAGCGCCATCGCGATCATCGAGCGCTGTTGCTGTCCGCCCGAAAGCTCGCAGGGATAGGCGTGCGCGGCGCGGCGCGGATCTGGAAGCCCGGTGCGGGCGAGCAGCTCGACTATGCGCTCGTGCCTTTCGCGCTGGGAACCGCCGCGAGGCAGCGCCTCGTCGATCTGGTTCTCGATGCGCATCACGGGATTGAGCGAGTCGGACGGATTCTGAAACACGTACGAAATGCGGCCGTTCATCTTCACGCTGCCGCCCAGCACGGCGCGGTCGGTGGGCGAAAGCCGCGCCAGCGAGAGCGCGGTGAGCGACTTGCCGCAGCCCGATTCACCCACCAGGGCGACGCGTCCATGCTCGGGTACGGAAAAGGAGACATCACGCACAGGCACGATGTTGTGTCCGTCGCGGCGGAAGGAAACACTCAGATGTTCGACTTCAAGCAGCATCGGGAGGGCTCAGCCGATGATCACGCGGCGGCCCTCAACCCGGAGACGGCCAGCGGCAAGATGGCGAAGCGCCTCCGGGAAGGCGATGTGCTCCTGCACCTGAATGCGCGCATGGAGCGTCTCGGGCGTATCGTCCTCCATCACCGGCACGCACTTCTGCACGATGATCGGGCCGGAATCGGTGCCGGCGTCGACGAAATGCACCGTCACCCCCGCGACCTTGCAGCCGTAGTCAAGCGCCTGGGTCCAGGAATGGACGCCGGGGAAGGCAGGCAGCAGGGCGGGATGGATGTTCAGGACACGCATCGGGAAGGCGGCAAGCAGACCGGGCTTGACGATGCGCATGAAGCCAGCGAGCACCACCGTGTCGCACCCAGCCTCCTTCAGAAGGCGGATGCACTCGTCCTCGGACGGTCCCTCGAGCTTGGTCTTCCACGGCGCACAGTCGAGATAGCGGCAGGGGATGCCGTGGCGGCGGGCGCGATCGAGGATCTTCGCGTCCTCGACATCCGCCAGCACCAGGCGGATCTCGGCGTCGAGCTCGCCCTTCTCGATGGCGTCGACAATCGACTGCATGTTCGAGCCGGCACCGGAGCCAAGCACCCCAAGTTTCAGTTTCGCCATCGCCAGACTCCTTTCAGTCAGATGCCATCGTCACTCAGAATTCCAGCGCGTCGTACATCATCGCGAGGAACTCGCCGTAGTTCATGCGCTTCTGCTCCATCGAATCGCGGTCGCGCACGGTGAAGGTGCCGTCCGTGACAGACTGGCCGTCGACGGTGATGCACCACGGCGTGCCCGCCTCGTCCTGGCGGCGGTAGCGGCGGCCGATGGCGCCGGAGACGTCCCACTGGCAGTTGACCTTCTTCTGCAGCTTGGTGAAGAGATCGCGCGCAAACTTGAGCTGGCCCTCGTCCTTCTTGACGAGCGGAAAGATAGCGACCTTGATCGGCGCCACCTTCGGCGAGAAATGCAGCACCGTGCGGATATCCTCCTTGCCCTTCTCGTCGACAAGCTTCTGCTCCTCGTACGCCTCGCAGAGGAGGGCGAGCATCAGACGGTCGACGCCGGCGGAGGGTTCGATCACGTGCGGGATGTACTTGCCTTCGAAGAGGCTGAGGCAGAACTTTTCAGCCGATGCCGCGATCTCGGTCTTCTGCTCGTCGGTGAAGACGACGTCCTTGCCGGCCTTGGCGCTCGCGGCCTTCTGCTTGCGGTCGATCCACTCGGCCTGGGTCTTCGCGATGAACGCCTTGCGGGCCGCGTCGTCATACTTCTTGCACGCCTGCTTGAGCGGATCGTCGAAGAACATCTGCGACTCGCCCGACCACTTCTGGTGCTGCGAGAGGTCGAAGTCGCTGCGGGCGGCGATGCCCTCGAGCTCCTGCACGCCGAACGGGAAGGCGTACTCGATGTCCACCGTCGCGCGGGCGTAGTGGGCCAGCTCGTCCGGCTTCTGCCAGTACTCGACGAAGCACTCGGTGGGGAGGCCCACCGCGTTGAGGAAGCGCTTGCGCTGCTCGACCCAGTACTTGTGCCAGACCTCCCAGCCCCAGTCGTCCTGCACCGGGCCGGTGATGTCGGGATTGTCCGCAAGCGTCACGACGTGGCCGTACTGCAGCTCGATCGCCTCGTCCGGACGAATGAAGAACTCGAGCTCCATCTGCTCGAACTCGCGGCTGCGGAATGTGTAGTTGCGGGGCGTCACCTCGTTGCGGAAGCTCTTGCCCATCTGCGCGATGCCGTAGGGCACGGCCATACGCGAGGTGCCGGTCACGTTCGTGAACTGCGCGAAGATCGCCTGCGCCGTCTCGGGGCGCAGGTAGGCGACGTTCGACGGGTCGTCGATCGGACCGACGACGGTCTTGAACATGAGGTTGAACGGCTTCGGCTCGGTGAGTTCGCCGCCGCAGTAGGGGCAGAAGAACTCGGCGCC
>JAZRXT010000028.1:0-11211 GCA_045600365.1 Kiritimatiellia bacterium | reverse complement strand
TCACCGTCGAAGTCGGCGTTGAACGGGGTGCAGTCCATCGGGTGCAGGCGGATCGCCTTGCCCTCGACGAGCACCGGCTCGGACGCCTGGATGGACAGGCGGTGGAGCGTGGGCGCGCGGTTGAGGAAGACGGTCTTGTCCTTGATGACCTGCTCGAGAATGTCCCACACCTTCTCGTCGTGACTCTCGATTTTCTTGCGGGCGGTGCGGATGGTGTGGCAGGTGCCGCTCTCCTTGAGCACGCGGATGATGAACGGCTCGAAGAGGCGACGCGCCATCTCCTACGGCAGACCGCACTGCGGCAGCTTGAGTTCGGGGCCGACCACGATCACGCTACGGCCGGAATAGTCGACGCGCTTGCCGAGCAGGTTCTGGCGGAAGCGGCCCGACTTGCCCTTGAGGATCTCGGACAGCGACTTGAGCTGGCGGTTGCCGGGCCCGGTGACGGCACGGCCGTGGCGGCCGTTGTCGAACACCGCGTCGACCGCCTCCTGGAGCATGCGCTTCTCGTTGCGGATGATGACATCCGGCGTCTTGAGCGAAAGCAGGCTGCGCAGACGGTTGTTGCGGTTGATCACGCGGCGGTAGAGGTCGTTGAGGTCGCTGGTGGCGAAGCGGCCACCCTCGAGCGGAACGAGCGGGCGCAGCTCCGGCGGGATGACGGGCAGCACGTCGAGGATCATCCACTCCGGCTTGCCGCCCGAGAGGCGGAAGCCCTCGACCACCTTCATGCGCTTGGCGATTTTCTTGCGCGTCTGCTTCGACTTGGTGTTGAGCATCTGGTCCTCAAGCTCGCGCATGAGGTCGTCGAGGTTGATCTCGCGGATGAGCTTGCGCACAGCCTCGGCGCCCATACCGGCCTTGAAGTCGTCGCCGAACTTCGCGCGGGCGTTGTTGTACTCGTCCTCGCTGAGGACCTGCCCCTTCTCGAGCGAGGTCGCGCCGGGGGAGGTGACGATCCACTCCTGATAGTAGAGGACGCGCTCGAGCTCGCTGACCGTCTTGTCGAGGATCAGGCCGATGCAGGAGGTCGTGTTCTTGAAGAACCAGATGTGGCTCACCGGAACGGCGAGCTCGATGTGGCCCATGCGCTGGCGGCGCACGGACGACAGGGTGACCTCGACGCCGCAGCGGTCGCAGATCACGCCCTTGTTCTTGACGCGCTTGTACTTGCCGCAGTTGCACTCCCAGTCCTTGGAGGGACCGAAGATCTTCTCGCAGAAGAGGCCCTCCTTCTCGGGACGGAACGTGCGGTAGTTGATGGTCTCGGCGTTCTTGACCTCGCCATGGCTCCAGGATCGGATGGTCTCGGCGGAGGCGAGCTGCACCCTCACCGCGTCGTAGTGAGCGGACGCGGAGTACTGGCCACCAAAAGTGTCGCTGGTGTTGTAGGAGTTCATTTCAATGCCTTTTTTCAGATTCCCTTGGTTTCACCTGGTTAGATGAGCGATTTGCCGCCATACGGATACGCGGAGGCATCCGACTCGGCGACGGCCTGCACCGGCTCCTGGCGAGACGGCGCATCCTCGCGCTTGCGGCGCTTCTCGGCATCGCCGCCGAGGAGCTGCATGTCGAGGCAAAGACCACGAAGCTCGTGGATGAGCACCGAGAACGACTCGGGCATGCCGGAGTCGAGGATGTTCTGGCTCTTGACGATCGACTCGTAGATGCGGGTGCGGCCCTGCACGTCGTCGGACTTGACGGTGAGGAGTTCCTGCAGCGCATACGCGACGCCGTACGCCTCGAGCGCCCACACCTCCATTTCGCCCATGCGCTGGCCGCCGAGCTGGGCCTTGCCGCCCAGCGGCTGCTGGGTGACGAGGGAGTAGGGGCCGGTGGCGCGGGCGTGGATCTTGTCCGTGACCAGGTGGTGAAGCTTGAGCATGTAGATGACACCCACCACCACGCGCTGGGCGAAGGGTTCGCCGGTCATGCCATCGTAGAGCACGGTCTTGCCGTCGGTGTTGATCCAGGCGGCATTGCCCTCCTCGCGCTCCTGCACCTTGCGCGCCTCGGCAAGGGCGGCGTCGATCTCGTACTCCTGCACGCCGTCGAAGACGGGCGTGGCGGCATGGAAGCCGCACAGGCGGCAGGCGAGGCCGAGGTAGGTCTCGAACAGCTGGCCGAGGTTCATGCGCGAAGGCACGCCCAGCGGGTTCAGCACGATGTCCACCGCCGTGCCATCGGGCAGGAACGGCATGTCGCAGGACGGAAGAATGCGCGAGATGCAGCCCTTGTTACCGTGGCGGCCTGCCATCTTGTCGCCCACCGACAGGTTCTTCTTGTCGACCAGGTAGACGCGCACGCTCTTGATGACGCCACCGTCGCCGGCGAGCTCGTCGTCGTCGTCATTCCTGCTGGCGGCGTCGCGGATCTCGGCGAAGCGGGTGCGGAACGGGGCCACGATCTCCTCGATGCGGTCGGCCGCGGGGCCGTCCTCGATCTGGAAGCGGTCGTGCGCCTTGGCCAGCTTGGACATCAGCTGCTTGGTGATCTTGCGCCCGCCGGGGACGATGATCGCGCCAGTCTCTTCGTCGACCACGTCGACCGGGATCTTCTCGCCCAGCAGGACGTTGGAGAGCGCGGTGGTGAGCTCGCCCTCGAGCTTCTTGATCTGCTCCTGGCGACGCTTCTCGGCCTCGCGCTTCTGCTTGCGGGCGGAACGCTCGGAACCCTCGTCATCGCCCGTGGAGGAGCGCGGCGCCTCCTGGGCGCAGGTGACCTTGACCGCCATCACCACGCCGGTGGTGCCCGGCGGCACGGTGAGCGAGGTGTCGCGCACCTCGGCTGCCTTCTCGGCGAAGATGGCGCGGAGCAGGCGCTCCTCGGGGGAGAGCTCGGTCTCGCCCTTCGGCGTGACCTTGCCGACGAGGATGTCGCCAGGCTTGACCTCGGCGCCAACGCGGATGATGCCGTCGGGACCCAGGTTCTTCAGCGCCTCCTCGCCGACGTTCGGGATGTCGCGCGTGATCTCCTCGGCGCCGAGCTTGGTCTCGCGCGCACCGCACTCGTAGGTGATGATGTGGAGCGACGTCAGCACGTCCTCGCGCACCAGGCGCTCGTTGACGAGGATGGCGTCCTCGAAGTTGTAGCCGCGCCACGACATGAACGCGACCAGCAGGTTCTTGCCCAGGGCGAGCTCGCCCTGGTCGGTGGCGGGACCATCCGCGAGGCAGTCGCCCTTCTGCACCTTCTGGCCATGCTTCACGATCGGCTTCTGGTTGAAGCAGGTACCGGCATTGCAGCGGCGGAACTTCTGGAGAGAGTAGCGGCGCACGCCCTTGGCGGCCTCCTTCTCGTAGTCGTACTTCTCGTCCTCGCCGGGTTCGCCCTTGATGCCCTGCGGGAGCTTGCCGTCCTTGGTGACGAGGATCACGCGGCTGGAGACGTAGGCGACGACGCCATCCTCCTCGGCGCACACGATCACGCGGCTGTCCTTGGCGGCGATGCCCTCGAGACCAGTGCCGACGTATGGGCGCTCGGCACACAGCAGCGGCACGCCCTGACGCATCATGTTCGCGCCCATGAGCGCGCGGTTGGCGTCATCGTGCTCGAGGAACGGAATGAGGCCGGCGGCGATCGAGATCACCTGCATCGGCGCCACGTCCATGTACTGCACGCGGTCCTTGGGAAGATCGCTGAACTCCGTCTTCCAGCGGCAGGTAACCCTGTCCTCGGCGAACGAGCCATCCGCCTTCAGCGGAGCGTTCGCCTGCGCGATAACGTACTGTTCCTCGACGTCGGCGGGCAGATACTCCACCACATCGGTCACCTTGCCGTTGCGCACGACGCGATAGGGCGTCTCGATGAAGCCGAACTTGTTGACGTGCGCGTAGAGGCCGAGGGAGGAGATGAGGCCGATGTTCGGGCCTTCAGGCGTCTCGATCGGGCAGATGCGGCCATAGTGGGAGGGATGCACGTCACGCACCTCGAAGCCGGCGCGCTCGCGGGTGAGGCCGCCGGGGCCGAGCGCCGAGAGACGACGCTTGTGGGCGAGGCCCGAAAGCGGATTCGTCTGGTCCATGAACTGGCTCAGCTGCGAACGGCTGAAGAAGTCGTTGACCACGCTGGAGAAGGTCTTGGAGTTGACGAGCTTCTCGGGGGTGAGCGGACCGCCACTGGTACTCTTCTGGTCGTCGTGGGTGGTCATGCGCTCCTTGATGATGCGCTCGGTGCGGGCAAGACCACGGCGGCACTCGTTCTCGAGCAGCTCGCCGGCGGTGCGGATGCGGCGGTTGCCGAGATGGTCGATGTCGTCCACCTGCTTGCGGCCCATGTAGATGTCGAGCAGAAGACGGATCGACTCCACCACCTCGATGCCGCTGTTGTGCAGCGTGCGCAGCTCCTCGGGCACGAATCCGCCCAGCCCGAGCTTCTTGTTGATCTTGTGGCGGCCGACGAAGCCAAGATCGTAGTGGGACACCTCGAAGAACAGACGCTGGATCATCTGACGCGCGTTCTCCAGAGTGACGGGATCGCCGGGACGCATGCGCTTGAAGATCTCCTTGAGCGCGTCCTCTTCGTTGTGGACGCCGATCTTCGCGTCCTCGCGCAGAGTCTTGATGAGCGTGCCATTGTCGAAGCTGACGTCCACCACCTCGATGGAGCCCAGGCCGATCGCCGCAATCTGGGCGATCATCGACGGAGTGACCGGGTCGTAGCGACGGGCGATCACCGACTGCGACTCGGTGTCGCAGACGTCCTCCTTCATCACCAGCATGCGCAGATCGCGCTCGCTGTACTTCTTGGAGGTGTCGAGGGTCTTGAACGAACCGTCCTTGCCGTAGAAGAGACGGAGGATATCCACGTCAGTTCCATAGCCAAGCGCACGGAGCAGCGTGGTGGCGAAGAACTTGCGGCTGCGGCGGCGCTGGTCCATGAAGCACCACATGACGTCGTTCGTGTCGAACATCACCTCGATCCATGATCCGCGGTCGGGAATGATGCGCACCGAAAGGACCGGCTGGCCGTTGGCGTGGGTGGCGCGCTCGATGGAGATGCCAGGGCTGCGGTGCAGCTGCGAGACAATCACGCGCCCGGCGCCGTTGATCACGAAGGCGCCGTCGTCCGTCATCATAGGAATCTCGCCCAGGAACACCTCGTTCTCGGTGATCGTGCCGCCATTGTTGAGGCAGAACGTGGCATAGAGAGGACGGGAGTAGGTAACGCCCTCGTAAAGCGCCTCCTGATACCCGAACTTGGGCTGGCCAAGACGATAGCTCACAAAGTCCAGCACATACTGGCCGTCAAAGCTGCTGACCGGGAATATTTCCTGGAAAATCGCCTGGAGACCACGCTTTTCGCGCTTTGCGGCGGGCACATCCTCCTGCAGAAACTCGTGATAGGACTTCGTCTGGATCTCGATCAGATCCGGCGGATCGTAGGTATTCTGCAACTTGCCGAATACTTTTCGTTCAGCTTTCATCGCTTTGCCTTTCGCTCTTTTTCTAGAAAAAATGGTTGAGAAAATCACTGTTTTCCCCGGCGAACGAAGTACGGTAAGCGACCGTTTTGTTAACTATTTCGGCGGTGAAGTTGATATTATATCATTTTTCAAAAGAAAAATCAATACTTTATTGAAAAATAAATTTTCTTGTTCTTCACTCAACGGACGAATATCGCGTTGCCGGCACCTATGGGCGCGGCCGGCCAGGCTCCGGCGGCACTACCGTCAACCGACATTCCCCGCGCGGGCGAACCCGGAAGCAGATGGTAGTCATGCTCCGCCGCATTCCGGAAAAGCGGATCGGCAAACTTCGAACCATCCCCAAGCCCCAGCGAGACAAGACCAGCCAGATCGTACCAGGTGTTCACCAGCCGGAAGAGCTTGTGCTCGTCCTCAAGCCACCACAGATTGTTGCGCAGCGTCACGCGCGTGTGCCAGTCGGTCGTCATGCGCACACCCTGCTGACGCGAAATGGCGAAGATGTTGTCACGAATGTCGAATCGCACCGTGGGGCCCTCGCTGTACCAGATCATCAGCGGCGCGCTGTTGGGGTCAGGACGCTGCACATTGCCCCAGCCAAGCCCGGAATCGACGAACGTGTTGTGCTCCACCGTGATGTCGACAACGGTATAGTCCTTACTGCGGTTGAAGTGCTCGTACGCATATTCGGAATTCCACACCAAGTTGTAGGACCAGACAAGATTCGTGTGGTTGCCGGTGTCGCTCTGGTCCGTCATCGCCGCATCGTATATCTCCCACAGCCGGTTGCTCGTCACCACGTTGCTATCCGAACTGCCCCACCACTCGATGCCGTTGCCGAAGCGGGTGATGGACCCGTCGGCCTTGACCTCGCTGCCCAGCACGCCGCCGCCAATCCAGTAGATGTCGCAGTTGCGGATCAACATCCGGCGCGTGCTCGAACCGCCGAAGCCGTGCGCCGCCCCGTAGCGCACCGCCAGCCCCTCCACCGTCGTGTCGTGGCAATTGGCGTGGTTGACCACATGCTGGTCGAGCGCCAGCTCAAGCGAGGAGCAGACAGTGCCGGGATTCGACGGGTGGCGCAGATAGACATGATGATCGTTGCGGTCGTAGAGGAAGTCCCAGGTCTTCGTGCAGTCTGCGAGCTTCCACTTCTTCCAGCCATTGGTCACGCCATGGTCGACGATGATGTTACCCACGTCCAGGCTGAACGTGTCCCGCGACTTCCATATCCCCGACGAATGCGCAGTCCAGGCCCCCGCGCCCAGCGCGTCCGCACTGCCCTGGAGGATCGGGAGCGGACCCTCCCCATAATTGCCGTAGGTGAGGCGTCTGCCCGGCTCGCCGCACTTCAGCACCAGCTGCCCGCGCCAGAGGCCTCCACGCTTGAAGAGCACGCTCTCGCCCGGACGGATATCTGCCGAATTCACCTTGCTAAGCGTCCGCCAGGCAGTATCGGGGGAGACGCCCGAGGCCGAATCGCTGCCCGCCTCGGAATCGACATAGAAGCTCATCGGGAAACTGACGTTCGGCACAACCACGTACAGCGCCGTGGACGTGCGCTCGATGGTGAACAGCGATGTGCGCCCAACCTCGATCGTGGACTTCCATTTCGAGGCGTTCGCGAGCGGCGAACCCGCGGGGAAGGACAGGAGAAGGTGCCGCCCGGGGATCGGGGTACCCTTCGACCAGACCACCTCCACAACGCCGGTGGCCGGATACTGCCAGCTCGCGCCAATCGCACGCTCGCACCCCGCGATGTCGTCGAAATCGAGAAGCGTGCGCCATTTTCTGCCACGCAGCTCGACCGCACCCGAATAGCCGGTCAGCGCCTGGGGCAGCTGCTGCGGGCAGTCGGCCACCGCCTTGCAGGACGTGGGGCACGCCCCCTTCACCGAGAAGGTGCCTCGGTTGACTACATCCGTCTCCGCCGAGAAGTCGAAGGTGGTCGCCGCCAGGATGTTGGTGACCGCGAAATCCACCCCGTCGTATAGATACAGGTACGACCCCGCGCTGATCTCCCCCACCGTGAACCGTCCGCGCCCGGTCTTCGCACGGGTCTTGTTGTTCAACGCGGAATCGGCCAGGAAATGGATTCCCTTCGACACGCCGTTGCCAGCCGTCTTCATCGAGCCAATCCTAACCTCGCCGCCGTCGAAGGTGGATACCGCCGAGCCATATCGGAAGCCGTTGGTGGAATTGAAGCCGCCCAAATCGGCGGTGAGCAAGCCGACCGACATGACCGGATTCGCCGAGGCCGAGGGATCCCACGAGAGGAAAGTGGGCGTGTACGACGAACTGCCGTTGTAGCCGCCCCCCATCTTGAGCTGGGCCAGCGTTCCCGACGAGGCCTTCGGACGAAGAATGCAGTCGTTGCCGCACTGCCGCGGGGCGAGCGTGCCGGAGAACGCCCACTCCCCGGTATGGGTGAACACACGGTAGAAATTGCTCTGGGTGATCGTGCCGACACCGGAAAGACGTCCGGACGTGACGATGCTGCAGGTGGTGTCGTTGATCGTCCATTCGCCGTTCATCTCCAGATCCTGCGGCAGCGGAACGGCGGCGGGATTGGAATGGAGCGTACGGGTGATGATGCCGCCCGAGGAGGAGATTTCGGAACAGGGCATATACCAGAACCGGCAGCCGGCGGGGACCGTGATCTTCAGATTGCGGAAGGCGGTGGGCGAGACGACCCCGAAGCCAGTGCAGCCGGACCAGTCGAACGTGGATACGTTTTCCGGGAAGGTGCCGAAGATAATCCCGCCCACAAAGCGCACCTTCGAGCCAGCGGGGAAATAGAGGCGCGAGAAGTCTGGCATCGCCATCGTGGAGTACCAGGGGTTCACCGACGTCTTCCAGCTGCGATTGCCGAACTCGTACCAGCCGTCCGCGGCGAGATACGGGGTGGCAGGCGTCTTGGCGTGGCAGCCGCCCACGCACACCGCGCCACCACCCTTCAGCCAGTCGACTGCAACCGCTCCGTTCGCGGCGTTGGTGGCGTAGACGCCATACGGGAACGACACGCCGTTCACGACGAGCGCACCAGCCGGAACGCCGATCTCGCATCCGCTCCCCACCGTCAGCTTCGCGCCAGCCGCCACTTCGAGGCGTTTGAAGGCGAGCTCGCCCGCGCCATCGACCTCGAGACGCGACGCATTGGAGGCGAGGACGCAGGCATCAAGATTGGTGAACGTAACCCCGTCCGCAAACCTCACCACACCGCGGTCGACATGGATCGAGCCCGTGGTCGAGGAGTCAGACCGTGCGAACGTGAAGGAGGCCGAGGCGTCATCGGGCGCGAAGCGGAACGACGTCGAGCCGTGCAGCCCGCCACAGAAATACTGGTCGTGCACGGTGGGCGCGCCGGTGATCGCAAGCGTGCGGCCGAGATTGAAGTCGCTGACGCCGTGCAGGGTACGCGGAAGATCGGTTGACGAACTCAGCACGCCGCCGGCCAGCTCCAGACTGTTGCTGAGCGCCAGATAGGCGGAGGGGAAATTGCCGTCGAAGCGGAATTCAAGACCGCGCTCCACCGTGCCCTTTATGGTGAAGGCCCCCTCCCTGATCGTGGCGCCCGTCCAGTACACCCCTCCCGTGGCGCAGGTGATCGAGCCGGGGCCGAGCTTGACAATGCGCCCCGGCCGCGACGAGGACCGCCCCACGAACGAGCCGGTGACGTTGAAGGAGGACGTGACGTTCACCATGGCGTCGCCATCGCAATACCAGCTAGTCCACATCGTGTGCATGGTACCGGCATCAACCTCCGACACCATTCCCTCGCCACCGCCGAGCAGACGGAATCCGTTATGGGAGAAGTTCATGTTGCCAAAGCCACGCCCCAGACGCAGACCGGCCACATAGGAGGATAGATTCGCCGCATGGTATCCGCCGGGATTGACGTTCACCTCGAGCTCGTCACCATCTGCCGGACGCTTCGTGGTCACCCCATCGCGCTTCACCCAGTTCTGCGCGGAACTCCAGTCCCAGTAGGCGGTGGTTGCGGAGGTGTTGGTCCTGGCGACGGGACGGAAGGTCAGGGTCTCGCCCACCGCCAGCACGGCAAACGCACCGACATTGCAGTCTTCGGACGCCGGCGCGAGATTGTCCGCCGCGATGATTCCGTCCGGCGAAACCGCCGTCTTGGCCACGCGCCGCCACTCGCCGCCCTCGAGCCGATAGAGCGCCACCTCAGACTCCGCGGGAAAGGCAGATGGGTCGTACCTAACCGCAACCGAGACGGACGCGAAGGAGCGAAAATCACGGATTCTGACGATACCGAAGGATGCATGGTTGTACGGCAGCGGCGGCATTCCCTCGCATCCTTCGGCGCAGACAGTGCAGTCGAACACGTGCGTCGAAGCCGCAGCGCCGGTTTCGGAGACACGCACCGAGTTCACCATGTCCGGCGAAAGTCCCAGCATGACGTCGGACGGCGAGGTGGCCGAGACGGCCGGCAGTTTCACCTCGCCGCCATTCACCGCGTACCAGCCAGCGGAGGAATCGGCGAGGACATTGGTAAGGGAGGTGATGGCGGAAACGTCGAGAACGCCGCCATCGGCCACGACCCTGCCGTGTCCGAGCGCCAGGGTCAGACGCGCGGAACCTTCCCGCGCGAGCGAACCATATCCACGGATTTCGCCCCTTGCCTCGGGATAGCACCCGACGCGCACCGTCGGGTGCTCACTCGAGCGGGAGAGGAGACGCCCGCCTGCGAGCTTGAGGACGCCGTGACCGGTGGGGTATTCCCGGCACGTGTTGTTCATGCGGTTGGTGTAGCCACCGAAATACGCGCGGGCATTGAAGGCAAGCGTCGCGTTCGTGCGCACGGTCGCCACGCTGTCAAAGAGATTGGTGCCGCCCACCAGCAGGTCCTGGATGGAAAGCGTGCCGGAGGTGACTTCGAGCTCGCCCCTGCCCTCGACGCCGACGGCGAACGGCTTGGATCCGAAGCTGAAGGTGAAATTGGCGTTGTCGTGGACGTAGCGTCCGAACGACCCCTTCCCGTTCCCAAGGAAGAAACCCTCACGCAGATAGATCGTGCCGGCGGAGTTGGTGACGAAACCGGCGCCACCGTCCGCGCCGACGTAGACGTAGCTGAGGTTGGTGGTGCCGTTGTAGACATCGAGTCCCAGCGGGATCGAAGCGCCCACGAAGCTGACAACGCCGGTGGCGCCGGGAGCGTCGCCCACGTAGAAGGAGCCGTATGCGGTATTGAAATACCTGGAACCGCTCTCGAACTTAAGCACCGAGGTATGGCCCACCCCGTACTTGGAACCGACCACGGTGGTGCCGCCATAGGCATCGGTTCCGGAAGGAACGCGCACCGGGCTGGCGGAATCTATCGCCGGCGAGTCGCCCAGCTTCGGCACCCGTCCCCAGGCCTGGTCCCTGGTGACATCACGCCACCCGGCAACATAGTCCCAATTGTCGTGACCATCCGTCACCCGGAAGGTGCACTTGGGGGACTGCGAGGCGCACACGGCCAGCGCCGTGCACGCCTGCAGGAAAAGAGACCGGAAATACATACCCGCTTTCACGGCTTCCGGTCCCGGGTGGATTAGAACTCCCAACCCTTGCGGATGTAGGGCCGCACGAGGTCGTTCGCCGCCTTGTCCTTGAAGGACTGGGTGGCGCTGCACCATTCGTGCTTGCCCGGCACACGCTGGGCGATGCAGCCGACGAGGATGCCCTCCATCTGCGGAATGGAGTACTCGATGTCGGCGAAGCAGCGCGACTTCACCTGCGCGATGTAGTCGCCCTCGCCGCGGATGGCACGGACGAATTCG
>JAZRXT010000027.1:0-4758 GCA_045600365.1 Kiritimatiellia bacterium | reverse complement strand
GACCTTCGACCTCAAGCGCGGTTCGGCGAACCCATACTATCGTCTTGCGGCCGAAGACGGCGCGTGGCCGAATGCGAGTGCGGTGCGCGTTTCCGGCGGCGAGCTTGTGCTGGAGCATTCGAACGTGTTCGGCAAGCAGGTTGACGTCTATATCACCGGCGGCAAGATCGTTCTCGACGAGGGCGTGAACCAGAAGGTGCACGACCTCTACATCAACGGCGAGAAGCTGCGTCCGGGTCCCTACAATGCGACGACTCACTCCGCGTACTTCGACGGCCAGGGCGGCATCTCCGTCATCGGCGATGGCCAGGGCGGCGTGGTGATCATTAGATAGTTAAATGGTTAAATAGTTGAATAGTTGAATTTCGGCTTCAGGGCAGATTTATGAGCGCAGCGAATTTAACTATTTAACCATCAGCCAGAGAATACTTTGGTGAAGGCGGTTCTTGAGGCTAGCCGGTAGAGGCCGGTGCGGCCCATTTTCGAGCGATCGATCACCAGGTAGGTGTGTTCGGCGGTCGAGAGAACTGCCCGCAGTAGTTCCGCCTGGCGTTCGTGGTTGGTGGTGGCGTGGCGCCCGTCAAGCCCGAAGGCCGATATGTACGCCTTGGTCAGATTGAGGTTCTTCAGTTCGTTCAGCGTCACCGCGCCCAGCGTCGAATTGAGCTGGGCGTCGTAGTTGCCACCGAGGCCGATGAGAACCCACTGCGGCGGGAACTTGCGGAAGTTCTGCATCACCGAGAGCGAATTGGTAATGATCGTCAAGTGGGTGAAGGCTGCGTTGCGCAGCAGCAGCGCGAGTTCGAAGACGGTGGTGGAGGAGTCGAGAAAAACGATGTCGCCCTCCACGATGGTGCCGAGCGCCTTCCGGGCGGCTGCGGCCTTGCCGCGCCGGTTCGCCACCACGCGGTCGGCAAAGGGATCCGCCCTGTCGGTGGGGGTTGCCCCTTCGCGCCAGACGAGCCCGCCGCGCACGACGGCGACGGCATCGCGGCGGGCGAGTTCGGCGGCGTCGCGGTGAACGGTGGCGTTGCTCACGCCGAAGCGGTCGCGCAGTTCCGCGAAGGAGCAGCGTCCGTGGGCGGCAAGATATTCCGCGATCATCTGGGTGCGAAGTTTGTCCATGGGAAGAGTATACCATATTCTTCTCATTTTGTCTCATTTTATTTCATCTTTTTTCGTTCACATCTCACTTGGAAAAGGGTATAATATATGTGTTCTTTCAGACAAGGAGAAAAATGAAAGTCAAAGAAGACAGCTACATGTACGAGATGATTCGTACGGAGCTCACCGACGTGGTCGGCGAGGATTGCGTGGACGTTCGTTTCGCCGAGAAGTTCGGCCATTCGATCGACTACTACTGGATTCCGGAGATGTGGCACGACCGCGGCCGGCCGTGTCCGAAGCCCGACTTCGTGGTGCATCCCAAGTCCACCCAGGAGGTGGCGCGCATCATGAAGATCGCCAACCAGTACAAGATTCCCGTGGTCCCCTGGGGCGGCGGATCTGGCAGCCAGGGCGGCGCGCTTCCGATCTACGGCGGCATCGTGCTCGACATGAAGCGCATGAACAAGGTGATCAGGATCGACAAGACCGCGCTCACCGTGACGGCGCAGACGGGCATCATCACCAAGCATCTCGAGTGGGCCTGCAACAAGGTGGGGCTCTCGACCATGCATCTGCCGGCGTCGATCAGCTGCTCCACGATCGGCGGCTTCCTCGCGCACCGCGGCACGGGCGTTCTGTCTACCAAGTACGGCAAGATCGAGGACATGGTGATGTCGCTCGAGGTGGTCACCCCCACCGGCGAGATCATCCGCACGCTGCCGGTGCCGCGCCACGCGTCGGGTCCGGACCTCACGATGATGTCCCTGGGCTCCGAGGGCACGGTGGGCGTCATCACCGAGGTTACGCACAAGATCCATCCGCAGCCGGAGAGCCGCCAGTTCCGCGCCTACATCTTCAAGGACTTCCACACCGCGATGCAGGCGGGCCAGACCCTGATGCGCTCGCGCCTGGGACCGTGCGCGATGCGTCTCTACGACGAGATCGAGACCAAGACGCACGTCTCGAAGGTGTTCGGCATCAACCTCGACAAGGGTGCGTATCTCGTCTTCGGCTTCGACGGACGCAAGGACATCGTCGATCTGCAGATGAAGCATGCCCGCGAGATCATGGAGGGCGAGTTCAAGGGCAAGGACCTCGGCGCGAAGGGCGGCGAGTGGTGGTGGGAGAACAAGTACAAGTTCTTCTATCCCGGCTTCATGTTCCACGTCCCGCAGGCGTTCGGCACGCTCGACACGGTGGCGGACTTCTCGCACATCGAGGACGTCTACTGGGCGATGAAGAAGGTGGTGAACAAGGAGTTCCCCGATGCCCGCTTCATCGGACACTTCTCCCACTGGTATGATTGGGGCTGCATGCTCTACGCCCGCTTCATCTTCCCCGGCGACAAGGTGCCGCCGAACGAACGCGAGGCCGCCGCGCTCTACAACGCGGTGTGGGACAAGGCGATCCGCGCGGCGATCAAGGCCGGCGGCGTCATCAACGAGCACCATGGCGTGGGCCTCAAGCTCGGCCGCTACGTCAAGGATCTCTACGGCACGGCCATGCCGGTGCTAGAGGGCATCAAGGCGAAGCTCGATCCCAACTCGATCATGAACCCCGGCAAGATGGGACTGGCGGGGTGGTAAGATAAATGGGCCTTCGGCCCTAAATGAACCTTAAAAGGAAAGAAGTGGTCATGCATATTGATAACTTTGAAGAAGCGATCATGAACTGCCGGTTCTGCTTCATGTGCCGGCATCTGAGTGTCATCGGGCAGGCACGCGGCACCGAGGTGGACACTCCGCGCGTGCGCGCGGCCATGCTGTACGGCCTCAGGACTGGCACGAACTCGTTCGACGACGCCGATTTCGTCGACGCCCTCTACCGCTGCGATCTTTCGGGATCCTGCCGCCGCAACTGCGTGAACGGCTACGACGAGGTGGGCCTCGCGCTTGCCGCCCGCGCCGACGTGGTCGAGGCCGGCAAGGCCCCCGCCAAGGTGGCCAGGCTCGCCCGGCAGCTTGCCGGCACCAGCGAGTGGAAGGCTTCGGGCAAGGGTAAGGTGGCGATCTTCCTCGACAACACCACCGCCTCCGACAAGAAGGAGCTGGCCGCCCTCGACAAGCTGATGAAGAAGGCGGTCGGGGACTACGTTGCCATCACCGGCGGCGCGATCGGCAAGGCGCTGAAGGTGCTCGGCTATCTGCCCGAGGCCAGGACCGCGGCGGCGAAGTTCGTCGACTTCGTCAACGCCCTCGGCGTGAAGGAGATCGTATGCCCCAATCCGGCGGCGCACGACTTCCTCGTGGCCGATCTCGCAGATTTCGGCCTGAAGCTCGAGGCGAAGGCGTTCTGCACCGCCAAGTTTCTGCTCGAGAAGAAGGTGAAGTTCTCCAGGAAGGCCGGCGAGCTCTACTACCTCGAGGACGACTTCATGCGCAACTACCGCAAGTGCGAATGCCCCGCCAGGCTGCTCAAGGCGCTGGGGGCGGACAATAAGCCCTTCGGCACCAACGACGAGGAGTCGTACAACTGCGGCGAGGGTGCGGTGGTTCTCGACAAGCTAGACTCGAAGCTCGTCAAGCTGCTCGCCGAGTACGTGGCCGAGCGCGCCGACGATCCCCGCAAGGACCGCATCGTCACCCTGGGCGTCTATGCCAAGACCCAGCTCGCGAAGTACGGCAAGCTCAACGTGCGCACCTTGAACGAGGTCGCGGCGGAGTGCCTGTAGGACGGGGCGGCGGTATGTTCCACCCCGAATCCGCATCGGAGGACGCGCGGTGAACGCGGTGTTCTTCGATCTCGACGGTACCGTGATCGACTCCCGCGCCGATCTCGCCACTGGCGTGAACGCCACGCGGGAGGAGCTGGGCCTCGCCCCGCTGCCGCAGGAGACCGTCATCGGTTTCGTCGGCAGCGGCGCGAGGTATTTGCTGGAGCACGCCATCCCCGAGCGCACCGGCGCCTTCGATGAGCTGTGGCCGCGGTTCGTCGCGAACTACCGCGCCCACATGCTCGATGAGACAGTGCTCTATCCCGGCGTTCGCAGCGCGATCACCGAACTGCACGACCGCGGCTGGCTGCTCGGCGTGAACACGAACAAGCCGAACTTCGCCACCCGCGAGATCCTCGGCCACTTCGGTCTGCTGCGCTACTTCGGCGATGCGGTGGTGGCGGGCGGCGACTGCGCCGAGATGAAGCCGTCGCCCATGCCCCTCAGAGAATGCGCCGCCAGAATGCGCGGCCACCGTCTTTCGTCGCATGACTGGATGGTGGGCGACAACTGGACCGATATGGAATGCGGCGCGAACGCCGGCGTCAAGACGGCGTTCTGCACTTTCGGGTTTGGCCATCTGAACGGACGGCGCTACACGATCAAGGTGAATC
Organism: Kiritimatiellia bacterium; assembly: GCA_045600365.1. GTDB lineage: Bacteria > Verrucomicrobiota > Kiritimatiellia > RFP12 > UBA1067 > RUG572. Next base: position 324 of record JAZRXT010000027.1, on the reverse strand, counting down.
GTCTCGACGAGCTGCTGCGTTATCTCAAGGCGGAGGAATGACATGAAACTGATAGTGGCTACGCACAATCCAAACAAGATCAGGGAGATCGGCGAAATTCTGCCCGACTGGGAGATAGAGGCCGAGGACTCGTCCGTTGAGGAGACCGAGACCACCTTCGCGGGAAACGCCCTGCTGAAGGCGCGGGCGCTGGCGCCGCGCCATCCCGGCGCGTGGATCCTTGCCGACGATTCCGGGCTCGAAGTGGACGCACTGGGCGGTGCGCCCGGGGTGCGCAGCGCACGCTACGCCGGCGAGGACGGAAACACCGCGAAGAACAACGCG
>JAZRXT010000026.1:0-19204 GCA_045600365.1 Kiritimatiellia bacterium | reverse complement strand
GGGGAGGGATGGCGAAGTATTGGAATGATGCTGATGGGGTGGTGTTGCGGGAGTGGGATTGCGTCAAGTCACGGTGCCAGATTTAGGTGCCGGGTTTAATGGTTAAATGACTAATGGTTAAATGATTAAATTCGGCACCATGCCACCATAAATGATTTAACCATTTAACTATTGGGTCTGTCACAAAAGAGTGTGCGAAGGATGGTATCTGATATGAAATATCGAAAGATTCAGAAGGAATGATAAAATGATAGACAACGATGTTTGGATTCCTATTGACAAGAAAAAACAAATACCCCATAAGTATCATATCGGTACATTTTGCTCTTGATAAGGTATCCGAGGATCACCGAACATAAATCTCGGTGATTTTCTTCGCATTGACTTTTCTTCGCACGCTTTTTTGTGACAGAGCCTTACTATTTGACCATTCAACTATTTAACTATTCCTGGGGGGGCGATTTTTTCCCAGGGGAAATCGCGCCCCACGGCGCCCAGCTCATGCAGAAAGGCACGACGGAACTCCAGATGGCCACGCTCGCGGCAGAGTCTGCGCGAGACGGCGAAATGGAGGCCATTACGCATCCAACCCACCTGGATAAGCACGAAGTCGCCCAACGATCGGATCAACCCGTAATCAACAGGTCGCCCCTCCTCGATCGCCGCCACCACGGCCGGGTCGACCGGGAGATCGGTACGCAGATTCCAAAACGCCCGCGCGTCGTGACGCCAGTCCTTGACGCGAATCTGCTCCTCCAGCACTCGGAAGATGTCCAGCTTGTCCGCATCACGCACGGTGTGTGAAAGCAGCTCCGTCAAATGGTCCAGCCCCTCCGGCACGTCACGGCGGTTGTGGTACAGCACCGCGTCAAGCACGGCCTTGCGCCAGCGCGCCGACTCAGGTCCGTCGCCAGGATAGAATTCGTCGAGCCAGCCATTCGCCGCTGCGATGTCGTGGGAGAAAACGGCATGGTCGACGGATTCCGAATCGCGGAACGTGTTGTACCGCTTCAACTGCTCATAGCGCCCCACATCGTGCAGTAGCGCCGCTGCGAACGCGGCCTCGGCCTCCTCCGCGGAAAATCCCTCGCCTTCGGCGATAAGCCCGGCATTGCGCACCACCCCCATGGTGTGCATGTATTTCAGCTGCATCATCTCGGGCAGACTACCATTGGCGTCGCGATATCCGCCGACGTACGAATCATAACCACCCAGTAGATCCTTGCGACTACCTGCCATGTGCAACCTTTCAGTCGACCCCGAACTTCTCGGCCATCTCGCGACCGACCGCCTCGTAGCGCCAGCCCCACGCCAGGGGATTGGTATTGTCGTCGACATTGTCGACGAACGCCATGACCGTTGCGCGGTTGGCGATGATCGCGGGTGCCACGTGAATCTCCTGCGCCTTCGTCGCCAGCCATTCAATTGCCTTTTCCGCCGCCTCGCGCACTTCCGGGATATAGGTCACCATGTCCGGCGCCTCCGGCCATTCCTCTTCCGGCAGCTCCAGCGCCCGCTTCACGCAGCCAGCGTAGAGCGCCTTCAGCGTGTCGACCTGTCCGCCGCGCAGGCGATGCCGAATGTGGCCAACCGCGCCTCGTGACGCCATTTCCACCAGCGACTCGTCGTCGCCCAGCCAGTTGCGGGGCAGATTCCACTTGCAGGCGGTGTTCTCACGCAGTTCGGTCACGGCGCGCAGCACCGCGAACCCACGACGGTCGAGCGTGGCGCGGCGCACCTTGATCTTCTTCCAGAACTCGTCTGGTTCAGGCTCGGCACAGAGAATCCCGTCGTCATAGCCCAGCATCTCCTCTTCGAGCCAGGCGCGGGTGCCAAGCGCTTCGGCCCGGGCCAGCAGCTCCTGGCGCAGAGCAGGCAGATAGCGAACGTCGTCCAGGGCATAGAGTACCTGCGCCTCGGTAAGCGGGCGCTGCGTCCAGTCGGTGCATGTCTGGGTCTTGGGCAGCCCAACGTCAATCGCCTCCATGAGCAGGCGCTGCAGACCCATCATCGCCGGAAAGCCGGCGAATGCGGCAGCCACCTGGGTGTCGAATATGTTACGCGGACGCGAACCCGCGTAATGGTGCAGCAGCACTGTGTCCTGAGTGGCGTCGTGCAGTATCTTGACAATCGTCTCGTCCTCCAGGACAGCCTTCAGCGGATCCACGCTCATGCAGGTCATGCAGTCGATGGCATGGCAGCGTCGGTCATCGGCCCCAATCTGGACTATGCCGAGCTTCGGGCGGTAGGTGCGTCGCCACACGAATTCCGTGTCGATAGCCATTATGCCAGTTTCCTTCGATGCCGCACACGCATCTTCAAGGTCGGCTGCAGTTCTTATAATGCAGTTTTCCATATCGCGCTATATGATATACTTTATTTGAACCAAAGTCAATAAATGATTAAATGGTTAGATAGTTAAATGGTTAAATGATTGTCCAGAGCACAGAACCCCGCAACAATTTAGCCATTTAACCTACAAGCTTCAAGGTCTAGGCTCAAAGCTTCATCATGAGTGGCAACTATCACGGCGGCGGACGTTGATGCCAGCAGATTGGCAATGCGGCGACGTTCGGTGACGTCCAGCGAGGCAGTGGGTTCGTCGAGCAGCAGCAGCTCCGGCGAAGCCGCCAGCACACCCGCCAGCGCCGCACGCTGGCGCTGCCCGCGGGACAGTGCCGCCACCGGACGATTCCCCCGCTCAAGCCCAACCTCCGCGAGACGCGCGTCAACTTCTGCGTCGATCGTCTCGGTGACAAGACCACGCCTGAACGCGGCGTATCCCACATCCTCGCGCAACGTGGGGAAGAGGAACTGATCGTCGGGGTTCTCAAACACCACCCCTAGACGCGCCCGGATAGTCCGCAGGTTCTGCGGCTTCACATCCAGCCCAAACACCTTGACCTCGCCCTCATAGGGGATGAACCCGGAAAGCACCTGTAGTAGCGTGGTCTTGCCACAGCCATTCGGGCCCGTCAGCGCCAGCTTCCCACCCGGCGGCAGTTCGAGGTCATCGAAGGCAATCGCCCTGCCGTTGGGATAGCACACCTTCACCCCGCGCATAACCACGACAGGCGCGGCCGCCAGCGGCTCGACCGACGCGCCGCGACGCGCTGCAGTGCGCAGCTCCAGCGCCCGCGCGAGCTGGCCGGCGTCACGGGCGAGCGCCTCGAACCAGCGCAGCGCCTGTGCACACGCGAGGACAGTGCGCTCGCCCAGATGCATCCGCCGGAGCGCCTCGATGAAACGCACCTCGCACACGCCATCGCGCCGGGCGACGGCAGCGGCGAAGACCGGCGTCACCAGGCAGATGAGGAACACGCCGGGCCAACCCGCCAGCAGCGAAGCGGCGGCAAGCGCGCGAGCTGGCAACTCAAACACCTGCGCCAGCGCATACACGAGCGCGGCATGCAGGAAGCGTCCGAGCGAAAGCACCACCGCAAGCACGACGAGAGCCCGGACCAGAGCCTTCGCATTCGACGCGGCACGGCCAAAGCGCGCCACCAGATACACCTGGAGAAGAAGCTCGACGCTCGTCACCGCCGCGAACGGCGGCCAGAGGAGCGGCATTCCGCAGAGAAGGGCGGACGCCCATGGTACCGCGGCGGCGGTAAGCGCGGCCCGGCGGGGCGCAGCCAGAAACGCCAGGGCCATCAGCGGCCAGTACATCGGTAGCAGAACCGGTCCAATAGGGAATACGCCGCCGAACGCATGGAACAGCATCGGCAACGCCAGCGCCAGGGAACCGAACATCGCACAATAGGCGAAATCGCGACCGTTGTTCACGACGCCACCTTTGAGCTATCGGGAACAGTTGACGCCAAAGGAACGGAAGAACCCGTTCAGATCACGTTCGACCGCAGCACCGAGAACCTCGGCGAAATCGACAACGTCGAAGACGTGCCCGGCATCCCGGCGCTCCATCCACTTCCCGTACTCGCGCTCGTAGTCGTCGACCAGCGTCGCGCGCTCGGCACGCAACAGCTCAAGCATCAGGAAGAGCTTGCCCTCGCGATAGACGGTGCGCGAGGCACGCTCGAGCGATTCGGCCTCGGGCGCTGGGGCGGCGCCTTCATCGACCTCGGAGTCCGCAGCGGACACCGGCACCGACTCCTCGCCGTCAAAGTCCCAGCGGCGAAGGTCGGGATCGAGCTTGCGCGCCGCATTGACCGCATGCACGATCGCCTCCTCGTTGTCCTGACGCGCCAGCTCGGCGTAGCGCCGCAGTTCGGCGGCGCAGAATCCATTGTCGGCAGAAGGCGCGGGGCCTTCGGCCTCGGCCCGCCCACCTTCCGCGGCCGGTGCGACGGCGACCGGCTTCGGCGACGCAACCGCGGGCCTGGCCTTGGGCCTAGGCGCAACCACGGGCGCGTCCTCCGCCGCCTGCGGCGGGCTCTGAGGCGCGTCCGCGGAATCCTTCTCCTCGACCTTGGAATCCAGCGCGGGCTCGGGCACCTCGTCAAAGCCCGGCGTATGTTCCGGCACCGTCGGCTCCGTTGGCTCCGTCGGCACCAAGACCGGTGCAGGGGGCGGCGTCGGGCGCGTTGCGGTGTAGACGAATGTGGCAAGCCCAATGACACCAAGAACTCCCACCAGCGCAACCAGGAATATCTTGCGCAGACGCTCCGCCTCGCGGTCGATGCCGGCAGAAGCCGCGGGAACGCTACGGGGCGAACCTGCGACAGCAGACTTCTTCAGCACCAGCTTGTTGCCCGCCTTGCCGCTAATGAAACGCTCGAGCTCAGCCACCACCTGCGACGGCTTCTGGATACGCTTCTCGACATCGGGGCAGCACATGCGGGCAATCAACGCGGCCACCACGGGAGGCACCTCGGGGCGGGCAGTGCGCACATCGGGAATCGGCTGGCCCTTCATCGCACGCGCCACCAGCGCCATTGTGTCCTCACCCTCGTACGGACGCCGCCCAGCCAGCATCTCCCAGAACGTGACGCCGAGCGCGTGGATGTCGGCCCGGATGTCGACCGAATGCGAGTTGATCATCTGCTCCGGGCTCATATATGCCGGCGAACCGATCATATACTCGCTCTCGGAGGACTCGGTAAGCGAAGTGACACTAGAGGCCGCGGTGATGTCGGCACTGGAAGTACGCCGGGCGATACCGAGGTCGGCGAGCTTGGGCGTCACGCCATCAGCCGTGAACATGATGTTGTCGGGCTTGATGTCGCGGTGCACGATGTGATTCGCATCCACCACCTCGAGCGCCCGGGCCACGCGGCAGACGATGTCGCACGACTCCTCGATCGGCAGCGCACCCCACTTCTGCAGACGGTCCCGCACGGATCCGCCGGGCACGTAGTCCATGATGATGTAGGCCACGTGCGTATCGGGGTCGCGGCCCACGTCGTAGACCGTGATGAGGTTCTCGTGGCGCACATTCATCGCGAGCTCCGCCTCGAGGATGAAGCGCTGCTTGAGCTCGGGATCCTCCTGCTCGCCCTTGGGGTCGAGCAGCTTCACCGCGTACTCGGTGCCGGAGGCGTCGCCGCGGATGAGGTAGACCTGGCCCATGCCGCCCTCGCCAAGCTTGCGCACCACGGTGTAGTCGCCGAACTTTCCGCCGACCTGGAGCAGTTCGTTCATTTCGCCGCCCCCTTCGCGCCGCTCAGTTCAAGTACCAGCATGAACCTGGCCGGGCCGCGGAAGACGCCGCCCTTCACCAGCTCATTGCGCTCGCCGCCGATACCGGGCAGCTCGCTATCGATTGGCAGGCGCACCGTTGCATCTGGCGGCAACTTCGAACGGTAGCGCCGGACAAGCCACTTGCAGAAATCGTCCGCCTCGTCAAGCATGACACGCACCGGGGAGGAACGGTCGGACGCCATCCCGCTCTCGAAACGGGGGATCTTGCGGAAATTGCGATACTGCTCGTAGGTGACGTGGAAGGGCGTGAGCAGACGGTTCGCCGGCCAGTTCTTGTAGTTGCTGCCCATCGGCAGGCGGAACTCGAGATCCAGATTCCGCGCAAGCGGGAGCGAGAACACCTTCAGAACATCGTTGGTCGATGGTGCCGCAGCCTCGGCGGCGACGCCGGCGGCGGGAGCAACACCCTCGACTGCGGCAGCCGAAGATTCGGCTGAGGCAGTCTCCGCCGCAGATGCGGCTTCGGCCTCGGCGATTCTACGCTGGGCGGCAGCGCGGTTCTGCGCCCGCAGGCTGCGGTTGGCGAGCGCACGGCGATACCAGGCGGCGGCATGGGCGCGGAAGGCATTGACGACGGCCTCGTCCGCCTTCGCCTCATCGGCGGCCAGCCACCAGAAATCCCCCAGGTCCCCGCACGCGAGCGGGGTGACGCCGGTGAGCGGATAGTCGCGCTCGAAACCGATCATCGCGGCACAGGCGGGATCCTTCACCCGGGCGTTGACCGCGGCGAGCAGATCGCGGAACTCCTTCGCCCCCTCGGTCTTCTGGAGAACGAGCTTGGTCAGCGCCGAAACGCCAAAGCGGGCCATCTCGAGCGCGTAGGCACTGCCATGGCGTTCGGCGACGGAGAGGACGAGGCGCTTGGCGCCGGCCACATCACCGCCATGGAGACACTGACGGAAGGCGGCGCGCTCGTAGAGGTACCGCGCGGCCGGGCTTTCCGCCGCCGCCGCATAGTCCTCGAAGGCGGCGGCCACGTCGGAGTGGGTCTTGCGCTTCGCGCGTAGGTCGGCAAAGTCGGCGGCGGCCAGCTTCTCCACGGCCGGACGCGCCGTCTCCATCTCGGCCTCGGACGGCACCGGCGTCGCCTGCGCCAGCACGCACGCAAGCGTAATCAAAGACAGACTGACCGCTCTCGACCGCACAATCACCTGACAACGAAGTTCACCATGCGCCCGGGCACGGCAATTACCTTGACTACCGTCTTGCCCTCAAGGTGCTTGAGCACGTCAGGGCAGGCCCGCGCCGCCGCCTCCATCGCAGCGGCGTTGGCACCCACCGCGACCTTGACGCGACCGCGCAGCTTGCCGAGCACCTGCACCGGTATCTCGATCTCGTCCTCGACGAGCGCCGCGGGATCGAAGGAAGGCCAGGGCTCGTAGGCAAGGGAACCGGCGTGACCAAGCACGCTCCAGAGTTCCTCGCCAAGATGCGGCGCGAATGGCGCCAGGCAGAGCACGAACTTCTCCGCCGCCTCGCGCGGCAGATCCTTTCCGTCGCCGGCGAAGGCGTTGACGAACACCATCATCGCCGAGATGCCGGTATTGAAGTTCATGGTCTCGAGATCCTCGCCGACCTTCTTCACCATGGCGTTGAGGACCTTCGCTTCCTCGCGGGTGAGCGCGCGGTCGACGATCGTCTGCTCGGTGACCATGCGGTTGACGCGCTTGAGGAAGCGGTAGACGCCATCGACACCCTTGGTGTTCCACGGCTTCACCGCCTGCAGCGGCCCCATGAACATCTCGTAGAGACGCAGCGAGTCGGCACCGTAGTCGCGCACGACATCATCGGGATTGACCACGTTCTTAAGCGACTTCGACATCTTCGCCGGCGCCTCGGAAAGCTCCTCGTCACCCGGCAGCAGCTCACCTTCGGCGAGCGCCTTGCGCGCAGCCACGGCGGCATCGGCGTCGTCGGGCAGCTCCCTGGGTCCGTAGGGCTTGCCATCCTTCCAGGAGATCTGGTCCATCGGAATCAGGACGCCGCGCTGGTTGCGGTACGCCATGCCGAGGATCATACCCTGGTTGACGAGCCGCTGGAACGGTTCGTCGGTGGGCACGAGCCCGAGGTCGAAGAGCACCTTGTGCCAGAAGCGGGCGTAGAGCAGATGCAGCACGGCGTGCTCGGCACCGCCCACGTAGAGATCGACGGGGAGCCACTTCTTCAGCAGCTCGGGGTCGGCGAAGCAGGTGTCGTTGTGGGGGTCGATGTAGCGCAGGTAGTACCAGCAGGAGCGGGCCCACTGCGGCATCGTGTTCGTCTCGCGCACACCCTTGACGCCATCGGCGCGCACCACGTTCACCCAGTCAGCAGCCTTCGCGAGCGGCGGCTCGCCGGTGCCGGTGGGCTTGTAGTCGGCAAGTTCGGGAAGCGTGAGCGGGAGGTCGCCCTCGTCCACCAGCGACTGCGTGCCGTCGGCCCAGTGGATGACCGGGAACGGCTCGCCCCAGTAGCGCTGACGGCTGAACAGCCAGTCGCGCAGCTTGTACTGCGTCTTCGCCTGGCCAACGCCCTTCTCGGCGAGCCACTTGATCATGGCCACGCGGGCATCGTCCACCGAAAGCCCATTGAGGAAACCGGAATTCACCATCACGCCGGTCGCGATGTCGGTGAAGGCCCCGGAACCCTTGTACTCAACCCTGGAATCGCCAGAGCCACCAGAATTTCCGGCGACCTCGCTGCCACTCGGCGCCACCACCTGGTAGATCGGCAGATTGAACACCTTGGCGAAGTCGAAGTCGCGCTCGTCGTGGGCGGGTACGGCCATGATGGCGCCGGTACCGTAGGAGGCGAGCACGTAGTCGGAAATGAAGAGCGGCAGTGGCTCGTCATTGACCGGATTGACGCCCTTCACGCCCTCGAGCAGCACACCCGTCTTCTCCTTGTTGAGCTCGGTGCGCTCGAGATCGCTCTTGGAGGCGGCCTTGCGCTGATACGCCTTCACGGCGTCCGCATTCCTGATCGTGCCGTCCTCAAGCCACTTCGCCACCAGCGGATGCTCGGGCGAGAGCACCATGTAGGTGGCGCCGAAAAGCGTATCGCAGCGGGTGGTGTAGACGGTGATGAGATTGTTCGATTGTTCAGATTGTTCGATTGTTCGATTGTCACCGTCGAAACGGACGCCGAAGTCAACGAGCGCACCAGTCGACTTGCCAATCCAGTTGCGCTGCATCTCCTTGATGCCCTCGGGCCAGTCGAGCGTCTCGAGACCGTCGAGCAGACGTTCGGCATACTCGGTGATGCGCAGCATCCACTGGCGCATCGGGCGGTGCTCGACGGGGTGGTTGCCACGTTCGGAACGCCCGTCGATCACCTCCTCGTTCGCCAGCACCGTGCCCAGAGCCGGGCACCAGTTCACCGGCACCTCAGCCACGTAGGCAAGGCCCTTCTTGTAGAGCTGCTCGAAGATCCACTGAGTCCACTTGTAGTACTTGGGGTCGGTGGTGTTAACCTCGCGGTCCCAGTCGTACGAGAAGCCCAGGGCCTGGATCTGATCGCGGAAACGGTCGATGTTCTTGCGGGTGGTGATGGCCGGGTGGGTGCCGGTCTCGACCGCGTACTGCTCGGCGGGCAGACCGAAGGCGTCCCAGCCCATCGGGTGCAATACCTCGAAGCCCTTCATGCGCTTGTAGCGGCAGAGGATGTCGGTGGCGGTGTAGCCCTCGGGATGGCCCACATGCAGACCCGCACCCGAAGGATAGGGGAACATGTCGAGGCAGTAGAACTTGGGCTTCTCGGCGGCGGAAGGCGCGGCCTTGCCGGTGTTGGTTCTGAAGGTCTTGTTTTCCAGCCAGTACTTGCGCCACTTCGCTTCAATGGCGCGATGATCGTAGTCGCTCATTTTGTGAGTTGAGAGTTGAGAGTTGAGAGTTGAGAGTGCAGGGGGGATTTAACTATTTAACAATTTAACCATTTAACTATTTATGGCAAGAGTTTAAAGGCGGCGGATCGCCTAGGTTCCGCCGCCTCCACCGACTCACTCGAAAGTTGAGTCGGGCTTGAGCATGTCGGTGGTTTCGTACTGGGCGCCATCACCGTCAAGACGCCACTTGTAGAAGATCGGGAAGAGATCGCGATAGGGACCCCAGCCGTAGTACGATCCGGGCGAGGAGGGCAGGAACGGATCGCTGACCTCGATCACCGCCTGGAAGTTGCTGTCGAAGCTGTTGGGCCCGAACACGAACCACCTGAGCGGCAGGAAGCGATCCTTCACGCCCGGCTTCTGCAGCGCGCCCACGATCTTGAACGTGGTGCTCGTCCAGTTGGGCGAGAAGACCGGATCGTAGGTCGAGCTGCCGATGCCGTCGTACTCAAGGCCATTCAGCTGACCCGGCCTGACGGCGGCGCCGTTGTTGCGGTTCGTGATCATCATCGTCACCTTCAGCAGCAGGTTGGTGCACGGCACGCCGGACTCCGGCTCAACCGATACGACGGGCTGCACGGAGGTGAGCCTGTCACCACGCTGCGGCGGCATATCCTCGCCGTCGGCGCCGAGCTTCATGCGCTCCACTCCAAGCGGCAGCGGACGCGCCACCTCGCCCATGCCGGCCTTCAGCACCCAGCCGGGCTCGTCGGGCGGAATGTTGAGCCAGTACATGTCCTTGATGTCGAGATCGCCCACCTTCTTGTCGGAAAGATCCCAATGCTCGGCACGGTAGACGGCGGTGTCGTCGAACTGCTCCAGCCACTTCATCACCGCGTTGTAGTAGCGATCATCGCGGTCGATGCCAACGTCGGCAAGCTCCGAGGAGCCACGGCTGTTCGCAACCACCGTCTGGGTCTCCTGCACGTCCTTGAGCTCGAACGCCCAAACGTGCGAATCCGAACGACCAGCGCGACCTTCAGCCTCAGGCGCCTTGACGCCGTTGACCGTAACATCGCCCAGCTCATACCAGGAGTCGGTACGGTAGATGATGTTGGTGGTGGCCCCCTTGGGCACGATCACCACCGACACCTGGTCGGTGACGGAGCCGATCGACTGCCGCAGGTGATCGCCCAGCACGGTGGCGTAGATCCAGATGTTGGTGCCGTTCGGCAGGAGGAACCAGTCGGGATCGATGTACTGCGTCACCCCGGTGGAGAGACGGTTGACCTTGCCGGGCGTCTTTACCATGCCGGGAATCTCAGGCGTATCGCCACTGGCCTCGACCCAGGAGTTGGTCCAGCACTTCGCGGACTCGCCGTGGTTGGTGATGACGCCAATGGAGCCGGCGCCATAGTCCTTCGCCGCGAAGAACCAGGTGGAGGAAGGTTCCTTGGCAACCAGCTTCGCCACCAGACTCGTGGCGCTGTTGTAGTCCCACGCACTCGAGAAGGCGCTGTAGCCCTCGGTCACGATCTCGTGCTCGATGACGCCGCTGGGGCGCATCAGGTAAAGGCCATACGCGCTGTAGTTGCGGAATGAGCCCTCATCCACACTAGCTATGGTGACGTTATTCCATTCGCCGTCGGCCTCAGGCAAGTAGCCCTCTTCCTTGGAGAGCTTGTTGCGCAACGTGAGGAAGGCGTAGTGGTTGAGGCAGTCGACGCCTTCCGTGACGCCGGTCTTCTTGGTGACGCGCGCGTCGCCATAGCCGAAGGTGGCGATGGGGCCGTTGGTGATGCCATTGGCAACACAGATATGCCAGCCCGTGAGGTCGGCGCCCTGGGGAACGGCCAACTCGATGAACTGGTTGCGGTTGTCGAGACCGCTGCCATCGTCATAGTAGTTGAACTCGTTCAGCCACGCACGCTTCGGGCTCACGGAGTCGATGATGGTGTAGCCGGCGAACTTGTCGGACTCGTTGTTGCCGTACTGCTTGTTGTAGTCGGCAAGGCCGCGGTACCAGGCCGGCGGCTTCCACTCGCGGGAATCGAGCGGATGCTCGTGGGATTCACCCGACTTGTCCTTGAACCTGGCCACCACGAAGTACTGCCAGCAGGTGTCGGGCGTATCCTCGGGATTCATAATGCTCTCGGCCACCTCGAAGGAGGAGCGGAAGACGAGCTGGTCGACACCGGCAACGCGCTTGAGCTCGACCGGCTTCGCCTGGTCCTTCCACTGTCCGTAGCCCCACGGCACCTTGCCGCGGTAGAACCACGCCGTGATCTCGATGGAGTCGGTATCAAGCTCCTCGCTCATCTGCTGCGGCTCCACGGTGACCTGCAGGCCCCAGGACTCGCCCACGATCGGCTGCTCGCTCTCGCTCGCGATGTTGGTGACCATGCAGATCGGATTGGCCGTCACGTAGGAGCGGAACGGGCGCACGTCGCGCAGCGCCAGCTGCGGGGCGACCGGTTCCGAGACGAGGACCTCATCCAGGCACACGCGCTGCAGCGGCTTGACCGCGGCGTCGGGATGGGACGGATTGGAGGTGCGCTCCCAGTCGGCGAACGCAGGGTTGCGCCCGTTGCGCGAACCGTTGATCTCGAGGCGGATCGCCTTGGCGCCGCTGTTGTCGTCGGTCGTCTTCCAGCTGAAGGTCTGATAGGTCTTGGCCGTCACCAGGAAGTTCGTCACTTCATACCAGGCCTGGGGATACAAAGCCTGGTCGACGTCCGGCTCGTCCGACGCCCAGAGCGTGATCCAGCCGGGGGTGGTGGAGCTGGAGTCGAAGAGGCGAGCGCGGAAGCTCACCTGGCCGATGCCGTTGGTGAGGGCGGGCGACTGCAGGAACGAGTTGTTCTGCTTGTACTCGGCCTCCTTCTTCGGGTCACTGAGATCGATGCCCTTCGCGGCGGCGGAAGTGTTATCCGTCTTCAGCGCCGAGAAGTTGAGGATGCCGGAAAGTCCATTCGGCGAGTCGGTGAGGTAGGCATAGTCCTTATTGTCGGTATTCCAGCCCTCGGTGTGGATGTTCCAGCCCCACCACGAACGGTTGTCAAGCGCCGGCTCGTCGTAGCAGTAGACCTGCGTGAGCGAGATCTTGCCGTAGTCTGGATCGCGCTGGCCGAGCGGCTTGGAGGTGGCGGCAGCCACCACGTTGGTGGGCACCACCAGACGCAGCAGACCCTGCACCGGCTCGCGGCAGCTAAGATAGTAGGTAAGCGTACCGCTCTTGTTCAGGTTCCGGAAGACCCAGTTGGTGAGGGTGTTCCAGTTCTCGCTGCCCGGCGGCTCCTGCATACGCACGGTGGTGTAGCCGGAACCACTGATGTTGTTGGTGCAGATCTGCAGCGAGATCTCGGCATTGGCGTCCGCCTCCATGTAGTTGACGCTCACAAGGCCGATACCCTTCTCGAGGTATGGCGAGCGCAGCTGCACGGGATACCAGGAAATGTCATACCCGCCCTCGGGTTCGGCCACCGCGCGGGCCGGCTGGAAGGTGGTCATCTTGCAGCCAGTCTTGACGCGGATGATCACGCAGCCAGTACCACCCTTCTGCCCGCGCGCCGCCTTGTCGGCATTGTTGTTCTTGCCGCCGCCGCCGCCGCCGCCGCCGCCGAGACCATCGGTGCCGGGTTCGGCCGTGGCCGTGCCAGCATTGCCGGAAGAGTAGGAATCGCCGCCGTTGCCGCCGCCACCCAGGCCGCCAATGCCGCCATAGCTGTTCTGGGTCTTGGTCCAGCCAACGCCGCCACCGCCGCCGCCACCATAGTAGACATCGCTACCGGTGATGTCGCTGATCACGCCCTCGCCGCCCTCGCCGCCGATTGCGTTGAACGCGGCAGTAGCGGTTTCGCCGGCCTTGGTGCCACCGCCCGCCGTGGTATTGCCGGGCTCGTAGTCGCCACCAGGGCCACCGGCACCGGCACCGCCGCCGCAACGCCCGTAGCCGCCCTTGCCACCGGCATTGCTGCCAGAGCTACCACCGGCCCTAGACGCCCTATCGCCGTTACCGAGACCGGCACCACCGCCATTGGCGGAATAGTTGACATTGTTCAACTTGATGTAGGACTGCCCGCCAGCCTTGCCATCGCTGGTGTTGTTGCCACCATCGTAGCCACCGCCCTTGCCGACGGAGAGTTCAATGGCAGTGCCGGCACTTACCTTGATCGGCTCGGCAAAGGTCCTTTCGACAACCTGGCCGCCGCCGCCGCCGCTGCCGATCACATTACCGCCGGAGCCGCCGCCGCCCACCACGAGAATGCGGTCAATCTCGAGATCGCCACGCGGCCTGATCTTTATCGCGCCCGTTGCGTTCGTGAACACCACGACGAAGCCGTTGGTGCCAACGGGGAGCGAGTAGAAGGACTTGTCGGGCGTGTCGAACGCCGGCTCGACAACCGCGCGGGTGTAGGCCCACTCGTAGTCCTTGGCGTTGAGCGACTCGATGTTCGGGGCCGTCCAGGCGGACACCTGGACATCGTCGACCACCACGTCGGTGCCGTAGTCGTCCCAGGCGTCGCCACCCGTGCGCAGACGCAACTGCTTCGGACCCGTCGCCCGCGGCAGGAACTTGAAGTAGTTGGTGGTGTAGGAGTCGATCACCTGTTCAAGCCCAGTATCCTCCCAGAAGGTGGTGCCGCCGTCAGCCAGCTCGAGCTTCAGAGTCTGGCTCGCGGGCTTGACCGAACTGAAGCCGGAGGAGAAGTGGTCGGAGTCGCCGAGCTCGCGCCAGAGCGAAGGGATGTAGTCCCAGTCGCCATTGAAGATATGAACGCCCTCGCCCTCGCCGGTCAGCTTTATGTTCGGCGTATTCCAGGTAATATCGGTATTCTGCACCTCGTGGATCGTGATGTATCCGAAGCCGCCAGTACAACCCGCAGATCCAATGCCGTAGGTACCCTTGGTCAACTGACCGGGGGAAGCATCCTCGTAAATCAGGATCTTCTTCAAGCTGGCGGCATCGGCACTCAAGGTCTTGTCATTATGCTCGGAGGAAATTCCGGCCTCCAGATGCACGATGCCGGAATTCAGCGTCTTGAGCGAGAAGTAGGCGCAGGTCCAGTCATTCTTGGCATTCTCACCAGTTTTATTGGGCACGAGATAGTTGCTCCAACCAGTGTACTGCTTCCAGTTCTCGCCGCCGCTCGCACCCGGCCAGCCGCGCGCGTCGGTGGCGGCGTTGGCGAGGGTGTTGGAGCAAAGGAGAGTGGCAGTAAGACCATTGGCGCCCGGCTGCCACTTGTAGATGGCGGCGATCAGCGAGGTATCGCTACCGCGGGTGAAGCGCAGCTCGTAGCAGCCGCGCCCGTTGCGGTGATAGCCCACGAGCGAAACGGAAGGATGGAGCGGCGACATGTCCAGGGGGTTCTTGTTCGCCACATACGCGAGCTGGCTCATGGTGAGCTTGGCGCTGATGCCATAGTTCTGGTTGGTGCCACCGCCGAGATAGGTGAGGAAGCCATTGTAGGACGGCTGCTGGGCGATGAAGGCGGTGAAGGAAACCTCATCGACACCATCGACCGCGGTGCCGCCGTAGGCGAGCGAGCCGAGGCCACGGCCCAGCATCTGCAGCGACATTCCGTGCGGTGCGGTGCGGACGGAATCGACGAACATTCCGTTCTCGGCCGTCCAGCCATCGGGCGTACGGCGCGAACCGGAGAACGGCTCCCCGCGCGGGAAGCCCTCGTCGGTATCGTCGACATCGAACATTTCCGACGGTCCTTCGAAATCGGCGAGATCCCAGGTGGACATCGACGCCTCATAGCGCTGCTTGGAATCGGAAACACCGGCGGCATCAACGGCGTTGGTGGGATCGTTCCACTTGGAGGTGCCACGGAAGCCACCGAGCGAATCGGTCCAGGTGTTGAAGTTCTGGTAGGTGGCGTGGGAGACGCTGAAGGCGTTCTTGTGGTCGTTGAACTCGAACATCAGATGGGTGGAGGCATCGTCGAGAACGCAGGTGAGATCCTGGCCGGCATACTGGGAACCACAGCTGACGGTGAACGGCAGATACGGAACACTCGTGGCGGCGGACCACCATTCGTTCGTCTGCTCGGTGAAGGTGAACGGCACATCGTTGGTGACGAGAGACTTCCCGAGGAAGTGGACGCGCAGCTCACGACCGATGTGGTTGGTGGGCACGTAGTAGTTGTAGCGCCAGCAGTGGTCGCTCACGAGTTCCATATTCGCCGAGACATCGTGCCAGATATTGGTCTCGCCATCATCATCCCATTCCGAGAGATACGCAACCATCTTCACCCACTCGAAGTCACTCTCGCCCTCGCGAATGCGCACGAAGTAATCATGCCCGCCAGCCGGCGTCTCCTCGGCGTAGTTGGCACGGTTGGTGATGGCAGTGATTTCCTCAGTCCACCCAGAGCCATAACCGACCCCTAATGCATAATCCTTGACCGAATAGAAAGGAGCTGAAATTTTAGCCGTAAAATAGTACTCAATATCACCGACACCGTCTGTAAGCGGAATACCAGAATTTGCTACAACATTCGAGGTAGACATACTAGAGGAGTTAATTGAAGCCGGATTAAAACCGATTTGCTTCCAAGGCCCGATAATCTGATTGAGATAACGCCAACGATAGTTCAACTTAAGATCGGAAAGGACAACGGCCTTAGCTTGAGAATTGTTGGTCTGAAACGAGATCCACACAGAAGACTGCATCGCCTTCCCAAGATAGGAATGAAACGCGCTATCGAAATCTCCAGTGCATCCCATGACACTGGCGCCCGAAAGTTCCTCATCGTAATCATTACCATATCGGTTTATTTCAGCCGTCATAGGAGGATACGATGCTATGATGTTATCCACCAAAATCAGTCCTGCAGCATCAGCGGTACCAGTTGCAACAGTTAAACGCCTAATACGAAAACGTATCGGCTTATGATAGTTGATGCGCTTACGGATACGATAAAACAATCCATCAGCTCCTGCGGACGACTGCAGTGCGATCTCTTCGACATCTGTTTCAAGCATTGTGGGCTCTTGCTTGTTTACGACCGTCATAACATCAACTCTCAACGGTTCCCACAGAACGTCCTCGTAATTATTCGACACGGATGCAAAAGTCGCCCCGTTAGCAGCTGCCTCGTCGGTTACATTGGTGGCAAATTCCACTGCCAATTTATCTGTAAGCGTTGCCTTAAACGCATTCACTGTATCAAAATACAATGTCCCTATGCCCTCTTCATAGTATGGCGAATAAATACATGAATCCTTTGTATTTCGCATCACCACTGAGCCAATCATTTTGGCACCGTCAGTCGTTACTGGTATATTGTTGGTAATACCATCAACAATCGAAATCGCCGTAGTCGTCCATGGAATGTAGTTTCTTGTTGATGTAAGCACAGTGCCACTTCCCGCTCGACATTCTTCAAGATGCCACAGGCGGGTACCATCCTTTTTATACATGGTATGCCACACACCAGGCAATAAATACTTCGTTAGAACTGGTGCTGCTGTAGTATCATGCACCCAATATGTATTAGAAGAAATCGACGTGTCATAATAACTCTGGTCTTTTATATTAGCAAGAAGTTTTTTATCATTGTTCATCAAAAGGATGCGGTCGTTTCCCATCACACTATATCCCGCCCCCGCCTTCGGCATGGCCAATGCCGCCAGGAGAAGGAGCGCGCAAACGGCGCGGAGGGATGAGCACGACGAGAAGAGGGAGAGAAGCGCATGGAAAACGAGAGCGACCCCGCGCGGGTGCGCGGGCTGGCGGGGCGCACAGGGAGCACCCGCTGCCGACAGCGGAACTGCGGCAAAGATCGGTTTGGCCATAACCTTATCCTTGTTCATTATTCACCTTGTTTTATTGGATTTCGTGCGCATTCCACCACGCCGGAGACGCCGCAGAAACGCAACACGGCCCAGGGCGAACCAGCTATTTGAAGGCATAATTCACCCAAAGCAACACCAATTTTAGCACAATTCGGCAAGAAATGAAAGAAAAAACTGAGGAAATTTGGTTCGGTTGGTTGCCACGAGCCAGCCGAATGGAAGGATCAGCGCTCTACACTTCTCCAAGCTCCAAGCCATCGTGCGATGTCTATGACTCGGATTCCATCCCGATCCACCACGTCATGGCGCGTGCGCGCAATGAGCAACTTTGGATACGAATCACGGATTTTCATCAACGGTTCCAGCTCACGTGCAAGTGTCATAGGATTCGAAATGTCATCTGACACCTGAATGTAAAACTTCTCACTCCCCTTCATGGCGACAAAGTCTATTTCCTTCTGATACAACTTTCCGACATACACTTCATATCCCCGACGCAGCAATTCAATACAGACAATGTTCTCGTAAACATGGCCGTAGTCCATATTGCGCCGTCCGAGTACGGCATAGCGCATGGCATGATCCATCAGGTAGTATTTCCCACTCTGTTCGAGACAGCGGCGTCCGCGAACGTCATATCGCTTGAGTTCGACGAACAAATAGGCGTTGGCCAAATGGCCCAGATAATTCCCGACCGTCACATGGTTGGTGGAAACATGGTCGGCAACAAGGCAGGAGGCAACATTATTCGCACTCGTGACGTTGCCGATATTGTCCATCAGGAACTCGGCGAGCCGTTCAAGAACCAGCGAATCGGGCAAATTGAACCGCTGGACTATGTCGCGGCGGAGAATAGTCTGATAAACCTCTCGTATATACCCGATCCTTGCGTACTCGTCGTTGTAGAGATAGCTTCCGGCAAGGCCGCCTTCCACTACGTACCGGTCAAAAGCCCTGTCCACATCCTTCTCCGCAGCAAAATACTGCCGGAACTCGCGGAATGAAAAGGGATACGTCCGAATCTCGTGATGGCGGCCAGTGAATAGTGTCGTCAAATCGCTGGAAAGCAGAAAAGCGTTCGAGCCCGTCAGATAGATGTCATATCGTCGGCTCTTCTCGGCATGGAGGCTATTGATGGCAAGCTCGAACTTCGGGCACATCTGGACCTCGTCAATCAGCAGATAGTTCATCCCCGTCCGCTTCGAGTGCGTTCTGACAAACTCATGCAGGGCGTGGTAGTCGTGCAGCTTCTCGTTCTTCAGCAGCGTCATGTCGATCGAGATGACATTCGCTCCTGGTCTCGCCCTTTGGATGCTCCGGACATGCTCGTCCATCAGCTTGGACTTGCCCGCGCGGCGCATTCCGCAGAGGATCTTGATGTCTGGGGCGTCCTTGACGGCCGCCAGCGCGGAAAGATAGTCGCTACGCTTGATCAGCTTCATAAGCCACTTTCAAAATTTGAATTTTTTTTAAATGTTGAAAACGGCAATATTATACCACCCGGCATTGACTTGGTCAACTCAAAAGTTTAAGAAGGTCGCGGCTTGAAGTGCTTTAGCACATGGCTTTCACGGGCCGAACAAATGAAATGGTACGCTAAAGCAGGTTACTTTCAGGCAACAGCGCGGCGGCCTGAAGGGCCTTGCGCCAGGATCGTGCTTGCGCGCCCCATATCCGCGATCCGCCCGCTGGCAGCTCGTGGATGTGATAACCAATATCTTGTAACATCAACTATTCACTATCCACTATCCACTAAACAAGGGGGCGCAAGCGTTGCCGCCTGCGCCCCCGTGGCTGTGATAGCAGATATACTGCTGTATCAGCTTTTCGCTTATTCCGTCACAGGAATGCCCTTGAACTCGAGGAACGCCTTGAAGAAGCAGGCGTCCTTGGTGCCGGCCGCATAGGTGCCGGTGAGCGTGGTGCTGCCCT
>JAZRXT010000025.1:0-14507 GCA_045600365.1 Kiritimatiellia bacterium | reverse complement strand
AATGGACGCGAGGTACTGCCCCGCCTGGAGCATCTCGACGTCGCCGAGCACGAGGATCCCGTTCACCAGCTTGGAGAGCGCGGCCTCCTGTCCCGGGTTCTCGCCGTAGCGGAGCCCCTTCTCCTCGCCGCCGATGTTCCACGTCACATTTTCGTACTGAAACGTGTGGCGCTTGTCACCCTCGATGAACGAAATCTCCATCTTCGGCGCGAAATGGTCGGCCTCGATGGTCTTGTACGCTTCCTTTAGATCCTTCATGGACACTCCTCTGAGAATGGTTTATGTTTGGTGTTTAATGAAAATTGCCGACGGGACTCGTTACGAGAGGTTTCCGACCACGGCCTTGATGCGGCGCACGCCGGCGGAGGAGCTCTGCTCCTTCAGGATCTTGAACGATCCGAGCTCGGAAGTGTTTTCCACGTGCGGGCCGCAGCAGATCTCCTTCGAGACGTCGCCGATGGAGTAGAGCGACACCTGGTCGCCGTACTTCGAACCGAAGAGCGCCATCGCCCCCTCGTTCTTCGCCTCCTCGACCGTGGTCATCTTCTTCGTGACGGCGATGCCCTCGGCAATCCAGCCGTTCCCGAGCTTCTCCACCTCGTCCTTCTCGGCGTCGGTCATCGGCCGCGGCCAGGTGAAGTCGAAGCGCAGACGCTCCGCCGTGATGTTGGAGCCCTTCTGGTTGGCGGTGGGCCCCAGCACCTTGTGAAGCGCGGCGTGCAGGAGGTGGGTCGCGGTGTGCATGCGCGTGACCACGGCCGAGTTGTCCTGCAGTCCCGCCTTGAACGAGCCCGCGCTCGTGGTGCGGGAAAGCTCCTGGTGCTTCCGGTTCGCATCGTCGAAGCCCTCCTTGTCGACGGTCAACCCGTCCTTGGCGGCCATCTCGCAGGTCATCTCGAAGGGGAAGCCGAAGGTGTCGTAGAGCTTGAACGCGGTCTTGCCGCTGATCTGCGACTGGCCATGCAGCTTGAGCTGCTCGGCCACCTTCTTGTACATCGCCTCGCCCTTGTCGAGCGTGGCGTTGAAGCGGTTCTCCTCGGCCTCGAGATCCAGACGGCAGGTGGCGAGGTTCGCCTCGAGCTCGGGATAGACGTGCTTGTACTTCTGGCAGATCGTCTCGGCCAGCTTGAGCGTGAAGCCGGGCGCAATGCCGATCATGCGCGCAAAGCGCACCGCGCGGCGGATGAGGCGGCGGAGCACGTAGTTGGCGCCCACGTTGCCGGGCTTGACCGCGCCCTTCGGGTCGCAGAGGATGAAGGTGGCGGTGCGCATGTGGTCGGCGATCACGCGGCGCGCCTTGAGCACCTCGGCCGCATCCATGCCCTCGGGCACGCTGGCGAGCTCGTCGATCTTCGCCATGATCGGCGCGAAGATCTCGGTGTCGTAGACCGTGGGCGCCCCGCTCATCATGCAGATCGTGCGCTCGACGCCCATGCCGGTATCCACATTGTGGCGCCCGAGGGGAACGAACTTGCCCTCCTCGTTCTTGTTGTACTGCATGAACACGTCGTTCCAGATCTCGATGTACTTGCCGCAGTGTCAGCCGGGGCGGCAGTCGGGACCGCACTTCTCCTTGCCCGTGTCGATGAACATCTCGGTGTCGGGACCGCAGGGACCGGTCGAGCCCGCCGGACCCCACCAGTTGTCCTCGCGCGGCAGACGGAAGATGCGCTCGTCAGGGATGCCCATCGACTTCCAGATTTCGACGGCCTCCTCGTCGGCCGGAATGTAGCCCTCGTCACCCTCCTTGCCCTCGCCCCTGAAGACGGTGACATTGAGCTGCTCCGGCTTGAAGCCGAGGTGCTGCGTCAGGAACTCGAAGCTCCAGCTGATCGCCTCCTTCTTGAAGTAGTCGTTGAGCGACCAGTTGCCCAGCATCTCGAAGAACGTGAGATGCGCGGCGTCGCCCACCTCATCGATGTCGCCCGTACGGACGCACTTCTGCACGTCGGTGAGCCGCGTTCCCGCAGGATGCGGCATCTGACCCATCAGATAGGGCACCAGCGGATGCATTCCGGCAGTGGTGAAAAGGACAGTGGGATCGTTTTCCGGTATTACGCTCGCCCCCGGAATCCGGGCATGGCCCTTCGACTCGAAGAAGGACTGGTACATTTCTCGAAGTTCGTCGGCTGTGAGATTCTTCATCTTCTTTTTCCTTTGAAAATAATATTATACCATAAATTGCTGCACGATTAAAGCCCGATTATTGACTTTATGTCGTCGTAGGTCAGCTTCTCCATCGCCTGGTCGTCGGTGGTGCCCACCGTGGCGTCGATCACCAGCTGCTTCCTGCGCTGGAGTGCCAGCACCCGCTCCTCCACCGTGCCCTCGGCGATCATCTTCACCACGTAGACCGTGCGCTTCTGGCCGATTCGGTGGGCGCGATCGGTTGCCTGCGCCTCCACGGCCGGATTCCACCAGGGGTCGAAATGCACCACCATGTCGGCGCCGG
Organism: Kiritimatiellia bacterium; assembly: GCA_045600365.1. Classification (GTDB taxonomy): domain Bacteria; phylum Verrucomicrobiota; class Kiritimatiellia; order RFP12; family UBA1067; genus RUG572. The sequence goes on along the minus strand of JAZRXT010000025.1, from coordinate 12,055 downwards.
TGAGATTGAGCCCCGTGCCGCCCGCATGGAGCGATATCAGAAACACCGGAATCGACGCATCACGGTTGAACCGGGCACATTCGCCCAGACGGTCCTTGGTGGATCCGTCAAGATAGCAATAGGGAATGCCTCGCACCTCGAATTCGCGCCGCAGCAGCGTGAGCATGGTCACGAACTGACTGAACACCAGCACGCGGTGTCCACCGTCCATCGCCTCGTCCAGCAGCTCGAAGAACACGTCGAGCTTGCCGGAAAGCCCCTCCGGCTCGGCGGTCCCTCCCTCGCCCGGCGACTTCGAATAAGCCTCGGGATGGCGTTCGCGCCACTCCCTCAGCAGCGCCACGTGGCCGGACACCTGACGCAGGCGCATCAAGAGCGCCAGAATCTCCATCCGGCTGCGCTCGAAGCCCTTCGCCTTTACCATGTCGCCGATCTTCGACTTCGCCTCCGTCTGCAGCCGTGCATACCATTCCTGCTGCTCGGGGGTCAACGGACAGTACACCACCCGCTCGATCTTGTCCGGCAGATCCTTCGCCACGGTCTTCTTCAGCCGCCGCAGAATGAACGGATGCAGCTTGCGGCGCAACCGTTCCTGCTCGTCGCGTCCGGCCTCGTTGCCCGCCTCGATGGCGTCCTGCGTCTTCGCCTTGAAATCGTCGTATCGACCTAGATACCCCGGCATCAGAAAGTCGAAAATGCTCCAGACATCCGCCACCGAATTCTCCACCGGCGTGCCCGTGAGCACCAGCTTGCGGCAACTTTCGATCCGCTTCGCCGCCCGGGCGTTGCGCGTATGCCGGTTCTTGATGTGCTGCGCCTCGTCCAGCACCACCACCGAGAACTTCCGCCCGAGATACGCCTCCTCCAGATCGCGCTGCAGCAGCGCATACGAGGTGACCACGATGTCGGCCTTGTCGATCTCGTCAAAGCACCCGGCCCGCTCGGGCCCGGAAACCACCAGGCACTTCAGCCACGGCGTGAACTTCGCCGCCTCCGACGCCCAGTTGGCCACCAGCGACGTCGGGCACACCACCAGCGCCGGCAGCCCCCGAGCCCTAGCATCGACCCGTTCCAGCGACAGCCAGGTGAGCGTCTGCAGCGTCTTACCGAGACCCATCTCGTCCGCCAGCAGCCCGCACATCCCACTACGCTCGAGGAATCGCATCCAGTAGACGCCCTGCTTCTGGTACGGGCGCAGCGTGCCCTCGAGCCGCCCCAGATCGACCGGCTCCCACTTCGCCGACTCGTCGTGCGCGGCCGCCGCCTCGCGCCAGTCCTTCGCCTCGTCGTCGTCGAGATCCATCCAGTCGGCAAGCGCCACCATCGAGGAACGCACATATGCCGCGTACACCCCACTGAGAATGAACCGACCCGGGGTGGGCGACGGCCGCGTCGGACAGTCCTCGAACGTGTGGCGCATCTCCTTCACGGCGTCGGCATCGACGAAGAACAGCTCGCCGTCGTGCATCAGATAGGCGTCTTCACGGTTCAGCGCCGCCTGCACCTCCGATGGACGCACCCCGCGCCCGCCATCGTCGTAGGCACAGCCCACCTCGAAGTCGCCGCCGCCCACATCCGCGATCTTCACCACCGGCATCACCGCGCGGACAGAATCCACCCATTCCTGCAGGGCGCCGTTGCAGTTGACCTTCCAGCGGCGGCGCACCAGCGCCGGCATCGCGCCGCCCAGAAAGTTGAGCACCACCCTGCGGTCGCAGCTGGTGAGACGGTCGGCCTTCTCGTTCGCGTACTCGAGACCACATTCCTTCAGCGTCTTGAGCGCGTCCTGCTCTGCCTTGAGGTTGCGCGTGCGGTAAACCAGCACGTCGCCCGGATCGGGGCAGCAGATGCGGTCGGCAAGTCTACGCCCACAGCGCACGCTACGCCCTCCGTCATAGTCGGCATAGAGTTCAGCGCCAAGGGTCTGCCCGCCCACGCCGAACAACTCGAGGCGGATCACCGGCTCGGCGGGAACGAAGCAGAACATGTCCTCGCCCGGAAACATCTCCACCTCGACGTTCCTGCGCAGCGTGGGGAGCGAGGCGATGAAGTCGGGCATCGCCTCGCGGGTTATCACCTCCGGCCTCGCGTACACGCTGGCAAAGGGTTCGCGCAGCACATTGGCGAGCGGCGTGAGCATCCCGACGCCATCCTGTTCCCGACCTCTGGGAACACTCCACACCATGCCGCACCCTCCCTCGACGAGATAGCGGTCAAGCGCCTCGTCGCGCTCAAAGGGAAGATCGACGTGCGGACGTATCGTGAACTCGCCGGTGGCCTCGTTGAACACCGCCCGTAGCGAACATTTCACCGGCTTCTGCCGAGTCAGCAGCGCCGCCACGTTGAGGAAGTCGGCCCTTCCCATCGTGATCGAGCCAGTCGCGGGGCCCTCGCAGATATCCTCGAGCACGCCGAGAAGCTCGTCCGCCGCCGTCGAAATGCACACCTCCCGGCCAGCCAGCGTCTCCGGCTTGTACTGCCGCCCCGCCTGGTCGACGAACACCAGCGAGGCGTTCACCCTGCCGGCGGCGAATTCGTCGCACACCTCCCGATTCCAGTGGAACGAAAGGCGCATGGGCTCGCCGTGCGGTGAACGGCGTACGTAGAGCGCGGGGTCGATCGAGGCGATTCGCTTGGCGGTGCGCAGTTCACGCTGGTACTTCTCCTCCGCCTCGGCATCGTTCATCCTGTACATCAGCAGCAGCGCCAACGCCACCACGTGCTCGCAGATCATACCCTGCTCGCGATGGGTGCGACAGGGGCAGTCGGACAGCACATGCCCGCGTTCGTCAAGACGGAAGCCGGTGGGCATGTTCCAGCCGTTGCGCTGGGCGATCTTTCCCCTGGCCACGCGCGCCGCGGCATCCCAATGCGCCTCGACTACCCCCATCCTCGCGCCAATGGCCATCGCGCGGCTGAAGACGTCCTCGCCGCCCCAGCCAATCAGCTGCGTCTGCGTGAAATCCCGCGGGCTCACGCCAGCGTCTCCATGAAGCGCGCCGCATTCGCCGCGAGAACTCCCTGCAGTGCCTCGGCCTCGCCACCGCGCACCGCCAGCGTGGCGGCGAAGACGTCCTCGATGCCCGGCGCTCCCTCCGCCGGCCCGTCAAGATCGGAATCCGTCTCGATCAACAGGCGGTCAAGCGGGATCTCCCCGACCAGCCGACGGTAGTTCACCGCGTGGTCGTTGCACACCGCCGGTCCCACCGATACGAACCCGTTGAGCGCCACGATGTCGGGCAGCAGGCCACCACTACGGGAGAAACCGTGGAAGAGAAAGGCGGGGATGCGCCCGCGATACGGGAGGCATGCCTTGACCACCTCGCCCCAGCACTTTGCGCCATGGAGCGCCACCGGACGCTTCAGACGCGCCGCCAGCTCGAGCTGAACCGCGAACGCCGCGCGCTGAACCGCGTCCACCTCCCGCGAACGCAGACGGTCGAGTCCCGCCTCGCCCACGCCGGCATGGGGATCGGCGGTAAGCGCCGCCTCTAGATCCGCCATCGCCAGGCCGAGATCGAACCCCTCGTCGCCGGTCTGCCACGGATGGACACCGAGAAAGCGGAACTCGCCCGCCGGGGAGGCCGAAAACGCCGGGTAGCCGGCACGATGGTAGTGGGAATCGAACATCACCCCACCGCCGCCACGGGCCAGAAGGCGATGGTGAAACCGCCGCCGGGGGCGATGTCGATGCAGATGCGCGCATCCGGGGCCACACCGGGCAGAGTCTCGCGCACCAGGCCGCCAGCGGCCACGCCCGGCGCATCCGCCGTGTTGGGATCGCGCACGATCTCGGCGAGATAGTCGGTGTACTTGACAGCATCCTTCGGCAGCTGGCGCCACAGGTCCTCGAAGCGTACCGTGAGCGTAGTGGCATTCTTCGAGAACGCCCCCACCTTCCACACATCGTGGTAGCGGCGGGCGCAGAGGATGAAATCGTCAACCTCGCCGCGCAGGACGCGGAAGGAATCGGCCCGCTCGGAGACATTCTGGCCCAGAAAGAGATTGAACGCCTCGCGCCCGGCCATGGTCACGCCGTCGCCGTAGACCGGCCGCGGCAGCGGCTCACGCACAAACGGCACCACCTTGAAGGCCGCGTCGAGCATGTCCCCGCCATCGGCAAGCTCCAGCGCCGAGATGGGCGGATCGCTTTCAAGCCGCGCCTCCGCCAGGTCGCCAGGGCGGGTCCAGGACAACGTGGGAATGTTGGCGCTCGATGCCTTGAGCACGCCATCCTCCCACTCCAGTTTGCCGATGGTATTCAAGATCGGACGATTTTGGGGGTTGAGAACGGTCGGTGCCTCAGAGCTTCAGAGCGTCGAAGGCGGAACCGAGGCTGGAGAACGAATCGCTCTTGCCGGCATTGGCGTTCATCCAGTCGCGCACATCCGCCGCCTCGGCATCGGCGGCGATCTCCTCGGGAGTGCGCGGCTTGAGCGGCTTGGACTGCGTCTGGCGGATGGAAAGCGAAATGCGGTTGCGCTCCCAGTCGAGGGAGAGAATCTTCACCGTCACAAGGTCGCCCTCGCGGACGAAATCCTTCGGATTCACCACCTTGTCCCAGGAGATCTCGCGCACCGGCACCAGTCCCTCGATGCCACCGAGGTCGACGAACGCGCCGAAGTCGAGCACCTTCACTATGGTGCCGTTGAGGGTCTGTCCCTCCTCAAGCGAATCGCGCAGGTAGTCGCGGGCGGTCTCGAGTTCCTTCTCCTGCGCCGCACGGCGGCTCACGATCAGATTGTCACCGCGGTCGTCCTTACCGTATTCCTGCACGAGGAACTGGAAGGTCTGGCCCACGTAGGGGTTTTCCGCCCCCGGCGGGAGCTGCTTGCGAGAGCGGTCGATCTGGGAGTAGGGGCAGAAGCCGCGATGGCCGGCCACCGTCACCTCGTAGCCGCCCTTGACCTCCTTCTCCACCTTGCCCTCGACGGCGAGACCGTTGTTGTAGGCGTGCTGGATCGTCTGGTCGAGCGCCGTGACCGCGGCCGACTCGGCGAGATCGGCACGGGCGAAGATGAACGCGTCCTTCTGCATCGCGACGAACGACACCTTGATGCGGTCGTCACGCTTGACGGTCACCTCGCCGTCCGCATCCGTCACGTCCGCCACCGGCAGCAGACCCACGTTCTTGGCGTTCACGTCGAGCGTCACGTACTCGTGCCCCACGCGGGTCACGCGCGCGGTCACCGTGTCGCCGGGATTGAATCCCCTGCGGTAGTTGGCAAACTGGCCATCGAGCATGGCCCCGAAATCAAACGACTCTGATTGAACGGACATTTTACTATCAGGTTTAAGGTGGAAGATTAAAGGTTTTTCGCCATCATTTTCTGTCGCTCATGGCAACGTATTCACGGGAATGGAAGATCGGCTTGTAGGCAGGACGGATGATCGGGCCGTTGTTGCCGAGCTCCTCGATCCGATGCGCGCACCAGCCGACCACACGGCCGACGGCGAAGAGCGGAGTGTAGAGATCCTGCGGTATGCCGAGCATGTCGTAGACGAAGCCGCTGTAGAGATCCACATTGGCGCAGACGTCCTTGGCGCCCGGATGGACGGCGCGGATCGCGTCGGGGCCGAGCAGCTCGATCGACTCGTAGAGCGAAAACTCGTCCTCGCGCCCGTTCTCGACCGCCAGCGCCCGCGCCTTGGCCTTCAGCAGCTGGGCACGGGGATCGCTGATCGTGTAGACGGCGTGGCCGAGACCGTAGACGAGCCCGGTGCCGTCGCCGGCCTTCTTGTCGGCAATCTTGGAGATGTACGCCGCCACCTCGTCGCGATCATTCCAGTCGCGGACATTCTTCTTCATCTCCGCCATCTGGCGCATCGTGCGCATGTTGGCGCCACCGTGGCGGCTACCCTTGAGCGAGAGCGTGGCGGCGGCGATGGTGGAATACATGTCGGAAAACGCGGAAGTCACCACATGGGTCACGAAGCTGGAGTTGTTGCCGCCGCCGTGTTCCGCATGGAGGATCAAAGCCAGGTCGAGCGTTTCCGCCTCGAGCCGGGTGTACTTGCCATCCTCGCGGATGAGGGTGAGGAAGTTCTCGGCCGTGTCGTGGACGGGATCCGGGTAGCGCAGCATCAGCGCCCGCCCCAGATGGTAGTGGGCCTTGGCCTGGTAGGCATAGGCGGCAATGGTCGGGAAGGCCGCGATCAGCTCCACCGCCTGGCGCAGATTGGTCTCGAGATCGAGCAGATCCGGCGTGGTGTCGTACGTGTAGGCGGTCAGCACCGCGCGGGCGATGGAGTTCATCAGATCCCTGCCCGGCGAACGGATGATGCCTCGCTCCTTGAAGCCATCGGGCAGACGACGATGCTCCGCCAGCAGCGCACGCCACTCCGCAAGCTGGGCCGCGGTTGGCAGTTCGCCGAAGAGCAGCAGATAGGCGCACTCCTCGAAACCGAAGCGGCTCTCGCGCTCGCAGGCGTGCACCAGATCCTCGACGTTGATGCCACGGTAGAAAAGCTGGCCCGGAATTGGCAGCTTCTCGCCCTCGTCCATGACGTAGCCGTGGACGTTGCCAATGGAGGTCAACCCCACCAGCACGCCTGTGCCGTCGGCATTGCGCAGACCGCGCTTCACGTTGTAGCGGGCATAGAGCTCGCGGTCAATGTGGTCAACGCGCCTTACATCATCGGCGCGCGCCTTCAACCATGAGGGATCGATCATCTTGGTGTCCTCAGAACGAAACCGCCACCTCGTCGCCGAGCTCACGGCGGATGCGAGCCATCTCCTCGACGGTGATCGGGCAGCCGGAGAGCGCCAGGAAGTCCAGCTTGCGCCACTTGCCGAGGTCGTCGGGCAGCTTGGAGATCTTGCAGCCGCAGAAGGATACGCCCTTCAGGCACGGCATCTTCACCAGCCATTCGGGCACCTCGGTGATCGGATTGCCATCCAGCGACACATCCTCGAGCAACGGCCACTTGGCGAGCACCTCCGGCACCTTGGCGAACTTGTTGCGCCTGGCGTAGATGCGGCGCATCTTCGTGCAGCCGGCGAGGGAGGCGGGAAGATCCTCGAGCTGGTTCTCGCTCACGCGCAGCCACTTGAGATTCGACGCCTTGCCGACGGCATCGCCGAGCGCGGCAAGCTTGTTGCCGTCGAGATTCAGATAGGTGAGCCCTGAAATCTTGCCTATCCCCTCCGGCACCTTCTCAAGCTGGTTGCGCACTAGATAGAGGTGCTCCAGCGAGGGGAGGGCGAACACCGACTCGGGAATGGCCTTGAGCTTGCGTTCGGAAAGATCGAGCTCCTTGAGCTTCAGCAGGCCCTTGAGATCGTCATCGGCAAGCTCCTCGGCGCCGCCGCGCAGATAGAGACGCACCACCTCGGCGCGATTGGTGGCGGCAAGCTCCTTCAGCGAGGTGACGGGGGTGGCGTCCTCAGGGCGCGACTGATTGTCGAAACAGCCGACGAGCGCTGTACAGAGAACGGCGACCGGGATAATGACTGTGTTTTTGAGTTGCATAGGTGAATATTATACCAAAAAACACGAACCATTACAAGTGGTACGATTTCCTGGAGGTTCCCCTGAAGATGTGCATCATGTTCATGGCCGGAACGATGAGCGTATCCGAAAAGCCGCACAACGACGATTCGGGATGATTACGCAAGACGCGGCAGGAACGGGCGTTGCCGCAGCGGTCGTAGATGATGCCGTCCACCATGATCGGCTTGTCGAGCGGTGAAGTCGCGCTCGACGCGGGTATTGAGGTCGTCGTTGTCCGAGCCGAAACGTAGGCGCGGGCCGGAACCGATGGAGTCGTTGGCGACGGTCTGCGCCATGCCGCGAGCGTAGGGATTGTTCTGAATCTCGAAGCGGGAACGCATGCGAAGGGTTCGCCGCGTTTCGGGATTCGCGTCCACATCGGCGGTCGGGTTGTCCGCCCGCCACCAGTCGGACGATCTTGGCGCGGGGGCGGCGGCGATGAGTTGGCGCGGATCGCGTGGAAGAGCGACAAGCCATTGGGCGCGGCAGATTTACGGCGGGGCGCGGCAGTTTTCTCGCGTCACTGTTTTGCAACGCGCAATTTCACCATTGATTTAAACAGTCATTTCTGCTATACTATTTTTCGCCCTTCCGTGGGCGTTTACGTCGATCTTTGAAATCGCTGGGTGGGCGACCGCCCAGCACCGAGAAAACCCTTGTTTGGCATCTTGCGAACAAGGTAATACGCGTAACTGTGTATTTCGCTTCGTTAGAAAGCTGGAAACTTTTCAATGGTGAAGCGAGATAGACGGTGCGCAGAGTGTTTTGGCTCTAAAGCTATGCACTTTGCGCACCTCTTCCTTGATTTCACCATGGGCATTTTCCAGCGCCTCTAACGAAGTCTCGGTAGAGGTGCGCTCTTTTTGTCTGCGGGGGAGTTCGCCTCTGTGGAATCGCAGGCAGAAAGAAGAACAACCTCATGAGTGCCATTTCGGCAGAGAACAGTCAGAAGATCAAGAACATGAGCATCATCTGCGCGATGCTTGTAGTGACGATTCATGTTGACTGGCCCAAGGATAACATCTGCCTGACTTGGTTCATAAACGAACTTATCGAAAATGGAATAGCCCGAGTAGCCGTTCCCTTCTTTTTCGTCGTCTCCGGCTTCTTCCTTTCATCGCATTTCGACGATGAACGATGGTGGCAAAACGAGACGAAAAAACGAATTCAATCATTGGTCATTCCTTTCTTTACTTGGGGACTGATCTCGTTCTTTGCATTTGCACCTTTAAACATCATTGCCGATGTAATTGCACACCGCCCGTTCGGAACAAACTTGCAACTTTCTGATGGGCGTTGGATGCACGCAATTGGATTAGACGTAAACAACACCCCGGGTCTAACGCCATTATGGTATGTACGATGTCTCTTTTTCTTTGTTCTACTTTCGCCGCTCTTCAAGTTTTGCGTGGACAAGTTCAAACTCTGGTGGATCATATTCACCTTCATCGTTGCAACTGCATTCTCGTACATTCCTGTCGACACTGAAAACAGCCCGTTTTGGATCGGGTTTCTCTGCTATGGACTCTCACTCTCGGGCATATTCTATTTTTCTGTAGGCATTTACATCAAACGTTGTAACGTCACTTTTAGCTCTACGCCGCTTGCCTATGCAAGCGCAATCTACGGAATCGGATGCGTAGTTGCCAAGACGTTTGCCCACGCACATGGCACCACCCTTCCAATTGGCGTTGGAATCCTTACTTTACCTGCGCTCATGTACACAATGTGGCATATCACGCCAACAAAGGAACTGCCCGTCTGGTTCACATCATGTTCATTCTCGATTTTTCTCCTTCACTGCATCTTCTTGGGTTATGCCGGGGCAGTATTAAAGCATTGCCCCTCTGGTGTTCAGACAAGTAAACTCATCGCATGCTTTGTCGCCATTACCGCCCCAATAATCCTAACAAACTTTCTTCGCAAATCATTCCCAAGAATTGCGCTGTTTCTTTTCGCCGGTCGGTCGTAATTGACGCTATTCAACCACAACCCAACGCTCGTTTCGTTTTGACGCGGTTGCGGCGGGCAGGGGACAGCCCATCCTACCGTCCGTCCAGCCATTGTCAGCACCAGACCCCGAAATTCAATCCATCACACGGGCGAGCTCAAAGATTAGCGTTCCGACGGCCAAAAGAAGCGAAATGATCGCGACACCAATTGCCGTATGAAGCGTCTTCTGAAGCCACGCCGCTGTCGCGCACGGCGGCTGGTGGTGAACGCCGTCCCTGAAATGCATCTTGATCATGCCCTTCAGCTCGGCGATGTCCATCCACGAGTGCGTCACGTTCTCCCAGAGTTCGAGGAATCCCGGCGGTATCTCCTGCTTCTACAAAAATCCAATCACCTTTGCCCAACAATTCCCATCCATCTCTTAAGGAACGACTCTGACACGCCACCACTCTCGCTGGTAAATATCGAGTCTAGTCCGTCTCTCTTGAACTCCTCTACGTCCTTTCCCCAAGCCATTCTGAATTTTCTGGCCAACCGCCGCCGTTCTACTGCCCTAGGTCCATTTCCATCAGACATATCATTTTCGTCACCAAAAGAAAAGCACATCCGCTTAAACTCGGCGAACCCCTTTACCAACAGGTCCTCTGCCAACTGCCTCTCCCCATAATCCACAACTAGCTTACGAGACACGAATTCATGTACGGACAAGAAACAATGCAATATTCTTATTTTATCATCAGCAGACAAACAAGATAGGTCGACAGCGGAAAGTGTTTTCACAAATTCCAAACGCAGTTTTCGACTCTCGTCCTTATTTCTCCATGAACAGGCAAGCAACCATTTGTGCATGTACCTACAGAAGAAATCAATGCCCTTGTTTTTCCGAATATCAACCGCGCTGTGTATTAGTTTGACACATTCATCGTAGTCCTTTGGCGGCGTAGCAACATGTCCGATCGACACCTTCCCTCCACCGATATGTTCAACATACTTTCGTAGCATTCCGGGTTCGTTGGGCAACCACTCACGAGAATCCTCCGCCACATATGGAGGTGGCATTACGAAAGGGTGTCTTTTATCATAGACAACTACCTCGCGGTGAGCTATTTTCTCCAGCCGATCCTTCCAATATTTTTGATCGAACACGGAAAGCGATGAAAAGAATTCGCTAAAACTACGATCATGTTCAAAACCATCCCTAACTACATCATATCGCTTTCGCTTCAAGGCATCAACGAAAGTCCTCTGGATCATCTTGATGGGGAGCATCCCCATCCCCCCGGCAGTCATCAGATTTCCGTATGGTCCGCCCTTGGGCTCTTTCATACAACGCTCGATCTCAGCGTTTATTCTATCCAAAGCTTCAATCTTGAAATCAAATGCCAAAGCAGGATCGCCAACTTGATTCCGAAGACGTTCTGTAGCAAAACAAGTCAGTACATAATAAGAATCAAACGACTTGGACCTGGCCTCGTAAGAACTCTCATCGAAAGGCAACATGCGGAATGCCAGAATTAGCGATTTCAGAGCATTTGTCTTTACGTCAAATGATTGTCCATTTAACATGGCGCACACTTCACCACAGATGTCCCTGCTCATTTGAGCACATGATTCCGAACGGAGAGACAACCCAGCCAGCTTCTCTTCAATCACAGTCTGGATCGATTGACCACACCCCAAAAGAACTGTCAATACCACTATCATGCAATACATAAACGAGCAAATTCTCATAATCATCTCCCTTTTGCTAATCCTGGATTCTAGACTCAGCATCGCTTGTAAAAACAAGCAACCTATTGTGCTTAGTCTTTATGATCATATCACTATTCATTGACCAATCAGATTCATAAACAGAGGAAAACCTTCCTTCCTCAACATCATCGGATGATTCCTTCCGCTTCCACGCAATGGGGATCGTCCAGGAAAGCTTGCTTCTCGTCCATGGCTGATCCCAGAAAAACATACGCGACACATCACCAAACCCCCAGACATTGCCTCCGAGGACATCCGTCCAGATTCCTCCACCCCAGCATGTATAATGGTACCACCGGGTGCTATATGACGGATCGGCAAAATAACCTGTGTGGACTCCCCATTCAGGCGAAGTTGCATTCGCAGGTGCCGCAACCTCCTGCAAACTCAACTCAGAAAATGAAACTGAAAAAGGAGTTACTTTGAGTTCTAGCCACATACCTGCACCAGTCATTGGATCCTCAGCAAGCAGTTTACAATCAGTACATACAATAGCTTCTGGCTCTATAACTCTTATACTAGGATCATAATGGACATCGCCAACACTTACCCGAAGGCCATTGTCACCAGCACGAATCGGGCAGACATAGTATGTATAGGGGAATGAATTGGATATTGATCCCTGCGTTGCCACCCAATTGACCAATGCGTCCACTGGCTCAGAAAGGCAATATACCTTTTCATTGATTCCATAGATGTGCCGGTTGAGGCAACTGTTCTCAGGTGCGAGATTTCTGGCCATGAGCTCGATCTTGACCACGGACGCTTCTGGCCTAGAGTTGATAACCGCCCCCGTTTCGTTCTCGGTGAAAGTTCCCGACACTTTGACGTTTCCGCCATGTTGCGCACCCTCGCAC
>JAZRXT010000024.1:0-17157 GCA_045600365.1 Kiritimatiellia bacterium | reverse complement strand
CGCGTCGGTGCGCACGAAGATAACGGCGCAGCGGATCCTCGACTGGCTGCGACGACGACAATCGGCGTGAATCGTCCAATGGAGCTTCAACAAGGCGGGGAGTTCAAGCGGTCGGGCGAAGTTGGATTTTAGTTCGGAACGATACTGTTCGACAACATGGGAGAGGTGTTGGGCACGGGGGATGAGATTAGGGCATGGTGGAACTGCAGATTAGGGTATGGGGGAACTGCGGTGACGGTTGAGGTGGGCGGCGGGTCTCGGCTTTCGGCAATTACTTCGCAAAAAGAATACGGTGAATTTCTCAGATGCACCCAGAAACTTGAAACCTTTCCAATTTTACTTGCTTCAAAACATTCAACTATGATATAATAATGATATGAAAAAAGCAATCATATCACTAGTCGTGGCCCTGGGTGCATTGGTCGGTCTTGGGGCAGCTCCGTCGAAGATTGTCGCCTGCTGGGGTGATAGCGTTACCGAGGGCATGGCAATGCCGCGCGAAAAGACGTACCCGTCGCGTCTGCAGGCTCGTCTGGGCGACGGCTACAAGGTGCTCAACTCCGGCTGCGGCGGCGAGAACTCGGTCACTATTCCGGTGCGGCAGGGCGCGTACCGACTCACGACCGCTGCCGCGATATCCTTCAAGGCGGGTGAGGACAAGGTGATGATTGGCGACGGAAACGACAACGGGTTCCGCACACCGGATGGGAGCAAGATCAAGCTCACCTCGGCGCTCGGCCGCGAAATCCCGGTGAACGACATCATGATCGGGCGGGACCTGTTCCGGCTCTCCTTCACCGAGTTCCGCTGGAACACCGCCACCAATCCCATCATGTACAAGCTGTTGCTCTCGCGCAAGGACTCCGCCAGGGCACTCTCGATTCCCGCTGGCACGCCGGTGAAGTTCGCCTCGACCGACATCTCGAAGAAGGCGGCCTGCGAAATCATCTTCATGGGTGCGAACGGCGGCTGGAACAACGACATCAAGGTCCTTATCGGCAACTACCATGCGATGCTCGATCGCCGCGGCGCGGGGCGTCCGTACCTGGTGATCGTGCCGTACTGGGGCGGATTCCGCAAGGAATTCGCGGATGCGTTCAAGACTGCCTTCGGCAGGAACGCGATCGACTTCCGCGAGGAGGCGATCAAGCGCGGCCTCGCCTGCGAGGGCCTTCAGCCCACCGAGCTCGACCGCCGGGAGATGGCGGTCGGACGGGTGCCGCCATCGCTGCTCTACCGGAACCGTCCCGACGTGCACATGAACGAATACGGCTATGACTTCCTCGCGCAGCTCGTCTTCGAGCGCGGCAAGGAGCTTGGCTACTGGAAGTGAGAGGGTGAACAATCAATGGGCAGGATGTTCTTCGCCGTACTCCTTGCGGCCGCCGCAGTTCATGCCGAGGTAAAGGTCGATGCCGCGCTGCCAGCCGGCAACATAATCGTTCTAGGAGTCGCCGGCGACAGGGTGCGGCTACGCCAGGACCAGCGTGACACCAGGAAGGAGACGTGGTTCTACTGGGCGTTCAGGGTGACGGGTGCGGCAGGACGCACGCTCCGCTTCGAGTTCCCCGACCGCGCGCCCGACGGCGGCCCCGTGGGCGTGCGGGGACCGGTCGTCTCCCGCGACCGCGGCCGCACCTTCGCCTATCCGCTCGATGGCAGGAGCGGCAAGGACGCGTTCGCCTACACGTTCGCGGCGGACGAGGACGAGACCTGGTTCTATGAGTGCCATCCGTACTTACGGGCCGACTGGGACGCCTTCGTGAAGCACCACGCCTCCGCGCTCGGACGGGACTTCGTCGTCGAGACGCTCTGCAAGTCGCGCCAGGGGGCGGACGTGCCGTGCGCGCGGTTCGGCTGCATCGCGGCGAACCCGAAATACCGTGTGTTCGTGAGCGCCCGTCACCACTGCAGCGAATCGATGGCGAGCTGGGTGCTGGAAGGCATCGGCGAGGCCTTCCTCGCGCAGGACCATCTGGGCGCGTGGCTGCGCACCAACGTGGAGCTCATGATGGTGCCGATGACCGACTACGACGGCGTGCAGGCGGGCGACCAGGGCAAGTGCCGCGAGCCCCACGACCACAACCGCGACTACACCGAGTTCATCTATCCCGAGACCGGCGCCATCCGCGACTGGATCGCGTCCCACGCGGGCGGGCGGCTCGACATCTTCATCGACGTGCACTGCCCCTGGATCCGCGGCAAGTACAACGAATTCCTCTATACGCCGTGGAAGGACGAGAAGATCCTGCCCAGCGTCGAGAACGAGCACCTGTATTCGCGGCTCCTCGAGAAGTGGCAGTGCGGCTCGATGCGCTACAGCGCCGAGGACGATCTGCCGTTCGGCCGCGATTGGAACAAGGGTGTCAACTACAGCCAAGGCTGGAGTGCCGTGATCTGGGCGTGCCATAAGGTGAAGGGCCTCCGCATCGCGCGGTCATACGAGGTGCCGTTCGCGAATGCCAACGGCGCCACGGTGACGCCGCAGACGTGCCGTGAACTCGGCCGCGACACGGCGCGCGTTTGGCGCGAGTTCTTCACGTTGGCGGAACTGCCGCGCTGCGTGGACGGAATCTATCCGCATCTCGCGACCTGCAATCTGGAGGGCGAATGCGGCACCGGCGCTGTGGTGCCGTGGGCGGGTTCGCTCTGGGCCGTCACGTACGGTCCGCACTGCCCGTGCGGCTCCAGCGACAAGCTCTACCGGATCACGCCCGGTCTGGAGCAGACGGTGTGCAGGGAGTCCGTGGGCGGCACGCACGCCAACCGGATGATCCACCGCGAGACAGGCCGGCTCATCGTCGGCCCCTATCTGATCGATGGCTCGGGCAAAGTGGAGACGGTGCCGCTCGTCTCGATGCCCGGGCGTCTCACCGGCACGGCGCGGCATCTCGCCGATCCCGCGCGCAAGGTCTATGTGACGGACATGGAGGAGGCGCTCTACGAGCTGGACGTGACCTCGCTCGCGACGCGCACGCTCATCCGCGACGGATACAACCGCAGCGCGTTCGACAAGCTCTTCGCGTCGCAGCACGCCCAGCCCCCACCCGGCTGGAAGGAGGCGGAGGACTCCAACCTCTTCGGATACCACGGCAAGGGAACCTGCAGCGGTTTCGGCAAGGTGTTCTACGCAAACAATGGGCACTTCTCACCGCAGGCGATGAAGGATCCGTTCACGCCGTCTGGCTGCCTCGCCGAGTGGCGGCCCGGCGAGCGCCAGTGGCATCTTATCCGCACGAACCAGTTCACCGAGGTGACGACGAGGGACGGAATCTACGGCAACGAGCATCCGTACTCGAACCCGATCTGGGCGCTCGGGTGGGACGCGAAGAGCGTGATCCTCGCCGTGACCACCAACGGTTCCGACTGGGTCGACTATCGCCTCCCGAAGGCGTCGCACTGCTACGATGGCGCACATGGTTGGAACACGGAATGGCCGCGCATACGCGAGGCGGGCCTCGGCGCGAACGATCTGCTCGCCACGATGCACGGCACCTTCTGGCGCTTCCCAAAGGAGTTCTCCCCTGCGAAGGCGAACGGTATACGCCCAATCTCCACCTATCTCAAGGTCATCGGCGACTTCTGCCACTGGAAGGACGCCCCGAATGGTGGTTCGATCGTCTTCGGCTGCGACGACCACGCCAAGAACGAGTTCCTCGGCAAGCGCAAACTGAAGTCCGACCAGCCCAAGCGCGACCGTTCGGTCTCCAACTTCTGGTTCGTGAAGCCGGAAGACCTTGGTTCCTTCGGTCCGCCCTCGGGCGAGGGCTGGGTGTGGTATGGCGAGAACGTGAAGGCGGGCGAGCTCAGCGATCCGTTCCTCCACGCCGGATACGAGACGATGGACTTCGAGTGCACGGATGGCCAGGGGCGGTGTGTGCGGGCCGAACTCGTGCACGAGGGCGACTGGGTGCGCGTGAAGGCGCTGGAGGACATCGTGGGCGCGAGGGCGCACTTCGTCTACGGACCGAAGAAGGTCGCCGTGGACGATCTGCTGGCGGCCGACCGGCGTAACGTATCCATCGAGATCGTCGACGACAACGGCAGAAAGTGGCGCTTCCCGAACGTGAACGGCGACCGCACGGTGATCTGTCGCGAGGTCGCCACCGAGCGTGACCTGCTGTATGCCGGCGGCGTCTTCTATGAGGTGCCGGCCGAGAATGCCGGCGGTTTCGCGGTGCTGCGTCCGATTGCGCTCGCCGATGCGCCAGTGCGCTCCATTGACGCGCAGTACGGCCTGATTTTCGTCAACGGGAAGCCAATGGCCCTCGACACGCTCTGGAAGAACGGTAGCGCCGTGAGGGCGTACTGGCTCTGGAGGCGATTTGCCGCCACCGCGAAGTGATAAGGGGAAATTTATGAAACCAACTGTCTATTTCGCCGATTTCCGCGCCTCCGACGAGGAGAATCTGCAGCAGAAGTTCACGCGTCTGCTGAAGACCGCGGGTCTCGGCAGCATCGATCTTGAAAACAGGTTTGTGGCCATCAAGACCCACTTCGGCGAGGAGGGGTGCCTCGGGTATCTGCGCCCCAACTGGGCGAAGACGGTCGTCGACTTCGTGAAGGAGCGCGGTGGTCGCCCGTTCCTAACCGATGCCAACACTCTCTATGTGGGGCGGCGCAAGGACGCGCTCGAACATCTTGAACTCGCCTGGGAGCACGGGTTCTCGCCGTTTGCGGTGGGATGCCCCGTAATCATCGCGGACGGTCTGCGCGGCACCGACGACGTCGCCGTGCCCGTTCCCGACGGAAAGTACGTGAAGGAGGCGTTCATCGCCCGCGCCATCATGGATGCCGACGTGATCATCTCGCTCAACCATTTCAAGTGCCACGAGATGACGGGCATCGGCGGTGCGCTCAAGAATCTGGGCATGGGCTGTGGCTCGCGCGCGGGCAAGAAGGCGATGCACTCGTCGGTGCATCCCGAGGTCGACACCTCGCTCTGCGTGGGCTGCGCTCGCTGCACGCGCGAATGCGCACATGGCGCGTGTACGCTTGGCAAGAACCGCAAGGCGAAGATCGACCCCGGTCGCTGCGTGGGCTGCGGGCGCTGCATCGGCGCGTGCAGTCGGGATGCGATCTCCAGCGATTTCGGCGGACCCTGCACCGCGCTGCAGGGGAAGATAGCCGAATACGCGGCGGCCGTGCTGCGCGGACGCGACGCGTTCCACATCTCGTTCATCCGCGATGTGTCGCCCGAATGCGACTGCCACGGCATGAACGACTTCCCGCTGGTGCCGGATCTCGGCATGGCCGCTTCGTTCGACCCGGTTGCGCTCGACCAGGCGTGTGCCGACCTCTGCAATGCGTCCCCGGTGCTGCCGGGATGCTGTCTGGATGGTGTGGACACGCAGGGCG
Source organism: Kiritimatiellia bacterium (assembly GCA_045600365.1). GTDB lineage: Bacteria > Verrucomicrobiota > Kiritimatiellia > RFP12 > UBA1067 > RUG572. Next base: position 11,799 of record JAZRXT010000024.1, on the reverse strand, counting down.
ACGTCTTCACCGCGATGCATCCCGACTCCCGCTGGCGCGAAGCCATTGCGGAAGGCGAGCGTATGGGCCTAGGCTCCCATGACTACCGGCTCAAGAAGCTGTGAGTTGCATCCATCTAGAAAACCGAAACCCTGATCAGAGGAGCTGGCACATTGAAACTTGGCATAGCGATGCACCCGGAGAAATGGAGCGATGGGCACCTCAGGATGGCGCGCCAGCTCGGATGCGAGACCGTCATCGCATGGGTGCCGTTCGGCGCGGGAGACGGATACTGGCATCTTGAGGACTTCCTCCGCATCAGGAAGCAGGCGGAGGACGCCGGACTCGTCCTCGAGGGCATCGAGAATTTCCATCCCCAGCACCTTGACCACGTCGTCCTCGACGAGCCGGGCAGGGAGGAGCAGATGGAGAATCTGAAGCGTACCGTCGAGAACGCGGGCAAGGCGGGCGTGAAGGTGTTCGGCTACAACTTCAGCTGCTGCGGCGTGCAGGGCTACTATGCCGAAGTGAACAATTCGAACGGGCGTGGCGCTGCGTCGATCAAGATGTTCGACGAGGCGAAGGTCGACCACACACCGCTCCCCTCGCGCCGTTTCTGGTTCAACACCGAGATCGAACGACGGAGCGCAGTCGATGTCATCCCGCCCACGACGCCCGAACAGCACTGGGCGCGGCTCAAGTACTTTCTGGAGAATCTGTGCCCGGTCGCCGAGAAGTACGGAATGAAGCTCTGCGCCCATCCCGACGACCCGCCGATCGAGTATCTGAAGGGCACGTTCCGTCCGCTCACTTCGGTGGAGGGTTATCGCAAGCTGCTTTCGCTCGTCGATTCGCCCGCTAACTGCATCGAGTTCTGCCAGGGCACGTTCTCGACGATGCGCGACATCGACATCTACGCGGCGATCGAGGAGTTCGCCGCCTCCGGGCGCATCGGGTATGTGCACTTCCGCAACACCTCGGGACGGCTCCCGAAGTACAGCGAGGTCTTCATCGACGACGGCTACGTCGACATGAAGCGGGCGATGGAGATCTACCGCCGGCACGGTTTCACCGGCACGGTCATTCCCGACCACACGCCGCGGCTCGAGGCCATGGACTGGTGGGAGACCGGCATGGCGTTCGCGCTCGGGTACATTCGCGGTCTGATGTGAGGAAGTATGGCGCTGAATTGCAGTGTTGAAGGGAGATGGCATGAAGAAGCGGTTCGTTGGCTTTGGGGATTTTCTACTGCGGCTCTCGCCGCCAGGCTATAGGCGCTTCTCGCAGGCGTCGGTCTTCGAGACCTACTACACCGGCGCCGAGGCGAACGTCTGCGCTTCGCTTGCCGTCATGGGCGAGCGGGCGCTGTTCATCACCCGCGTGCCCGAAAATGCGATCGCCGATGCCGGCCTGGGCGAGCTGCGCCGCCTGGGCGTCGATGTCTCCCAGGTGGTGCGCGGCGGCGATCGCCTTGGCGTCTACTACTGCGAGAAGGGCGCTTCGCAGCGTCCGTCGAAGGTCGTGTACGACCGCATGCATTCGGGCATCACCGAAGCGAAGCGCGGGGATTTCGACTGGCGGCGAATCATGAAGGGGGCGGGCTTTCTCCACCTGACCGGTATCACGCCCGCGCTCGGCGGCGAACTGCCGCAGATATGCGAGGACGCGCTGAAGGCCGCGCGTTCGGCGGGGGCGAAGGTGATGTTCGACGTTAGCTTCCGGAGCAAGCTCTGGTCCGCGAAGAAGGCCGCGAAGGTGCTGCCTGGGCTGGTCGAACACGCCGACTATCTCATCGCCGGCGACTGGGATGCCAGGAACATCTTCGGGGTTGAGGGGGTGCCGGCGCTGCTGCGGCGCTTTCCGCAGCTCAAGGCGGTGGCGACTACGTTCCGTCGTGAGGAGGACGCGACGGAGAACGACTTCTTCGCCGCCCTGCTCACCCGCTGCGGGGAATTTCGCTCGCGCGAATACCACATGCATCTCGTGGACCGCGTGGGCGGCGGCGACAGCTTCGCGGCCGGGCTCCTCTATGCGCTCGGCGGCGGATTCAAGCCCCAGCCGGCGATCGAGTACGCGGCGGCGGCCAGCTGCCTCAAGCACTCGATGGAGCTGGATGTGAATCTGTCGACCGTGGCCGAGGTCGAGCAGCTTGCGTTCGGGGACTGTTCGGCCAGGGTGCAGAGATAGATGAAGGTGAAAGGTCATGAATGCAATTGAGAGAATAGCCGCGACGGGCATCCTGCCGGTGGTGGCGGTGCCGTCGCCGGAGGCTGCGGTGCCGCTGGCGGACGCGCTGGTGGCGGGCGGCGTGCGCGCGGTCGAGGTGACGCTGCGCAATTCATGGGCGCTGGACGCGATCCGCGCAATCCGCACGGCCCACCCGGAAATGGCGCTGGGCGCGGGAACCGTTCTTTCCGAGGAGCAGGTGGCGGCGGCGCGGTCCGCCGGGGCCGACTTTCTCGTCGCGCCCGGTCTCGATCTCGGAATCGTCGGGACCGCGCAGAAGACGGGGATTCCAATCGTGCCCGGGGTGACGAATCCCACCGAGATAACCGCCGCGTATCGCGCCGGACTGAGGGTGCTCAAGTTCTTTCCCGCCGAACAGTTCGGCGGCGTTGCCGCGCTTACGCTCTATCACGGACCGTTCCCCGACGTTCGCTTCGTGCCGACGGGCGGACTCACGCTCGACAACATCGGCGCCTATCTCGCCAAGCCGTTCGTGGCGGCGTGCGGCGGCAGCTACATGGCGAAGACGGCCGACATCAAGGCGGGAGACTGGGCGAAGATCACCGCGCTCTGCCGCCGCTGCGTGGAAATCGCGGAAAATGCGAGGGAAGGCAAATGAGGACATTCGAGAACAAGGTGGTGGCAGTTACGGGCGGGAACAGAAACACCGGGCTTGCCATCGTGAAGAAGTTTCTGGCGGAGGGCGCGCGGGTGTTCTTCTGCGGGTCTTCCGAGGAGTCCACGCAGGCGGGGCGCGACGCGCTCGCGGCCAGTGGTTTCACGAACTGGGCCGGGGTGAAGTGCGACGTTTCGAAAAAGGAGGACGTGGAGGCGTTCTTCGACGTCGTCGCCAGGGAGGCAGGCCGGCTCGATGTCGTCGTCTCCAATGCGGCGCACTTCGGGCTCGGCCAGGGCGGCCCGCTTGACATGACCGAGGAACAGTTCCTAGAGGTGATCAACACCAATCTGCTCGGCTGCTTCCGGGTCGTGAAGGGCGCGGCGAAGCGCTTCTTCCTCCAGCAGGAGCGCGACGCCTACACGAACCAGTGCGGCGTGGTGGTCGTCGTGGGGTCGAACTCCTCGGAACGGGTCTCGCGCAACCGCACGTCGTACGTGTCGGTCAAGGGCGGGATGGACTCGCTCGTCAAGTCCCTGGCGGTCGATCTTGGTCCGCTCGGCATCCGCGTCAACATGGTGGCGCCCGGAATCATCCGCACCAGCCGCTGGGAGTTCCTCACCGACGAGATCGTGGCCCAGCGCCGGGCGAACGTGCCGATTGGGCGCGAGTCGACTGGTGAGGACGTGGCCGAGACTGTGGCCTTCCTCGCCTCGCCCGCCGCGCGCACGTTCCAGGGCGCCCGTCTCGTGCAGGATGGCGGCGCGACGAGCCAGCTGCTGCCTGCATACTGCGAGGACGACACGTCCAAGATGAGAGAGAAATGACGGCCATGCCGTCCGTATCTTCTAACCTGGCAATACTCCGACTATGAAAAACAGCTACAAGTGGTTAATGCTCGCCATGCTGGCGATGGCGTTCTTCTTTCACCAGGCGGACCGCGTCCTCTTCGGACTGCTCACGATCCCGATCCAGGAGGAGCTTCACCTGGACGATCTGCAGATCGGCTGGATCAACACCTCGCTCTTCTGCACGCTCGCGATCGCGACGCCGCTCGCCGGTTTTCTCGGGGATCGCTTCTCGCGCAAGTGGATCATCACCGTCTCGCTTCTCTTCTGGTCGCTCATGACCGCGTGCACCGGTCTGGTGGGGGGGATGTGCGGGCTCATCTTCTTCCGGTCGATCGCCACGGGCGGCGGCGAGAGCTTCTACGCGCCGAGCGCATACGCGCTCATCGCGGCGCACCACCGCGAGACGCGTTCTATCGCGATGTCGATCCACCAGGGGGCGCTCTACACCGGTCTCATGTTCTCAGGTGCGCTGGTGGCGTACTCGCTCCACCTCTTCGGCGGATGGCGCCCGGTGTTCTTCACCTTCGGCGGACTGGGATTCCTGCTGGGCATTGTCTTCATCTTTCTGCTGAAGGACGGCGGCGGCGAACGGCGCGGATCCAGGCCGAGCGTCTCGGTGCTATCCTCGATCAAGGTCTATTTCGGCAATCCGGCGGCGATGCTGACCACGGTGGGGTTCGTGGCGGCGGTGTTCGCGAACAACGCCTACCTGAGCTGGGCCCCGAAGTACATGGCGCGCCGCTTCAACCTCTCGGTGGGCGCGGCCGGCAGCGGCACGATGCTCTACCACCACGTGGCCGCCTTCGCCGCGATCATGCTGGGCGCCATCCTCACCGATTTCATGGTTCGCAAGCACCCGCGCTTCCGGCTGGGTCTGCAAACCGTCTCTCTCCTGCTGGGTGCGCCGGCGCTTGTCTGCTTCGGCTTCGCGCCGTCCGTCGCCGGAGCCTGGGCGGCGGTGACGATGTATGGCGTCTTCCGCGGCCTTCTGGAGGTTAACACCCACACCTCGCTCTTCGACGTGATCCCGCCCGAGAACCGTTCCTCTGCCGAGGGGATGATGACGATGCTCGCGTTCTTCGTGGGTTCGCTTTCCCCGCTGATGATAGGTGCCCTTTCGAAGCGCATGGGCATGCGCGGCTTCGAGATCGGCTTCGCGATTCTCGGCGTCGCCTACCTGATCGGGGCGGTGTGCGTGTGCATCTCGTTTTTCTTCTTCTTCCGGCGCTGGCGCGTCGTGGAGGTTCCGCATGACAAAGGAGTGTGATCCATGAACAGAAGGACCTTTCTTGAAACAGTTCTCGGCGCGGCCGGCGTGATGACGCTCGGCGACTGGCGCGCGTTTGCCGCCGAGGTGGGGCTGCCCGCCTACTACGGCGACTATCTTGCCGGAGTGTCCGCGAAGATCCGGCGCGGGAGGCGAACCATGTCGTTCGTCTTCTTCAGCGACATCCATCTGCCTTCCAACCACGGGATGACGCCGAAGCTTATCGCTAGGCTCGCCGCCGATACTGGCGTGAAGCTCGTCGCCTTTGGCGGCGACATCCCCCCTGCCTTCGGCGCGAACGAGCTGCTCGACAAGGTTGTTGCCACGTACCGCGGCGAGTGGATGGGCGCCATCGAGGCGCTCGGCTGCGACTATCTCGCCGCCAAGGGAAACCATGATTTCCACATCCGCGCGAACTCGAAGGCGAAGGAGGCCTACAACTACGACGCCAGGCGAACGCGCGACGTGCTGATGGACACGAAGACCTTCCCCAGACTCGTGACCGACAGGGACAATCCGAATGCCTGCTACTACCACTACGATCTCGCCGCCGAGCGCATCCGCTTCATCGTGGCCGACACCAGCGAGACGGGCGGCAACACCATCTCGCAGCGTCAGGTGGAGTGGCTCGAGAAGAACTCGTTCGGCACGGTGCCGGCGGGTTGGGACGTGGTGTTGATGCACCATATTCCGCTCGCTCCGATCGTCGACGGCGACGGCACGCTCGCTCCCCTGCGGAAGCTGGTGACCAATTTCCAGGCGAGCGGAAGGGGGCGCGTGCTCGTCGATCTCACCGGCCACCGCCACAGCGAGCGCCAGACGTTCCTTGACGGTCTCTGGTACGTCACCGAACCTTGCGACGCCAGCTACAGCGACTACATTCTGCGTTCGAAACCGTGGTGCCCGGATCTGCCGAAGAAGAAGCGGGGCACGATCTTCGAACAGACCTTCGACGTTGTCCAGTTCGACCGCGCGGCCGACACGCTCTCGTTCGTTCGCGTGGGCGGCGGCGGTGACCGCACCCTGCATCTGAAGCAGCTGTCCGCCAAGGTGGGCTCTCCGCTCGCGTTCAGGGCGAAGACGCTGAAGGGCGATTTCAAGTGGGCCTGCTACGATGCGCACCGCGCGGTGCGCCATCCGATTCCCGGTACCTACTCCAAGACCTACGAGTATTTCAACGACGTTGCGGAAATTTCCGCCGACGGAACGTTCACGGGAAAGACGCAGGGAGAGAGCGTGGTGCTCGCTCTCGCGCCGAACGGCGACAAGGAGATGTTCGCCGTGAAGGTTGTTTGATCACCAAGACAGAACGGAGGAAGGCAATGAGATTCAGGAAATGCATGTTGGCCACTGCGTTGGCGCTCGCCGGCCTGGTTGGGGCGGGAGAGATCACGGTCGATTTCGCGGAGCCGACCGGGCGCATCAAGCCGCTGCACGGGGTCAACAACGCGCCGATACGCTACGACGAGCAGCGCGATCTCGCGCAGGCCGGTATTCCGTCCGTGCGCCTGCACGACACCTGCGGCTCGTGGGGCGGCACGCACTACGTGGACATTCCGAACATCTTCCCCGATTTCGCAGCGGATGAAAACGACCCGGCCAGCTACGACTTCGCCTTCACGGACGCCTTCCTGAAGCCGATCGTCGCCGCCGGGTGCGATATCTTCTACCGCCTTGGGGTGACGATCGAGACGCGCGGCCACATCAAGGCCTACAACACCTATCCCCCGAAGGACTTCGCGAAGTGGGCGCGGATCTGCGAGCACGTGGTGCGTCACTACAACGAGGGCTGGGCGAACGGCTTCAGGTGGAACATCGTCTACTGGGAGGTGTGGAACGAGCCGGAGGGCACCGCGATGTGGCGTGGTACGCGACAGCAGTTCTTCGACCTCTACGGCACTGTGGCCCGGCACCTGAAGAAATGCTTTCCCAACATCAAGGTGGGGGGCTACGGCAGCTGCGGGGTGTATCTATGCGACGATCCCACGAACAAGGCGGACGGTTTCGGCGGCGATCTTAGATTCATGCGGACCTTCATCCCCTGGTTCCGCGATTTCTGCGCATACGTGACGGCGCCTGAAACGCGCGCGCCGCTCGACTTCTTCAGCTGGCACTTCTACTACCACGGGGAGGCCCAGTCACCGGCGCGCGTCGCCACGCATGCGCGCTTCGTGCGGCAGACGCTCGACGAATTCGGTCTCGGGTGCACCGAGAGCATTCTTGACGAATGGAACTCTTATTCGCACGGATTCGATGGCATGAAGGAGATGCCAGGCGCATCGTTCTGCGCCGACATCTTCTGCCACCTGCAGGCCGCGCCCGTGGACATGGCGCACTACTACGATGCGCTTCCGAGCCGGGCCTACTGCGGGCTCTTCCGCTTCCCGTCGCAGACGACCACGCCATGCTACGAATCATTCCGCGCGTGGAACGAACTCTACCGTCTGGGCGGCGCCGCCAGGACCATCTGCGCCGAGGAGCGCTTCAACGCCGCCGCCGCCACGGATGGCAAGGACTTCGCCCTGCTGCTCGTCAACACCCGCGAGCGCCACTACCGCGACAAGGACCGCCGCGTGGCGCCGGTGGTGAAGGGCGTTCCTCCCGGAACCGTGTTCACGCGCTACGTGCTCGACAAGGAGCACCCGCACCTCGTTCCCGTCGGCACCTGGAAGCCGGGGGAGGAGTTCGAGATCGGCTCGCTGGGCGTCACGCTGCTTGCGACCGGCTTCAAGGGCCCGCGGCAGCTCATCTTCGCGGGCGACTCCACGCTGGCGCCGCGTCCGGCGGATTCGAGCAACGGCAGCTGGGGCGACAATCTCGCGCCGTTCCTGCGGCCCGACGTCGCGATCGACAATCAGGCCGTGGGCGGACGTTCCTCGCGCTCGTATCGGGACGAGGGCAAGTGGAGGACGCTGCTTGGACGCGTGCGCAAGGGCGACTGGGTGCTGGTGCAGTTCGGCATCAACGACCTCGCGAACGACCCGAAGCGCTCCACCAGCGAGGAGACCTTCCGCACGAACATGACCGCGTTCGTCGACGAGGCGCGTGCGCGCGGCGCTCGCCCCATTCTCGTCTCTACGACCGCCTACCACAAGTTCACAGCCGAGGGACGCCATGCCCCCAATCCGGCGCTCGAGCGGCGCAACGCGATCACGCGCGAGGTGGCAGAGGCGAAGAACGTGCCTTTCGTCGACCTCTTTGCGCTGATCAACGCCGAGCTGGACCGGGTTGGACCCGACGAGGCGCGATGCTGGTATCTGTTGCAGCACAATGGCGTGGACACCTGCCATCCTTCGCGAATGGGGGCGAAGCATTTTGCAAAGCTCTTCCTCAAGGAAGTGAAGGCGAAGAAGATGGAATTCGCCGCCGAATTGTTCAAGTGAGAACAACGGAGCGTGAGACGAGAAGAATGATGCCTGCAATATTCGCTTCGGCGATGGTGTCGGTGATCGCCGGTGCCGCCGACCATGCCAGAGTGCTTGGTCTTGACGGCACGACTGAGAATGTGCCGCTGGTCGGCGTGAGTGAGCCGGACGGAGGCGTGCGCTATACGTTCAGCGCCGCACACCACTAGCCGATGTAAAGGGTTGTCTTGAAGACGGTCGAGATACTTGGATTCAGGGCGCAGGTCGCGCGGACGTTCTGGGAGCGTTCGCGCGGACTCATCGGGCGGAAGGCGCTTGCACCGCACGAAGGCCTCCTCATTGAGCGCTGCAATGCCATCCATACCTGCTTCATGTCGTTCCCGATTGACGCCTACTTTCTCGACAGGGAAAACAGGGTGGTCAAAGTGGTTCGCAACATCAAGCCGTGGAGATTGCTCGTCTGGGGCGGCTGGCGGGTGGTGAAAGTACTGGAAACGGCGGCGAGGAGTTAAATTCGCTTCGCTCATGAATCGGTGGAGAAGTGTTTTGTTGGTCATAAATAACTTTCTCTCCCCCCCCCTTTTTAAAATCTGAATTATATTGTTGACTTTGGTTATTTGTTTTGCTAAAATACGCGGCGAGAGGATTCTGTCTGGGAGGAGTCCGTCATCATCAAAAAGGAGTAGCGTATATGTCGAACACTGAGTTTGATGGCAAGCGCGGCGCACTGAATTCGCGTATTGGGCGTTCATTCGCGTTGGCGGCGGTAATTGCCGCCGGTTTTCCGTTTGCCTCATCCGCCGATACGTGGTATTGGCTCGGCAAGGTCTCGTGCACGACATATGCAGGGGGTGGAACCCATTATGGCTATGCGTTCAGAAGCCCTGACAACTGGCAGAATGTCGCGACGGGCGAACATGGCATCCCCAAGGACGGTGACAGCGTGATCTTCAAGTCGGGGGCCGGAGACTTCGGCGAGGACTTTGGCACCTCGGTCGGATTCCCGTCGGTTGTGTTTGAGGCAGGCGGTGGCAGCAACCAAGGTACGCCCACGTTCATCGCCGGAGGCACGGGGTTGTCTGCGACTGCCAATGCAACTTATAACAGTAATGTGTACATCAAAGATGCAGGCGAATTTGTCTTTGACATTGCATCTGGTAAAACCCACTACATTCAGAAGAGCCTGTATGGCAGTGCTTCCGTCACGCTGGTCATCAAGGGCGGCGGCACGGTGCGGAACAGCCAGGGCTATGCGCCGGTCAATGGTTCGAAGGTTTACACCGAAGCCCGCAATCTGACGACTGGTTATTATCCCAACCGCAAGTTTGTCTTCGGTGCAGTGAAGATTCAGAATGGTACGCTTGACATGCGCCAGTACTATTGGGTGCGCGACTGCGACATCCAGTTCGATGGTAACAATACGGCGCTGAGTGTCAATTGCTTTGATGCTGACTATGGCATCGCCAGCCTCGAACTCAGCAACTGCAAACTTAGCGAAACCGAGAACGTGACGGGGTCGTCCCATTACGTGTCGGGTCAGGACGCGCGTTGCTTCATCCACATGTTCGGCGACCAGATGGTCGACCAGTCCTTCTCCGGAACGTTCAAAAGCCACGCGGGCCTCGTGTGGGAGCCGACCGACAGCGCGAAGACGTTCACGTTCCGCAAGACGGTATCGCCGACGGCTGGCATCCTTACGGTCAAGAACGGCACGGTTCGCATTGCTGATGGTGCTGGCTTTACCGCGCTGACGAGTCTCACGGTCGACGGATCTACGAGCCGCTTTGCCGTCGCCGATGCGTTGTCGAACACCTGCACCGTGCCGGTCGAGCTGACGAACGGCGGCAAGCTCGCCGTGCCCGCCGGAATGAAACTTTTCGTCAGATCGGTTACTGTCGGTGAAGAAACCTTGACAAGCGGCATCTATACCGGAACTGGTAATATCGGTACGCAAAAGGATTGGATCGAAGGTGGCGGTCGCCTGTTCGTCGGTGAAATCGTGTCGCCGGAATCCGTTGCGGTGACCTGGAACGGCGCGGGCAACGCGACGACGCTCGCCAACTGGAACGGCGCTGAGGAACTGCCTGCCCTCAATGACGGTAGCGCACAGGTCACTGTCGCGGGCGGCAGCTCGTTTGTCGCCGATACGGACGTGTGGGTGAAGGGCTTTACCTTTGGCATCGGGCCGTTTTCGCTTGCGGCGGCGACGGGCAAGGAACTGTGGCTTGGTTCGGCGGGCCTCGTCAACACGGCGAACGGTGCGCTCACCGTCGGGAGTGCCGACGGACAGGTGGCGCTCGTGGGCGGACAGACCTGGAATATCGGCTCGGGATCGCTCTCGATCAACGGCGACATCGCCAACATCGGCGGGGGTGATCTCTGGATCAAGGGAACTGGTTCGAACATGCTCAACCTGAACGCCGCGTCGCCGAACTGGATGGGTCCTGTGTTCGTCACCAATATGCAGGTCAAGTTTAACGCGACCGGCGCACTCGGTCCGGCTGGCGGCAGTCCGGCGTACATCCACACGAAGTTCCCGCAGTTCGCGGATGACATCACCGTTCAGCGCGACATCTGGTTCAGTACGGGCGGGACGATCGCCCCGACGGCAGGGCACAACCTTACGTTTGACGGTTTCGTCTGCGCCACAAACGGACAGAGTTGCAGCATCACGGCTCCAGCCGGTTCGACGATTACCTTCAACAAGCTTTTCATGAGCCGAGACGGCGGTACCCTGAAAGGTGCCGGAACGATCGTCTTCAAGGACTCCATGCATATTCGCGATCGTTCACAATTGCAGGAGACGGTGACGGTGGAGCTTTGGAAGGACAAGAATCGTCTGACCGGCAACTATGGTGCGTGGAATGGGGGTCGCCTGAAGGCGATGGGACCGTATGTGATCACCAAGGCGAATACGCGGCGTCAAACCGCATCTGGTGGCGGCGGGAGTTCGGACGGTACCCAGCAGACGGATATTAACGCCAAGGGTACCTTTGTCCTCGACCTCAACGGCTATGACCAGTCTCTCAATCAGTTGTCCGCGCATGCCGCCGGGAACAGTTCCGGAGGTCATGTCTACTCGGCGACATCGGCGACGCTGCATCTGCAGACGGACAATAGCTATCTGGCCAGCCACAACTACACCCAGGGCTTTTCAGATACGGGCCTGAGCAAGGCCGACAGTTATGGCTACGAGACGGCCGACAAGGGCTATTGGGAAGGGGGCGTGACGCTCTCGTACGAGGCGACGGCCGGCATGGTTCGCTCGATGATGCGCGAGAGTTCGTCGACGGGCAATGTCGAGGTCGTCTCGGGCACGCTCGTCTTCCTGCGGCGGGCGAAGACGACCAACGAGACCTTCGACCTCAAGCGCGGTTCGGCGAACCCATACTATCGTCTTGCGGCCGAAGACGGCGCGTGGCCGAATGCGAGTGCGGTGCGCGTTTCCGGCGGCGAGCTTGTGCTGGAGCATTCGAACGTGTTCGGCAAGCAGGT